>JACQWT010000149.1:19910-21266 GCA_016209145.1 Deltaproteobacteria bacterium | reverse complement strand
CGGGTGCTCAAGGCCTGGCGCGACAGGGTGATTATGCCGCTGACCGAATGGGGCGACGTGCTGGTCGGCAACGCCGCCCGCGAGCGCCGGCTCGTGCAGGGCAAGGAGCGCGCCCTGCGGACCAAGGCGTCGGTCTGCGAGCTGGGCGCCCTGCCCGGCAAGATCGAGCGCGGCGAGGACATCCGCCTGTGTGGCCGCTCGGATCTCGAAAGCACCTACAAGCTCGAGCCGCCGGCGCCGCCGGTCGTCGACGAGGAGGGCATAGGTCCGGACGACCCCTTCGATCCCGTCGAGTTGTTCGCCTACTACATCGGCCTGCACGTCAACACGCGGGCGCGAGGCCTGCACCTGCGCTACGCGGTCGGCATGCCGACGGGCTGGCCGGAGAGCCGCCGCACCCAGGTGCTGGCCTCCATCCGGCGCGGCATCCTGCGCAGTCTACCGGCGGGCATGGTGGCCTACGACGAGCTCGACCTCTTGCAGGTGATCGACGCCGGCCCGTGCGTGCTCTGCTTCGCGGGCTACGCTTTCCGCGTCTTCGGCATCCAGCCTCGCGTCGAGCCGATCCCCTTCGTGGCCATCGACGCCGGCGCGAGCGAGACGAGCGTCCTGTGTGGCCAGTATCGGCCCGGCACCTTGGACGAGGTGGCCACCGGCTTCGAGCGCGTGGTCGAGCACGTGGGCCCGGTGGTGCTCCGGGACTTCGGGGGCGAGAAGCTTCTGCACCGCATGGCCTACAAGGTGTTTGTCGCCAGCGCCACGTCGATGAAACACAACGACATCCCGTTCGAGCTGCCGCCCGAAGAGGAGCCGCCCTCGAGCGCGGGCGCGGCGCTCGACTCGAGCCACGAGGCCAAGGTCAACGTGCTGCTGCTCAAGGAGGCGGTGCGCATGATCGTCGAGAGCCCGGGGCCCCAGCCGGTCCCGGACCTTGTCCAGCTTTTCGCCCGCGACGGCCGGCCGCGCGACGTGCGCATCATGGTGGACAGGGCGGGGCTCGCCGAGTGGCTCCGGGGGCAGCTCTCGGAGGCCGCCGTGGCGATCAAGGAGGCCATTGCCAAGGGCTTCCAGCAGATCTTCCGCGAGGGGCCGCCCTACGGAGAGATGCGCGTGCTGCTCGGCGGCCGGCTGGGCATGAACGTCTTCTTGCAGGAGCGGCTACAGGCCGTACTACCCCAGGGCGTGCGCTTGCACCGCTTCCGCGAGCCGGACGAGACCAACCTCGCCGCGCCGACGGTGAAGCTCGCCGTCGCCCTCGGCATCCTGACGATGCGCTTCCAGCCGCTCGGCCCGACGCGGGTTTCGGACGATCGCGACGCCTTCCGCTACATCGTGGGCCGGGCCAAGCACGGCGAG
>JACQWT010000149.1:0-19905 GCA_016209145.1 Deltaproteobacteria bacterium | reverse complement strand
TCGATCCGAGCGTGGGCTACGACCTCTGGCGCGAGCTCGGGGCCTGCACTCGGCCCGAGGTCACGCTGCTCTGCGCCGAAGTGGTCCTGGCGGGCGAACGGCTCGGGGCCGACGATCCGCGAATTAGGCGCTTGGTGTGCCCCCTCGGCTATGATGCGGTCGGATACCGCGTGTACCTGCGGGCCGTAGCAGGAGGCCGGATCGAGATCGCGGTCGGCCCGCCCGGCGGGCGTCCCGACGAGGACGGACCGAGCTGGCTCATCGATCTGGCTTCGGGCGCGATTGAGGTCGTCACGCACTGAAGAATGGGCTTTCTCGCCGAGCGCAGGGAACCACGAAGGCGGTTCCGGGCGTGGGCCAGGCGCGCCGGCCGGCTGACCGTGCTGGCGCTTGCCGCCTTGCTGGCGCTCTGGATCGGCATCCACCGCACCACCTGGCTCGGTCCCGCGCTGGCCGAAGGTGCCCGCGCGCTGCTGGGGCCCGGCCCGGTTGCCTGGGTCGAGGACGTGGCCTACGGCATCGACGACTGGTACAACCGCTGGCGCTACGGTGATCGCCCGCCCGAGAGCTTCTGGAAGGTGCCGTCGTCGCGGCCCCCGGCCGGACCGCGGCCGGCGGCGGCGCGCGCGCAGCCCGAAGCGGGCCCGGCGGCACCGGTCCCGGACGCTGCCCCTGGCGCCGCGCCGTTCGCTCCCAGGCCGTTCGTGCCTCCCTTCTCCGAGGTGGCGACCGGGGCCGACGGGATCTGGGTCGCCGTCCCCGATGCCGACGATCCCGCGGTCCCGGTGGCCATCTGCAAGACCGTGGTGCATCCCGATCGGCGCCGGAGCTTCGCCGGCCTGGCGGTCGTGGCCGTCGACCTGCGGGCCCTGGATCTGCACCTCGTGGCCGGCTTCGAGGAGCCGGACTCGCCCCGGGTGCCGCGCGTAGAGCGCCAGGGCCTGGTTTCGCCCGAGCACCGGGGCGACCTGGTTGCGGCCTTCAACGGCGGCTTCCGGGCCACCCACGGCCACTACGGGATGATGCTCGGCGGGAAGACCTTTCTCCCGCCGCGCCAGTGGGGCTGCACCCTGGCGAAGTACGGCGACGGAGCACTGGAGCTTGCAAGCTGGCCCGCGCTCCAGGCCGGCGAGCCGCGCATGGCCTTCTACCGGCAGATGCCTCCTTGCCTGGTCGAGGCCGGCGAGATCCACAAGGGGCTGCGCTACGACGAGTACGCCAAGGGGTGGGGCGCCACGGTCAGCGGGGACACCATCATCCGGCGCTCGGCGCTCGGCTTGGACGAGGCCCGACAGATCCTGTTCTACGGTCTGGGCGAGGCCATGAGCGCGCCGGCCATCGCCCTCGGGATGAAGGCCGCGGGAGCGCATGCCGTGGCCGAGCTGGACGTGAACCACGCCTACCCGCGCTTCCTGTTCTACGGCCGGCGCGAGGATGGCGGGGGGCCGCGCGCCGTCGCCGCCCTCATCCCCGCCATCGAGTTCCACCCCGCGCAGTACGTCGGGCAGGCATCACCGCGCGACTTCTTCTACCTGACGCGCCGCCGCCAGCAGGCCGCGCGCCGGCCCGGCCAGGGGCCGCCGCAGCGGATAGCTACTCGAGCAGGAAGTCCAGGTTGACGTTCTCGTCGGCGATCGTCGCGGTCTTCTGCTGCACGGCCTTGCCCGGCGCACTCTGGAGCTGAACCCGTAGCTCCCCCAGCCCGGGCGAGAAGGGAATGGCGTAGCCGCCGCTCCAGCTCGTGACCGCGTAGAAACCGCCCTGGTCCGGCACGATGTAGGCGTCGGGTAGGCCCTCGGCCGGATCGTACGCGCCGTTGCCGTTCAGATCGGCGTAGACCACGCCGACGAGATAGCGCAGCGAGTCGTCCATCGGCATGCCGAAGTCCTGCGTCACCACCAGCGGCCCGACGTTGGAGTTGGACGGGTTCTCGATGATCGAGAGGCCGACGTGCCGCATGCGGTTTTCCAGATCGAGCGTCAGCAGGCGGTGGCCGAGGTCCTCGTTGCCCCAGTCGATGAGAAACGCGGCCTGGCAGTGGGTCACGCTCTTGGCCCGCGCAAAGACGTTCTCTCCGACGCGGCTGTAGACGTAGCCGGCCTGCTTGATGCGGTCGGCGAGCTTGTCGCCGGCCGTGCCCTCGTGCCCCTGGAAGCCGTTCGTCGCCATGTCGTCGGAGTGGAAGCGCGCCGCCTCCGCGAGTTGCGGGTCGAACGCCAGGGGCGGGGCGGGCTCGTACGAGGCGAAGTCGGCCACGAGCTTGGCCGTGTCCACGCCGTACTGCGCGATGGCCGTCTGCGCCTCCGGCAGGTTCGCCAAGAGCTCGCCCTCGGCCGCCGGGTTGGCGCGCGCCCGCTGGATGAGCTCGAGCATCTGCTGCTCCGGCCCGGAAGGATCGCCGTGCTCGTGCTGCGCGGCCGGCAGCGGGAACGGCTCGATCTGGGTCGGTCCCGGCGGCCCGCCGCCGCCGGACGATCCGGCCGACTCGTCGCTGCCGCCGCAGCCGGACGGCGCGGGCACGAGAGCGGCGAGCGCGAGCGGCCAGAGGGGAAGATGCCGACTCATGAGTGCGAGCATAGCCGGCCGGCGGGGCGCCGGGGAAACGCCGGCGCCGGCTACAGGTCGATGCCCGCCGCCCGCAGCTCCGCCTCGGCGGCCTCCTGCCAGCCACGGTTGGCGCGGGGGCTGGCCGGGCTGGGGTGCAGCACGGTCGAGACGCGCACGTCGAGGCCGGCGAGGCACGCGGCTGCGCGCCCGGCGGCGAAGGCGCCCACGCCCACCACGTACTGCGGCCGGAGCAGGGCCACCGTGCGGCGCAGGGCCCGGTCGCAGGCGCCGAGCAGCGGCTCGCGCTCTTTGGCGGGCAGCTTGTCAGGCGTGAGGTTGGCTCCGCTTCGGTGCATGAAGCACAGTGGGCAGTAGTTGGCCACGAAGAAGCGCGCGAAGAATCGCTCCGGCGTGCCAAAGCGCGCGCGGGCCCAGCCCCAGAGCCGTGCCCCGCTGACTTCCACGCGCGGGCAGCCGAGGCCGAGCACCGGTCGCTTCGGGTGCTGGCGCTCGGGCGCGCCCACGGGCCGGTCGATGCGCAGCCAGTCGCGCACCGTGGCGACGTCGCCGAAGGGCACGCCGGTCTGGGCCATGCCGAAGGGGCCGGGGTTCATGCCGAGCAGCACGACCTCCTTCTCGCCCGCGCCGTAGCGCCGCAGGTAGCTCTCGTGCGCCGCTCGGGCGTAGCGCAGCGGGTTGTAGACGTAGGCGACCGGCGGGCCGAAGTGCAGGCGCTCGACCTCGGCGCACAGCTCGCGCGCTATCGTTGCCAGGCTCATCGTCGTACGGGGGCGCAGGGGCGAGCCTAGGCGGCGGGTCACCCGTGCACGAGCGTGTGTGGCCCGTCCTGGAACAGCACCGCGGCCTTGTTGCCCTCGATGAGCTCACGCACGACGCCGTCGCCGAACTTGGCGTGCCGCAGGAGCTGGCCTACCGCGAGGGGCGCCGACATGGTGTAGGCCGTGAACTCCGCGGCGCCACGGCCCGCGATGGCCGTCTCCCATTCCTTGAGCCGCGCGCTCCGGGCCGCGGCCGCCGCGCTCCGCTTGCTCGGCGGCGGGCCCATTGGCTACCTACTCCCGGGAGCGACGATCCGGCTTCTCGCCGCCCTTGACCGTCAGTTTGGAGACGACTCGTGGTCGCGGGAGGGCGCCGCCGCCTTCCGGTTCGGGCGCGGGCGCCTCCTGCGCTTGGCCCTCGCCGGGCGCCCGGTCGTCGGGTGCGGCCGGGCTGCGCACGAAGCGGATCTGGGTCGTTATTTCGAACGACAGCTTCGTGAGCAGGTCGGCGACCTCGGCGGCGAAGTTGGTGTGCTCGAGCACGTCGCGGATCTCCTTGGCGACCACTCGGTACAGGCCCTTCTTCGTGTCGTCGATCTGGCCGTAGATGTAGTTGAGCGCTTCCTTGGGCAGCCGCAGCTCGCCGAGGAAGTGGCGCAGGTTCTCGGGGCCTTCGGAGAGCTTCTCCACGCCCGTCTCCAGCGCCCGTTCGATGAGGCGCCGGATCACCTCCGGCACCGTGCGCTCGAACAGGCGCCGGCCCTCGGGCTCCTCTTCGCCCGCCGCCTCGCCGCTCGCCCCGTCCGTCCGGGCCTCGCCTCGCGCCGCCGGGGGGTCGCGCTCTTCGGTCATGGGTCCGGCCTGCTAGCCCTGGTGGTCGGCCACGTCAATCGCCGCGCCCCGGTCGCGCCGCGTCCCCCGGCCGGGCCGGGAGCCGCCAGATCTGTAGCGCGTAGGGGCCCGAGCCCTGCCGGGCAGTGACCTCCACGACGAAAGTTCCGGCGGCGAACGTGCAGAAGGGGCGGTCGGGCTCCACGATCGGCCAACCCGGTTCGCTCCAGGTTCCGGCGAGGCGGCTGCCGCGGCTGCTGCGCACCGTCACGTCGAGGCCGGCCGCGCTTGGCTCGGCCACGGCGAAGATCCGGTAGCACTCGCCCTCGACGGCCTGGAAGCGGTGGCGCACGGGCGGCTCGCCCGCCTGCACGCGGCCGGTCAGGGGCTGGTCGGACAGCGGCTGCATGCCGTTGGCGGGGCCGCACATCAGGGAAAGGCGCGTCACGTCCTTCACCGGCTCGCCCGAGGGCCTGAAGCCATCGTGGCAGCCCACCCACAGGCCGCCCAGCCGGCGAAGCGGAGTGGCAGGGCCGCCGCCCTCGCCCCCGGCGGTGCCGAGCAAGCCACCGTCACCGAGCCAGGAGGCGTCGGCGGGGGCCGGCAGGAACGGCTCGACCGGCGGGGCCGCCGCGCCGTCCGCGGCCGCCTCCCAGGGGCGGGGGCGCTCGCGGCAACTGGCGAGCAGGAGGGCGGCGAGCAGGCAGCAGCGCAACCGGCAGTTCACCGGGGCGCAATGTACAGCTATTGTGCAGCGGCCATGGAAGTATTCCGCGAACGCCGCCGCCGGCTGCTCGATCTCATCGACGGGGTGGCCATCTTCCACGCGCCCGCGGCGAGCTTGCGCAACTGCGACGTCGAGCACCCCTTCCGCCAGAGCTCCGATCTGTACTACCTCACCGGCTTCGAGGAGCCGGAGAGCGTGCTCGTAGTGACGAGCGTGCACCCCGAGCACCGGGCCGTCATGTTCGTGCGGCCTCGCGACCAGGAGCGCGAGCCCTGGGAGGGGCCGCGCCCCACCCCCGACGCCGTCAAGGAGCAGCTCGGCCTCGACGCCGCGTTCGGCCTGGACGATCTCGGCGCCAAGCTCGGCGACTACCTGGCCGGCGCCGGCCGGCTGCACTACGAGCTCGGCCTGGATCGTGCTTTCGACGAGCGTGTCATCGCGGCCGTGCGCCGGCTTCGCGGCCGGCGCCACCGCTCGTCCCGGCCCTGGCCCTGCTGCATCGTGCATCCCGAGGCCACGCTGCACGAGCTGCGCCTGGTCAAGGGCGAGGCCGAGATCGCGAGCCTGCGCCGGGCGGCCGCCATCGCCGCCGCGGCTCACCTCGCCGCCATGCGCCACGCCGCGCCGGGTCGTCACGAGTACGAGGTGGAGGCGGCGCTGCGCGAGGTGTTCCTGCGCCGCGGCGCCGCGCGCGTCGCCTTCGAGCCGATCGTCGCTTCCGGTCCCAACGCCACGCTGCTGCACTACACCGGCAACCGGCGCCGGATTGAGGCGGGCGATCTCGTGCTCGTCGATGCCGGCGGCGAGCTCGACTTCTACGCCAGCGACGTGACGCGCACTTTCCCCGCCAGCGGGCGGTTCAGCGGGCCGCAGCGGCGGATCTACGAGGTCGTGCTCGAGGCCGAGCTCGCCGCCATTGCCGTGGTTCGTCCCGGCGCCACGGTGGACCAGGTTCACGATTCCGCCCTCGGGACCATGGTGCGGGGGCTCGTGCGCCTCGGCCTGCTGCAGGGCGACCCGGCCGAGCTCATCGCCCAGGAGAGCCACAAGCGCTACTGCCCGCACCGCACGAGCCACTGGCTGGGCATGGACGTGCATGATGCGGGGAGCTACTTCGAGGGCGGCCAGTCGCGCGCGCTCGTGCCGTCAATGGCGCTCACCGTCGAGCCCGGGATCTACGTATCGCCGGCCGACGACCTGGCGCCGGCCGAGTACCGCGGCATCGGTGTGCGCATCGAGGACGACGTCCTGGTGACGGCCTCGGGGCACGAGAACCTGACGCAAGCCATCCCCAAGGGCGTCGCGGAGATCGAGCAGGCGTGCCGGAGGTAGCTTGCTTGCCGGGTTGAGCGCAAGGTGCGTCGCCTCCGGCGGCGCGCTACCATCGAGGAATGACGACTCCGTACCGGTACCCGTTCACGGCGTTTCCGTGCCAGCGACGACGGCTCGCCGAGTCGGCCGCGATCGCGGGAACCCCGTCCCGAAGGGACGGACTTACGTCCTCGGCCCGGGTCCTCGCGTACAGGAGTACGCTGCGGCCCGGGCCTCCGGGCGCGCTCATGCGCGCAGCCCCGCCTGACGAGCCGGGTGTTGGAATGCGTGAACGGTTACCGCCGGTCAGGGCGAACGGGGTTGGGGGGGTCTGGGGCGAAGCCCCAGCGTGGAATTCTCGCCGCGGGCGGCACGCCCGTGTCCACAATGCGCGACGGCCGCCGGGCGTTGCCGATCGCGTGTGCCCGCTCCGTTGGCGCGGGCGTATCGGTTTCACCCTTGATCCGCAGGCGCAGCCCACGGGTAGTATAGTATGACGGGCTCGTGACCGTCCCGCGTCCGTCCCGCTTGCCGCGTCCCGGGGCACCGCGCCCCCGGGTAGCGCTGCGCGCTGCGCCCTCTGCCGCCGCGCTGTTCGGCCTGGTTCTCCAAGCTGCCCCGAGCGCGGGGGCCGGTGCTGCCGGCCCCGCCCCGAAGCCGGCGGCCGCGCGGGCCGCAGGCCAGCCGGGCGAGCTCGATCCGGATCTCGCGGAGCGATATCGCCGCCTGACGCAGCCGGGCGGGGCCTACGGCCGGCTCTTCACGACCTTGGCGTTTGGCACCGGGCTGCGCTTCAACAACCCCTACCGGCTGCGCACGCAGCTCGGCGAGACGGCCGAGTCGCTGTCCCTGACCGCTCCGTACGCCAACTGGGGCGTGGGCATGTGCTTCGGCCCGCCGGACGGCTTGCAGCACGGCGGCTCCGTGCAGATCTCGGTCGCCCTCGCGGGCGTGGCCCAGCAGGCGCTTTCCGCCGCCTACCTCGCCGTCTACCGCGGGCCCTATCCGTTGCTCGCCTACGGCCGGCTCGGGGCGGCGCTCGTGGCGGCCCCCGACGCCAACGCCGGCGCTGAGCTCGGCGGCGGGGTCGCGTACTTCGTGACGGGCGCGCTGGGGCTCACGGCCGAGCTGGTGGGCAACCTGTTCTACGGGGCCGGTACCTACGAGACCGCGTACGCCGTCTACCCCGTGCTCTCGGCCCAGCTCGGCGTCGTGGCGGATCTGGAGGTGTTGCCGTGAGAGATGCGATCGTGGGCAGGCGGGACGTGGCGCGGCTGGGCCTTGCGGCGCTGCTCTTCCTGGCGGCGCCTACCGTGGGCGACATCGGCAGTTGCGGCCAGGAGGTGGCAGAGCTCGATCCGCCGCTGTTTTTCGCGCAGAAGCGCACCATCGACTGCGAGAGCTGCACGTCCTGCGGCCTGATGACCCAGGCCTGCCAGCATGCTTGCGATCCTGCGGCGGCGTCGGAGCCGGAGTTCCCGCCCGGGTGCTATCCGCTGGTGCACGACGGCGAGGTCTGCCTGCGCGCGCTGCGGGCAGCCGACTGCGACGCGTACGCGCGCTACGTGGACGACGCCGCGCCCGAGGCGCCGACCGAGTGCAACTTCTGTCCGCCCGACCGGCGGCCGGGAGGGGCGTGATGCGCCGCGCGCTGCTCTTGTGCCTCGTCCTCGGCCTGGCAGGCTGTACCAGCCTGCGGGCATTCATCGCTTCCCCCGCGGACTGGGCCGAGTACCGCCGCGTGCGTCTTGCCCCGACGCTCGACGAGCGGCTCGCCGCGAGCCGGTACTACCTCGAGCATCGTCCCGACGGGGCCTTTGCCGCCGATGTTCGTGCGTACTTCGACCGGGCCGAGCCCGTGTTCTACGACGTGCGTCGACGCTCCGTGGCCGGCATGGAGGCGTACTTGCGCGCGTTGCCGCGCGGTCCGCATGCCGGCAAGGCCCTGGCCGAGCTCGTGCTGCGGCGGCACGAGCAGCGGCGGGCCACCCTGGACGAGCGCAGCGTGGCCCAGCGCTCGGCCCGCCTCGAGGCGGAGAAGGCTGCCCGCCGGCAGGCCGCCGAGGCAGCGACCTGGTGGGTGCAGGCGCTGCTCGATCCCGTGCTCTGGCTGAACCCGCTGACCGAGGCGCCGGCCGAGCTCCTGGTGCGCTACCGGCTCAGCCTGCCGAGCCCGGAGTGCGAGAACGACGCCGCGCGACCCGAGATCCGCCGCTGCAGCAAGCTCGTCGAGCTGCCCTACCGCGTGGCGGGCGAGGGCAGCCTGGAGGACCGGCAGCTCACGCTCGAGCTACGCCTGACCATGGACCACGGCGGCCGGCTCCACGATGCCGCGCTGCTCGGCCCCTCGCTCTTCCTGCGCGAGCAAGAGGCGCGCGAGCACCGGGCCTCCGCCGACGGCGACGCGGCCGCGCAGCGCCGGGCGGCACAGGGGAGCGTCGCGGCGCTGGAGGCGGCCCTGCGCGAGCCGCCCAGCGCCTGCGCGCGCGAGCCCTCCGGTGGCGGCGAGACGCGCCTGCGCTGCGGCATGCTGGGGCTTGCGGTGCGGCCCGGCCTGGGGCGTGAGGACGATGCGATCCGGATTGCGCCGCGCTAGGGGGCCGGTCTACGACTCGGGGCCATGAGCGAGCAGCAGGAGGCGGCACGGCACGGGCCGGCCGGCGGCCAAGCCGAGGATGCGCTCGTCATCGGCGCGCACCGGTTTCGCTCGCGGCTCTTCGTCGGCACGGGCAAGTACCGCGACATGGACCAGACGCGCGCCGCGCTGGAGGCATCGGGCGCCGAGGTCGTGACGGTGGCGCTGCGCCGCGTAGATCTCAAGGAGCGCGGCGCCGGCTCGATGATGTGGCTGCTGACCGGCGAGGGCGCGAAGCGCTACACCATCCTGCCCAACACCGCCGGTTGCTTCAGCGTGGACGAGGCGGTGCGCACCTGCCGGCTCGCGCGCGAGCTGGGGCTGTCCGATCTGGTCAAGCTCGAGGTCATCGGCGATCCCAAGACGCTCTTCCCGGACAACGCCAAGACCATCGAGGCGGCGAGGATCCTGCTCGGCGAAGGGTTCACCGTGCTGCCCTACTGCACCGACGACCCGGTCGTGTGCCAGCAGCTTGCCGCGCTCGGCTGCCCGACCGTCATGCCCCTGGCGGCGCCCATCGGCTCGGGCCTGGGGATCCGCAACCCCTACAACCTGCGCATCATCCTGGAGCAGGCGCGCGTGCCGGTCATCGTGGATGCGGGCGTGGGCACGGCCAGCGACGCGGCCGTCGCCATGGAGATGGGCTGCGACGGCGTGCTCATGAACACCGCCATCGCCCAGGCGAGGAGCCCCGTGCTCATGGCCCAGGCCATGCGCGAGGCGGTCTCGGCCGGGCGCAAGGCGTTTCTCGCCGGCCGCGTGCCGCGCAAGCTCTACGCCAGCGCGTCGTCGCCGCTGGAAGGGCTGATCGGCTAGCTCGCTAGATCCCCAGCCGGTCGTCGTCGGGCGCCGGCTTCTTCGCCGGCAGGGCGGAGGGCGGTGGCGGGGTAGGTGCCGGCGTGGCAGCGCCGGCGCGGTGGCTTGGCGCAGCGGCCGGCGGCCTCGCGGCCGCGGTCGGCTTCGCCGGCGCGCTCGGCGCGGCGGCGGCCGAGGCCGCGGGTGACGCTGTCTGTGCGGTTGCGGGCGCGGCGGCGGGCGCCTCGGCCGAGGCCGCTGCTCTCGGGGCAGGCGGCAGCACGATGACCGGGGTGCGTTCTGTGGCGCTCGGCGTGGACGGCACACCCTCGCGCACCGGGTCCGCCCGCGGCCACAGCACGAGGGCAGCCACGGCGCCGGCCGCGACGGCCGCAGCGACGGCCAGCACGGTGCGGGTGCGTGCCGGCTGCTCCTGGGTCGCGGCCATGGGCTCGAGCGTGGCCGCGGCCTCGCCCGTCTCACCGGCCGGAGGCTCGGTCTCGTCCGCGGCGACCGGCTCGGCTGCGTCCGAGCTCGGCTCCTCGCTCCGAGGCTGCGCCGCCGTGTCCGAGCCCCGCTCGGCCTCGCTGTCAACGTCAACCACGACGCTGGCGTCCTCGCCCGGCCCCGCCGCCGGCCCGAGGCCCTTGCCCGAGGGAGTGCCGGCGCTGAGCGTCGCCCCGCTGCGGCTCGACGCCGGCTCGGCTCCCGGCGCGAGCACGTCGCGCAGGGCGGCCGTCAGATCCTTGGCCGTCTGGAAGCGCTCGTTCACGTCGCGCGCCGTGGCGCGGTCGAACCAGGCGTCACCGAGCCCATGCCGCCGCGGCCGAGCTGCTTGACGAGCTTGTACTTGCCCGCGACGGTGTCGCCGGCCACAACGCCGAGATCGTCGTCCTGCTCGTCCATGGTGCCCGCCGCCTGCGTCATGGAGGCTAGCAGGGCCCGCGTGCGGTGTCTCGTTGACGCCCCGCGCCGTCAGGGCCGGCGCCACTCGCCGCCGCCCACCGCCCGACCGGGCGGTGACGGCACCTCGGGGCGGCCGCGGTGCTCGCGCAGCGGACCGACGACGCGCGCTCGCGCCAGTGACATGGCAAGGGCGTACAGGCTGCGCACTTCCTCGAGGCGCGAGCTCACCGCCTCGGGCGACATGTCGATCGCTGCCGGCCTCCGGCTCATTCCGCCTTGCCCTCCAGTTTCTCCAGATCCGCGACGTCCTGCGTACGAGACGCGATGCGCTTCATCGCGACGAGGCCGTCGCGCGAGACGACCACAAGATCTCGCTCCCGCCATCGGACCAGCACCCGGTCATGCCATACCGTCTCGAACACGGGGCCGACGAGCACGAGATCCAGCGGCAGAAGCTGCTTGGCCTGGTCGTCCGGCTTCGAAACGCGGCGCACGCGCCGTGCTCGAGGCGTGCCGGCACCGAAGGTCATCGGCGCCGCCGGGATCTCGAAGCCGAGCCTACGGGCAACCGCCAACGCACGTGCGAGGTCGGGCTCGCACACGAGCAGGTCGATGTCCTTGGTGGCGCGAGGATGGCCGTGGACGGCCAGCGCCAGCGCGCCGCACAGCGCGTAGTCGACGCCCTCGGCATGCAGGGCATCGACCAAAGCCTCCAGCTCGGCGACGAGGTCAAGGGCCATGGCGGCGCACTCCCCGACAAGCGTACACGCCTTAGCCGAGCAGGCACAACGGCCGTCCCAAAGGCACTGGCAAGCTGGCGCCCGCGCGAGCCGGTGCGCTACGCTGCCCTCCGTGGTGCGCACGGCCCCGCTGCTCCTCCTGACAGCTTCGCTGAGCGCTGCGCCCTACCAGTGCGCGAGCGAGCCCGATGCCGCTCATGCCATCGAGGAGACGCCGGGCGAGGCGATCTACAAGCTCGCCGAGCAGTACCGCGCCGCCGGGAACCGGGAGGCATGGCTGGGCGCGCTGCGCTTTCTCGTCCAGAACTACCCCTCGAGCCGCTTCGCCGAGGCGGCGCGGCTGGATCTGGCGGCGGCCACCGCCGACGGCGGTCCGTAGGACATGGACTGTCCGCTCGTGCTCCAGATCACCGACACCGCCGCGGCGCCGGAGCCGGCGCTCGTGGCGCGGCTGCGGGCCGCCGCGCTCTTGCCGGCCGAGAAGCGCCGCCGCATCGCGGTACAGCTTCGCGATCCCGGGCTCGAGACGGTCGCGTTGCTCGCGCTGGGGGAGCGCCTGCGCGCGCTCACGCACGAGCTCGGCGCCGCGTTCGTCGTGAACGATCGGCTCGATCTCGCGCTCGTGCTGGGAGCCGACGGAGTACACCTCGGCCGCCGCTCGGTCGGCGTGGCGGATGCGCGGCGCCTGCTGGGCGAGCGCGTCTGGGTCTCGGTCTCCTGCCACGGCCTGGACGAGCTCGACGGCGCCATGCAAGCCGGTGCCGACGCCGTGCTCCTCTCGCCGATCTTCGCCTCGCCCGGCAAGGGGCCGCCGCTCGGGACAGAGGCGCTTCGCCGCGCCCGGGCAGCGCTCCGCGGCAGCCGGACCACGCTCCTCGCGCTGGGCGGCGTCAGCGCCGAGAACATGGCGGACTGCCTGCGGGCGGGCGCCGACGGGGTGGCCGCCATCCGCGCCGACCTCGTCGCTGCGCTTCACGATTCCTGTTTGAGAATCGCGAGCTGCGATCTAGGAAGGCCGCCATGAGCCAGGCCGCCAGAGAGGACGATGCCTCCGGCGCGAGCGGGCTGCCGTTCGAGCCGGTGCCCTCTTCGCTCGACTTCCCGGCGAGCGAGGCGCGGATCCTCGCCTTCTGGAAGGAACGCAACATCTTCGCCCAGACGCTGCGCGCGGAGCAGCGCCGCACCGGCCCGAGCCAGGGCGTGTTCGTCTTCTACGAGGGGCCACCCACCGCGAACGGCACGCCGCACAACGGCCACGTGCTCACGCGCACGATGAAGGACCTCATCCCGCGCTACAAGACCATGTGCGGCTACGACGTGCCGCGCCTGGCCGGCTGGGACACGCACGGGCTGCCCGTCGAGGTCGAGGTCGAGAAAGAGCTCGGCATCCACGGCAAGGCGGACATCGAGCGCTACGGCATCGAGCCCTTCATCGCCCGCTGCATCGAGTCCGTGTTCCGCTACCAGGGCGCCTGGGAGCGGATGACGGAGAAGATCGGCTTCTGGGTCGACATGCCCAGCGCCTACGTGACCTTCCACCGCTCCTACGTGGAGAGCGTGTGGTGGGCCCTGAGCGAGCTGCACCGCAAGGGCCTGCTCTACCGCGGCCACAAGGTCTGCTGGTGGTGGCCCCAGGGTGGCACGGCGCTTAGCGCGGCCGAGGTCGGGTGGAACTACAAGAGCGTGGACGATCCCAGCGCCTACATCGCCTTTCCGCTCCTGGACGAGCCCGGTGTCTCGCTCTGCGTCTGGACGACGACCCCCTGGACGTTGCCCTCGAACGGCTACGCGGCCGTCAAGGCGGACGTCGACTACGCCCTGGTGGACGACGGCCGCGGCGGCCAGCTCATCGTGGCCGAGGCGCTGCGCGAGCTTCTGGCCGGCAAGCTCGGCCGCAAGCTCACGCCGCTCGGCCGTCGCCGGGGCGCCGAGCTCGTGGGCAAGCGCTACCGGCCGCCCTTCGACACCTTCGCCCGCCAGCTCGGGGAGCGCACGGTCAGGCTCGCCGGCGGCGCCGAGGTGGCGATGTACTGGCGGGTGATCGCGGGGGACTTCGTGACCCTGGACACGGGCACGGGCATCGTGCACGTGGCGCCCGCCTTCGGTGAGGACGACTTCGTCGCCCACCGGGCGCTGCTCGCCACCTACGCGCGGCCCGATGACGTACCGCTCATCTGCTCGGTGGCGCCGGACGGGACGTTCACCGAGGTCATGGGCGCTTACGCGGGCCGCAACATCGAGGACTGCGACCGCGAGCTCTGCGCCGAGCTGGAGCGCAGCGGCGTGCTCGTCCACTACGAGACCTACCGGCACGACTACCCGTACTGCTGGCGCGCCGACGAAGATCCCCTGATCCAGCTCGCCCGTCCCGCGTGGTACATCCGCACGACCGCGCGCATTGGGGACGCCATCGCCAACAACCAGCGCATCCGCTGGCTGCCGGAGCACGTGCAGGGCGGCCGCTTCGGGGATTTCCTGGCCCACAACGTGGACTGGGCCCTGTCGCGCGAGCGCTTCTGGGGCACTCCGCTCAACGTCTGGGTGTGCGAGCGCGACGAGCGGCACGAGCTCGCGCCGGCGAGCGTGGCCGAGATCGAGCGGCTCAGCCCCGGGGCCTTCGCGCACTTCCACGCGGCCCGGCGCGCCGACCCCGGCCTGAGCGAGCACTTGATCGTGCACAAGCCCTGGATCGACCGCGTGCTCCTCTCTTGCCCCGAGTGCGGCGCGGCCATGCGGCGCGTGCCCGAGGTGATCGACGCCTGGTTCGACTCCGGCTGCATGCCCTTCGCGCAGTTCGGCTTTCCCGCGAGCCCCGGCGCGAAAGAGAAGTTCGACGCGGCCTGGCCGGCCGACTTCATCAGCGAGGCCATCGACCAGACGCGCGGGTGGTTCTACTCGCTGCTCATGGTCTCGACGCTCGTGTTTGACGAAGAGACGCTCTCGCGTCAGGGTTTGCGGCCGCGCGGCTGGCCGCATCCGTACCGGAGCTGCGTGGTGCTGGGCCACGTCTGCGACCGAGAGGGCAAGAAGGAGAGCAAGAGCCGGGGCAACTTCACCCCGCCCGACGTGATCCTCGAGCGCGTGCGCCTGGAGTTCGCCGCGATCGCGGCCGGCAGCCAGGCGTTGGGCGCGCTCAAGAGCAAGCTCGGACCGGCCGAGGGCGTGGCCTACATCGCCCGGGCCGACTACGAGGGCCTGGATCTCACGGGCGAGTCGGCCCCGATCGAGTGCTACCGTCAGGGGCGTGAGGCCGCGCGCCGGCGCCTGGAGCTCAGGCCGCACAAGGGCCTGCCCCGGCGGGTGGTGGTGCTGGCGCCGGGCGACCGGGCGGCGCTCGAGGTCGAGCCTTGCGCCGAGGGGCTCGAGGTGGCGCCCCAGGACGTGCCGCGCCTGCCCGAGGCGCAGCGGATCTGGCTCGAGGATCCCGCCCGGCCCGCTCCGGGGGCCGACGCTTTCCGCTGGTTTTTCTACGCCGCCTCCCCGCCCTGGACGAGCACGCGGCATTCGCTCACGGCCGTGCGCTTGATGCAGAAGGACTTCATCATCAAGCTGCGCCACGTCTACTCGTTCTTCGTGATCTACGCCAACATCGACGGCTTCTCGCCGCGCGGCGGCTCGGCGCGGCCGGTGCTCCAGCGCGGGTTGCTCGATCGCTGGCTCGCCTCCGAGGTCGCGCTGGCGAGCCGCGAGCTGCGGCGCCACCTCGACCGCTACGAGACCTACGAGGCGGCGCAGCGGCTCATCGATCTGGTCGACGCCCTGTCCAACTGGTACGTGCGCCGCTCCCGCGCGCGCTTCTGGGCCGCGGCCGGCGACGCGAGCGCCCGGGCCGACAAGTGCGACGCCTACCTCACGCTCTACGAGGCGCTCGTGACGCTGAGCAAGCTGATCGCGCCCTTCGTGCCGTTCTTCGCCGAGGAGCTGCACCAGAACCTGGTGCGCCGGCCCCTGGGCGAGGCCGCGGCCGAGAGCGTGCACCTGTGCGCCTACCCCACGCCCGACGAGGCGGCGATCGACGAGGCGCTCTCGGCCCGCATGCGTCGCGTGCGCGAGCTCGTCTCGCTGGGCCTGCAAGTGCGCTCCGAGAGCAAGCTCAAGGTGCGCCAGCCGCTCGCGCGCTGCGACGTCGTCCTGCCGGATCGCGACGCGACGGAGGATCTCGCGCCCTACGCCGATCTGCTCGCCGAGGAGCTCAACGTGCACGAGCTGCGCTGGCTTCTGCCCGGCGAGGAAGAGCACGCGGTGCGTTACGAGCTGCGGCCGAACTTCCGCGCGCTCGGGCCACGGCTCGGCAAGCACATGAAGGCCGTGCAGGCCTGGCTCCAGCAGGCCGACGGCGGCAGGCTCCGGGCCGAGCTGGCGGCGACCGGCCGGGTGAGCGTGCCGCTCGGCGCACAGAGCGTCGAGCTTGCCGAGGGCGACGTGCAGGCCGTCGTGGTGGCGGCCGAGGGTTTCGCCGCGGCCGGGGGGAAGGCCGGGGTCGTGGTCTTGCACACGACGCTGACGCCGGAGCTCTGCGACGAGGGCCTGGCGCGGGAGGTGCTTGCCCGGGTGCAGGCCATGCGCAAGGAGCTCGCCCTGGAGTACACCGGTCGCATCGAGCTCTTCGTGGACGGCGGCGAGCGCGTCCGGCGCGTGGTGGAGCAGGCACGGGCGCACATCGTGAAGGAGGCGCTGTGCGCCGAGCTCGTGGTGGGCCCGCTGCCCCAGGGCGAGGCAAGCGCGGACGCGCGCGCCGAGCTGACGGAGCAGGACGAGAGCGTGCGGCTGGCGCTGCGGCGGGTGGGGTAGATAGCAACGACGGCGGCCGATCCATCCGCGCGGGCCGGCTTACGTCCTCGCGCCGGGCCCTCACGTACAGGAGTACGCTCGGGCCCGGCGCTGCGGGCGCGCTCGGCCGGCGCGGCGCCTCGGCCGCCGGCTGATTGCCTGCTTAATGCCTATGGGGGTAGGGGGCTGGGCGCTGGGGGCGGCTTCCGCCGGCGAGCGACGCGCAGAGATCGTCTCGTCGTCCGCTCTCGTGGTGGGACTGGACAGCCTCCATGCGGCGCGTACGATTCCATGCATGGACATCACGGCGGACGACCTGTGGCCCCTGGTAGCGAAGCTTCCCCGCGAGCAGCGGCTTCGGCTGGCGCGTCTCGCGCTCGCCCGCACTCCGGCACCTGCCTCCGACGCCGATGCCTACGCACGCGTTCCGGTGGCCCGCGACGAGCTCACGGACGAGGCGGACGACCCGCTCGCCTGGGAGGCCGAAGGATGGGATGACGTCCGATGAAGCGTGGCGAGATCCGCTGGTACGCGTTCGGCCCGCCCGACAAGCGTCGGCCGGTTCTGGTCCTGGCGCGCGACGATGTCGTCGAGCATCTCGGCGAAGTGATCGTCGTGCCCGCGACGCGCACGATCCGTGGTCTGCGCAGCGAGGTCGTCCTTACCCCGGAGGACGGCGTCCCGGTCCCGTGCGCGCTCAACTTCGACCACATCTCGCTGGCGCAGAAGGGCCGACTTGAAGGCGTGCTCTGTCTGCTGCCTCCGGCGCGCTGGTCCGAGGTGCGGGCGGCCCTGCTCACGGCATGCGGCTTCGCGACCGAGTAGCGCCGGCGGGGCTGCCTCTGTCTCTCCATGTTTCGCACGGTGTCCGCCTTTCGTTGGGAGTCCACGAAAGCGGACCAAGCCCAGCTACGGCGGCTTGGCATCCCGGCAGCAGCGCACTCCCGTCGAGTAGTCGAGGTAGCGTCGCGGGTGCGCGGTGATCAGGGCCTCGCAGCCCTGGCGCGTGGCGCGCGCGTAGAAGCCGCCGGCGAAGGCGCCGCCTGGCTCGTCCAGCCACTCGTCGAGGTTGCCCACGAGGTCGTAGATCTCGTCGTCGCCCCAACGGCTCGCGCACCGCGCCGTGGCGCCTGCGGGCCGCAGCAGGGGCCCCTCGCCGGCGCGCACGCGGTTCAGGCGCGGATCGAGGTGCCCGAGCGAGGCGTTGCCGTGCAGGATGGCGGCGGGGTGCTCGGGCCGGAAGACATTGCAGGCGCCGGGCTCGTAGTCGGCACCGTAGGGGAAGAGCGTGCCCTTCTCGCCGCGACAGGCCGTGACGAACTCTTCCACGGTGCACAGGCGCTTGCCCGCGCTCGTGCATGCCTGCTCGGCGACGAGACCGCTCACGTAGCCGCTCGGCACGACGCCGAGCTCGCTGCGCGCGACCGGCCGCAGCGCGGCGGAGAGCTGCCAGGCCGGCAGCAGGGGCAGGGGCAGCGCGCGCGCGGCGAGATCGCCAACACGCCAGCGGCCGGTCGTCCACTCTTGCCAGGCATGTCGCGCCATGTCCGGGCTCGCGGCGTAGTCGGCCGAAAGGGCGAGACCCGTCGCGGCATCGTGGAGCCTGGCCTCGAACCGGTCCACGCAGTAGCGGCCGGCGACGAGCACCATGTCCGGTGGGCAGCGGCCGTCACCGCCTGGCGTGCGCGCGGGCGCTGCCGCCGGCTCCGCCGATCCGGACGCTGCCGCTGGCGCCGGCACCGGTGTCGTCTCGGGAAGGCGCAGCACGCCGAGCACGGCCCTGCTGTCGAGCCCGTCCATGCGGCTTCCGAGCCAGAAGAGCGAGCCTTCTTTTCCCCACACCGGCAGGCCGACCACACAGCTTCCGCCCTCGCCGAGCGCCGCGGGGCGGACCATGCTCCCGGGCTCGGGCCCCGGCAGCACGAGAGGCGCGGGCTCGCCGTCGAGGCAGGCGCTCCGGGCGCGCTCCCGCGGCCAGGGTCGGGTCGCGAGCACGCGGCCGTCGTCGTCGATCCAGATTGCGTGCCGCCAGCCCCGGTCGGCGAGCAGGGCACCGCCGCCGGCGCGCGGCACGAGCCAGACGCGCGACGGCCCGGGCGCAACGGCCTGGGGGCCGCGATGGGTGCCGGCGAGCCGGCCGTCGTCGCCCAGCGCCAGCGTGACCGGGTAGCCGTCACGGCCGATGCCGGCGAGCAGAGCACCGCCGCCCGCCCGGCTCACGGCCGAGAAGCCGAGCGGCAGGTCGGCGCGGTGGCTGCCGAGGAGCTCGGTCGTGCCGTCCTCGCCCAGCCGGTAGACGCCGAGCCGTGCCCCTCGCACCACGAACAGGCCCCGGCGTGCTCCGCCCACGAGAGCGCTGCTGTCCGGGTAGGCGAGCGCGGCTAGCGGGGACGGCTCGGCGGGGCTCGGGAGCAGCCGCACGACGTCGCCGCCGCGCCGGCCCTCGCCGCGCGCGGGCCTGATGGCCCACCACGACGCGCCGATGTGCGCCACCTGCGGCCGGGCCTCCGGCTCAAGCCACCAGGCCGCGCCCGGCTCCGGCAGCTCGTGCCGCCGCAGCGAGGCGCCGGCACCGAGCTCGACCAGGCCGCCCGAGGTCGCGGCCAGGCCCTCGCCCTCGGGCCCGAGCACGCCCCAGAAGATCCGGCTGCGCTCGGCCACGAAGGGATGCGGCTCGTCGCGCACGCCGGTGCCGGCGCGGCCGAACGAGCGGAGCTTGCCCCCCTGAAGGAAGTAGCCCCGCTCTCCCACCCAGGCGACGCGCTCGGCCTCCCCCGGCGGTTGGCCCTCGCTCAGGACGGGGCCCAGGCCCGAGACGGCGTCCAGGGCGGCGAGCTCGGCCGCAGAAATCGGCGCGGGCGAGGCGAGGCGGAAAGGATCGACCGCGCACACGGCCACAGGCGGCCGCAGCTCGGCCGGGTTGCCCGCCAGCGGCCGAGCCTCGCATCCGCCGGCCGCGGCGCCGGACGGCAGCACGCGGCCCACGAAGACCGCGTCGCCGGCCGCGGCGAAGAGGCGAGGCTCGACGTGGCCCTCGATGTAGCCCCAGCCCTTCTCGCCCTCGAGGAGCACCCTGCGGCTCGCCGGATCGTAGCGGCCGGCGGCGTCGAGCCGGCCGGCGACGAGGCGCGCTCGGGGCACGGCCCTCCCGCGGCCGGCGCCTGGCGCGCGTGCCGCCTCCGCCTGCTCGTACCAGAGCAGCTCCACGCCGGAGCCGGCGGCCACGGCCTGGTTGAGGGCCATGCCCGCGAGCGGCGGGACAAAGCGCAGGCCGGTGTCCTGCGGCTCGCCCTGGGGCTCCCCCATGGGTCCGAGCCGCCGCAGCCAGATGCTGACCCCCAGAGCCGCAGATGCCGGTGGGGGCCGGGGCTCTCCCGTCGCGGCACCACGCTTCGCGCGGGCCGGGCGCCGCTTGCCGGTTCTGGCGCCCTTCTTCTTCGCCGGGGCGGCGGGCCTCGCGGGCGTGGCCGCGCCGGCCCTCTCGACCGACGCCAGCCTCTGCTCGATCGGCGCCAGGCCATTCTCCATCCTGACGATCGCTTGGGCGGCCTGTGGCCGGCAGTGCGCCGGCCCGCGCGTCTCGTCGAGCGGGCCCACGCACAGCCCCGCGGCGCCGGCGGTGGCAAGCAGCGGCTCGGGCGCGGCGAAGGCTGCCACCGGAAGCGCGCCGCGCAGCACGCGCACCGGGCCCGGCTCGCCGGCTCCCTCGTAGAGGAAGCGCACGAAGCTCGGCCCCTCGGTCCCCTCGTAGGCCACGAGCAGGGCCGAGCGCCGGTCGGGCGACGGCAGGGTCGAGAACGCGGGCTCCGCGCGTTCCGGTGGCGCGATGGCCTTGCCGAGCGCCGCCCGCACCGGCGCCGGGCG
>JACQWT010000148.1 GCA_016209145.1 Deltaproteobacteria bacterium | reverse complement strand
GGTGTGCTGGGACGAACTGGAACTGGGTTGCGGCGTCACGATGCCCTCCTTCGCAGCGACAAGGAGGGCATCGTGACGCCACCCCAGGGTCTGCCCGAGAGCACTTGCCCCGGGCCCCCGAAGCCAGGCGACGCGAGCGGCGTGCCAGCTCTGCTGGCGCGCCGCTCGCCCGCCGGGCCGTCCCCGACCGACCCTCACCATGACCATGACCTTCCCCATCACCATCACCTTCACCATGACCTCGAACCATCGCCATCAGCCGCCCGCTCGACGCCGGCGGCTACCTGCGCTGCCACGTTCGCTCCAGGAAGCGGACGAGGCCGGCGAGCACGCGTTCGACTTCGCGGTAGCACTCCGCCAGCCCCTGCGCTTCGTCGCGCGCAGGGGTACGGCCACTCGCTTGCGGTACAGATCCGGACCCTTACCCCTTGCCCCTTGTCCCTTATCCCTTGCACGACGCCGCCCATTGCAACTTCTGCCCGAATCGGTATCAACTTGGCCGCCAAGAGCCTATGCCCCCCTCCAGCTCCGCCGCCATGCGCGCAAACGCCTCGACGCTCAGCGTCTCGGCACGCGCGCCCAGCGCGATGCCCGCGCGCGCGGCGCGCGCCGCGAGCTCGTCGCGCGTCCAGCCACCGAGGCCAGCCCAGGCGTTGCGCAGCGTCTTGCGCCGGGTGGCAAACGCCGCTCTGACGACGGCGCGAAACGCCTCCGTCTCCGCCGCCCGCGGCGGCCGTAGCGGCTCGAGCACCACCACTGCCGACTCGACCGCCGGCACCGGCGTGAACGCGCCGGGGCGCACGCGCAGCAGGCGGCGCACCGCAAAGGCCGCCTGCGCGAAGACGCTGGGCGCGCCGTAGATCCGGCTTCCCGGCGAGGCGCAGAGCCGGTCCACGACCTCCCTCTGGAGCATGAAGACGGCGCGATCGATCTCGGCACACAGACCGATCGTGCGCTCGATCAAGCGGCCGCTGATGGCGTACGGGACGTTGCCGGCCACAACGCGCGGCCGCGGCCCGGAGGCCAGGGCCCCGGCCCAGTCGAAGCGCAGGGCGTCGACCGCGACGACGCTCAGGCATGCCTCGGCGGCCAGCGTCTCGCGCAGCACGGCGGCAAGCCGGCCGTCGCGCTCCAGCGCGATGACGCGGGCGGCGCGGCGGCACAGCGGCCGGGTGAGCGCGCCCAGGCCGGCGCCGATCTCGAGCACCGTCCCGCCCGCTGGCGTCGTGGCCGCCTCGGCGCAGCGCTCGGCGATGTGCGCGTCGGCGAGGAAGCTCTGGCTCAGCGCTTTGCGGGCGTGCAGACCGTGGGCCCGAAGCAGCGAGCGCGTGCCCGCTCGTCCGGCCCCGGGCCGAGCAGGATGCTCATCCCGGGCCGCCCTCACGGAGCCGCCTCCGGCGCCCGCTTGTCTCCCGCTCCCTCGTCCGCCCCAAGGCGGCTGCCCGGCGGCACGATCCGGACGCCCAGGGCACGCAGGCTGGCTTCCCCGCGTCGCTCGGCCGCGCGCAGCCGCGTACGCACGGCCCATGCCACCGTCTCCCCGAGATCCGGACGGCCGGTCGAGACGCTGGCGGGCGCCGGCGCGCCCGATCCCGCGAGCGCCGCCTCGAGCGGCGGCGAGCTCCAGCGCACCACGGCCCCACTCGTCTTGAGGCGGCGCACGGCAACCCCGAGCTCCGCAAGCCCTTCGTCGGCGGGCACGGGCGCGACCACGTGCACCACGCTCGGGCGCGGGCCGGCGCGCTTGGCGAGCCTGCCCAGCACCTCCGCCAGCGACAGGGTGCTGCGCGGCCGGTCCGGCTCCAGCCGGGCAGGGGCGTGCAGGCCGAAGCATGCCGCGTAGTGGCGCAAGCGCCGGTCGCGCCCGCTGCGGCCGTATGGCGCCGGCCGCGCAAACGGCGCCTGCCGGCGCAGCGCCGCCACTCGCTTGGCGAGCCGATCGATGCTCATGCTCGCCCCGTCAGCGACCAGCGTCGGATCGAGCGGTCGGGCGTGCTCCAGCACCTGGGCCGCCAGATCGGCCTCGTCCCAGCCGCAACGATCCGCGTCCAAGACGCCGGTGCGGCCGGCCAGCAGAGCCGCGATGCGGGCGAGCTGGGCGCGGTCGTTGTCGGGTGCCACCCGCCCGAGCTCCCTGCCGCCTACCAGCCACAGACCGACCAGGTCGCCCGAGCCAAGATGCCTCATGGCCAGCGAGGCCGTCACGTCGATCGCGTGATCGAGCGGCGCCTGCCCGACCGGGCCCGCCCAGAGCTCCACCGAGGCGTCGAGGACCAGCACGACCACGTCGCGCTCCTCCCGCTCGAACTCGCGCACCACGAGCACGCCGCGCCGGGCGCTCGCCTTCCAGGCGATCCGGCGCAAGGGATCGCCGCTGTGGTGCTCGCGCAGCTCGCGCAGGTCCGTCCCGTCGCCGCGGGCGCGCCCGGCCCGGCCGGCCATGCCGAGCCGGCGCGAGCGTCCGCCGCGTGGGCTCGCCAGGGCCGGCACGAGCGCGCGCGGCAGGACCTCCAGGCCGAACGGATTGGCGAAGGTCAGGGGGATCTCGAACAGGCCAGGGCCGGTGCGCACCTCCAGCGACAGCCCGTGGACACCGTGGAAGCCGACGCGCCGCGCGCGAAGATGCACCTGCACCAGCACCGCCCCGGAGGCGCGGACCTCCCCCGCCGTCGGCTCCACCCGGGCTTGCAGGGCGGGGGAGGCCACGACGCGCAGGTTGTCGAAGCGCACCGCACGGGTGTCGCGGTTGCGCAGCTCGGCCGCGAGCACGCGCGTGGCGCCGCATGCCACCCGCACCACCCGCCGCGGCTCGTTCCACAGCATCTCGAAGCCCGCCGCCCGGATCCGGGCCACGCCGAGCAGCGTGAGAAGGCGCGCGAGCGCCACTGCCACCACCACCGCCCCTCCCCAGGCGGCCACGCCGGGCTCGCGCAGCGCCACTCCCGCGGCGAGCAGCGCGAGGCCGACCACGGCAACATGGGCGGCCGTGCTCGTGGGGTAGATGCTCATCTGCCGCCCGCCCGGCCCAGCGCCGGCTCACACTGGCCTGATGGCCTTGCGGTAGCCAACCTTGGCGAGCGCCGCCTCGACCACCTGCTCGCGCGTGCGCGCGCTCGCCTCGAGCTCGCTCCCGAGGACCAGGCGGTGGGCGAGCACGGGCACGGCCATCTCGCGCAAATCGTCAGGCGTGGCGAAGTCCCGGCCGGCAAGCACCGCGGCGGCCTTGGCCGCCTGCACCAGCCCGAGCGTGGCGCGCGGCGAGGCCCCGAGCAGCACGCGGGAGTCGGCGCGGGTGAAGGCGGAGATGCCCACGGCGTACTCGTACAGATCGCGCTCGACGTGCACCCGGCGCGCGAGCGCCTGCATCCGGCACAGCGAGCCGCTGTCGAGGATGGGCCGGGCCCGAGGCAGCTCCGCATTGTGGGCCACGAGCATGGCGACCTCGTCCTCGCGGCGCGGGTAGCCCAGCACGACGTGCACGAGGAAGCGGTCGATCTGCGCCTCGGGCAACGGGTAGGTCCCTTCCAGGTCGATGGGGTTCTGCGTGGCCACGACCACGAAGGGCGCCGGCAGCGGGAAGCTCTCGCCCTCGCTCGTGACCTGCTGCTCCTGCATCGCCTCGAGCAGGGCGGCCTGCGTCTTGGGCGGGGCCCGGTTGATCTCGTCGGCCAGCACCAGATTGGCGAAGACCGGCCCCTCCCGGAAGGAGAAGGTGCCTCGCTGCGGGCTCAGGACGTGCGTGCCGGTGATGTCGGCCGGGAGCAGGTCGGGCGTGAACTGGATCCGCCGCGCCGTCACCCCGAGCGCGCTGGCAAACGCCTTGGCGAGCGTGGTCTTGGCCACCCCCGGAACCCCCTCCAAGAGCACGTGCCCCCGGCCGAGCAGGGCCACCAGCATGAAGTCCACGACCCGGGACGGCCCGATGAACACCTTGGCCACCTCGCGCCGCACGTCGTCGAGCACGGCCTTGTCCGCCGCCACCTCGTCTATGAGCTCCGCCTCCATCATGATGCCGGACCGCCGCCCACGACAGGACCCTAGCTTGCGCCGGAAGCGCCGTCCACCGGCCTGGGGTCGCTCGCGGCGCTCCGCTCCACGCCGCCGGCCGCCAGCACCTCGCCGGCCACCTCGGCCGCGCGCCGCACGTCGGCGGCGCGCACGCGGGCGGGCTGCCCGGAGACGATCGCCAGCTCGGCGCGGCGCATGAGCTCCAGCACGGGCCGCAGGCGCGCCGCCAGCGCGACGGAAAGCAGGCCGCGCTGCCCGAGGACGTCCACGAGGCGCTCCACGGTGGCGAGCCGGCTCTCGCCGAGCTCGGCGCTGAGCGCCTCCGTCAGGACGCTCTTGACCTCGAGCAGCGCCAGGGCCGGGGGCGAGAGGGGCGACGAGAGCAGCGCCACACGCCCGGCCACCCCGCCCTGCGCCAGAGCCGGCGTCTCCTGCGCGAACTGGGGCACGCGCGGCTGGTAGGGCCGCACCAGAGCCCGGGCAGCCCAGCGCAAGAGGAACGCCACGCCGAGCGCGGCCAGCGCCACGTGCAGCCACCAGGGCAGGCCCTCGCGCCGGACCATGCCGATGCCGTCCCGCAGGGCCCGCAAGCTCCGTTCCACCCGTTTGCGCAGCGGCTCGTCCCCGCCGAAGGCGCCGCGCTCGTCGAAGCGACCGGCGAGCAGGAACAGGCGCCCGGCGTGGCTCTTGGCGCCTTCCCGATCCACGAGGTAGCGCAGGAGGCCCACCGCGAGCCGCTGGTTGCCAGGGTAGCGCAGCATCTGGTTGATGAAGGCCGACGGATCGCCCATGGCGAACAGGCGCCCCTTGCCGACCATCCCCGCCAGAGCCACGACGGCGTCGCTCTCGCCCACCGCGCGCACGCGCAGCACCGGGGTCAGGGGCTCGGGCTCGCGGAGCAGGCCCGTGGCGTGGTTGAGCACGACGCGGTCGACCTCGCTCACGACTGGGTGCGGGCCGAGCACGCGGCCATCCCGCCCGTCGATCACCGGCTCGGCAATGGGCAACGCCGGATTCTGGCGCAGGAATGCCATGGGGCGGCTCGGCAGGCTCACGCGCCGGATCTCGAAGTACGCGAGCAGCTCCTCGCCGCGGCCGTAGTCGTCGACCACGGCGAGCCGCCCGCCCTCCATCATGAAGGCCGCCGCCTCCTCCACGTCGAGCGCCACGAGCGGGTGCAGCACGAGCACGCCGTCGCCGGGCCCGAGCGATGCCCAGTCGAGCCCGGCCCGCACGATGACGCTCTCCTCGCCGAGCTCATGGCGCGCCAGCGCGAGCAGCTCGGAGCAGCCCTCCCAGCTCGTGTCGCCCAGATCGAAGGCGGCCGCCCGAGCCTCGGCACCGGCGAGCAGCACCAGGAGGAGCGCGGCAAGCGCGCGCAGGCGGCGGCGGGCGGAGCGGGCCATGGCGTGCGCCGGAGCCTAGCACCGCCGCGCCCGGCCGCCCGCCAAGAGCTTGACCCCCGGCCGGGCGTTGCTAGATTGTGAGTTGAGAGCGCTGCCCCGGTTGGGGCGCGCCTGATAGGGCTGCCGTGCTGCCTCCGTTCATCATCCAGCAGATCCGCCAACGCGAGGAGGAGCAACGGCGACGGCGCGAGGAAATCCAACCACGCGTCGAGCTCCCGCTGCCCGCTGTGCCGGGAGACTCCGACCTCCCCCAGTCGAGCGACGAAGAGGCCGAGCGCGGCGTCATCGTCGTCGATCTCAAGAGCTAGGTCGAAATACGCTCCGCGTTTGCCGGCAGGCTGCTAGCCTCTGCCCCTCCCCGGTCCCATGCTGATCAGAGGTCGCAGAGCCGAGCGCCTGCTGCTTGCCCCGTTGCTCGCCGTGGCGGCGGGCTGCTTCACGGAGGCGGAGGGCCGCCAGCCCGACCCGACGCGCCTGTACTTCCCCACGGGTCTGGTCGTCTCGCCGGGCCGTACGGCGCTGTACGTGGCAAACTCCGACTTCGATCTACAGTACGGCGGCGGCTGGGTTCAGATCCTCGACCTCGCCAGTCTGCGTGCGCAGGTGGCGCCGATCGCCGCCGCGCTGGCCGAAGGGGTGGGGACATTCGACGCCTGCGCGCGGGCCGGCCGCGGCGCCAACCCCGAGCCATGGCTCAATCCGGGCCCGTGCAGCGCGTTCGAGGTCGCGCCCCTGGTGCGCGCCCACGCGCTCGTGGGCGCGTTCGCCTCGGGGCTACTGCTCGTGCACGAGCAGGGCGGTGCGGGAGCCCGGCTGTTCGTGCCGGTGCGGGGCGATCCGTCCGTCACGTACTTCGACGTGCAGGACGACCGCGGGGCCGGCGCGGGCTTCGTGCCCGAGCTCAAGCTCGACTGCAGCGCCGGACAGGACGGTTTCTGCGACGGTGCCCACCGCCTCGGCCAGGATCGAGAGCGCACGCTGCGCGGCTTGCAGCTTCCGGCCGATCCGCTCGGCATCGCCGCCAGCGCCGACGGCGTGGCCGTCGTCGCCGCCCACCAGACGCAGGCCGCCGCCAGCCTCGTCTACAACGACTGGCGCGGCGTGCCGAGCCTCGCCTACTTCGCGGCGAACCTGCCGAATGGACCCACCGAGCTGGTGGCCATCCCCGAGCCGGGCATGCTCGGGCCGGCTCGGGCCGAGGCCGAGGCCGCCGGGCGCTACTTCCAGTACCAGCCGAGCTTCGCGCTTACCTTCCGCGCCACCGCCGAGGTGGACATCTTGCAGTACTACGCGGACAGTGGCGCAAGCCCCGCGCGGCCCTTCATCGTGCGTGCCTCGGGCACGCCCATCTACACCAACGCGACCGGCTACGATTCGCGGGGCATTGCCATCGTCGCGCGGCGGCGGCAGGCCTGCGAGGCCACTTGCCACGACCTCGGCTGCCTGCGCGAGTGCAGCGAGGTTCCCCTGCAGCTCTTCCTGGCCAACCGCACGCCGGCGAGCCTCGTCGTGGGGCAGATCGACACGCGGGTGAGCTCCGAGCGGCCGGACCCCGCCGGGGCCGAGATCCTCACCGGCGCCTACGAGACTCTGTTCGCGTATGACAGTGTGCCGCTCGACTTCGGTCCCTCGCGCGTGGAGGTCGGCACGGTCATCGATCGCGACGGCCAGCCCCAGGAGCACGTCTTCGTCGTGTGCTTCGACTCGCGCACGATCTTCTCCTACGACCCGGAAGAGGCACGCATCGACGCGGTGATCAAGACCGGCCGGGGCCCGCACGACATCGCCCTGGACGCGGGCCTCGACGCGCAGGGCTCGGCCTACGCCTACCTCTATGTCGGTCACTTCACCGACTCGTACATCGGAGTGGTCGATCTCGACATGCGACGGCCCAGCTTCGGCCAGATGTTCGCCTCGGTCGGCGTGCCCACGCCGCCCAAGGAGTCGCGCTAGTGCCGCCCGCCCGCGCCCTGGCACTTCTGGCCTCGGCCGGCGCCCTGGCCGCCCTCGGCTGCACCCAGGAGCCCACCATCCTGTCGCTACGCGCCTTGCAGAGCTCCGGCCCCGTTTCCTTCGTCTGCCTCGGCGCGCCGGCGGACAGCCTGGCCGAGATCGGCCTCCCCTTGGGCGACTGCTCGGCGTCGCGCACGCTCACGCCGGATGACTACAGCATTCCACACCTCTACGCCCTGGTCACGCAGCCCATCCGCGGCGAGGTGGCGGTCGTGGATCTGACCACGAGCTCGAGCGCCGTCATCGACCAGAACCCGGCCGTTCCGGGGGCCAACCTGCTGCCGGTGGGCGCGCTGCCCGCGGACATCGTCTCGACTCCCGGAGGCGTGGCGAGCTTTGTTGCTTCGGCCGAGCCGGGACACGAGGGGATCTACGCCTTGCCCTCGGATCTCATCCGGGGCAGCGCCGCGCGGCTGACCTCCTGGCCCGGCTGCGCGCTGCCGGCGTCGCCCGCCGAGATCGAGCTGGTCCTCGATCCGGCCGACGACCAGGGCCGCCTGCGGCCGAGCTGCGACGCCGCCTATGGCGAGGCGGCGAGCGAGGACGCCTGCGGCCCCGGCGCTGACTGCGGCACCGCGCTCGCCCAGGACGCCGAGAACGCGGGCAAGCCCGGCCGCTACAAGCTCCTCGTCACCCTGCCGAGCGAGGGAGGATTCGCGGTCATCGACGCGCAAGGGTTGCTCGATCGCGCGCCGGGCTCCTTCGGCGCGTGCGCGCTCGAGCGGTGGGTGCCCCTTGCGGTGGACTTGCCCGCGCTCCGGCCCCCCGAGCCACCGGTTTCCGACGGGGCCTGCGCCGTGCCCGAAACCCTGCCGGACGGCCCCTTCGCGGCCAGCTATGCCGCCCGCCCGGGTGGCATGGCCCAGGGGGACGGCCGGCTGTACGTCGCCGACCGGGCTGCGCCGGTCGTCCATGTCGTCTCCCTGCCGACGCCGTGCGAGCCGCTCGAAGAACCCCCGCTCGTCGCGCTTTCGGCCGAGGATCCCGGCCGCACGGTGACCACCAGCCGAGTCGCTCTGAGTCCCCTCACGCTCGATCTGAAGCAGTACCTGTACGCCATCGACATCGTCGACGGCAGCATCATGGTCTTCGACGTGAGCGCGGACAGCGCGAGCCGCGTCCCCTTGCAGCGCTCCGACCCCGCCAACAACCCCTTCCAACCGCTCGATCGCATCCGCTACAACGCGACGCCCCGCGAGATCGTCGTGGTGCAGCACGAAAGCCCCGAGCACGACAGCACGACCGGCGCGGGCATTCCGGTGCGCTGCGATCCCGACCCCACCTCGGAGGGGCCGGGGACGGTCTACCAGACCTCGGCCGGCTACGACAGCGGCGCCGGTCCCACGCGCCTGCGCGGCGTGTTCGCCTTCGCCGTGCTTTCCACGGGCGCCGTCGCCGTGATCGACGTGGACGACTACGACGCGCCTTGCCGGGGCCCGCGGGAGCGCGATCCGCTCTACGGCTGCGCGCCGGACGACGAGCAGAGCGGCCTCGCCACCTCGGGCGAGTACACCTGCCACGCCGTCACACCGCAGCAGACGCGGGCGGCCGGCTACCTCATCCAGGCCGAGGGCGTGGCCAACAACCAACCGGGCGTGCAGACGCTGCCGGTGCTGTTCGACCCGGAGGGCATGGTGCTCACGCCGGGCGACGACACGGCGGAGGGCCGCGCCGTGCCGCGCATGCGGGCCACGGTGCCCGCGAAGGCGCCGCCCCACTTCACGCTCGCCGTGGGCACGGGCCTGCGCGATCTCGATCCGCCGAGCGGCCAGCTCCTCGGTGCCGGCGGCAAGCCCGACCCGACCGCCCATGCGTTGGCGATGAACCTCGAGGATCCGCGAGCGCACCTCGTGAACCAGAACTGGACCGTCACCTACGAGGGCGCGTTGCCGGGCTTCGCCGGCCACTTCGCCGCGCTCGACACCGAGGGCGCCGGTGGCTTCGTGCTGCGCGACATCGGCAGCCGCTTCTGCGACCGGGGCGTGCACAGCGAGCAGGCCGTGCGCGCGGCTCTGCTCGCGCGCGGGCTGGCCCCTGCCCCGGCCGCGGCGCTCGCCCGGGTCCGGGCGGACTACGTGCAGATCTTCTCGTCCTTGCCCGCGCCGAGCAACGCCTACTGGTCGCAGCAGAGCTATTGCACGCATGCCGCCTGCAAGAACGAGCTCGGCTCGACCGAGGTCCCCACCCAGGCGCGCGATCTGCGCGTGGTCGAGGCGTACGAGGACCGGCTGAGCCTCGTGCCGCGCGCCGGCGCGAGCGGCGCCGGCGCCCCGCAGCTCAAGTGCTGCTTCCCGGGCGTGGTCGAGTTCGCGGTGCGGGCCGGGACGCAGTGGGTGGTGGTGGGCGACGCCGTGGGCTTCCTGCACCACGTCATCGCCGATCCCCAGAGCGGCGCCTGCCGGGACAACTGCGACCCGGCGCTGGTGCGCCGGAGCGGCCGCGTGCTCGAGGTCCCCCAGGGCGAGCTCGTTACCGACGGTGATCCGGACGCGTTCCTCGGCGCCTACTTCCGCTTTCGCATCGAGCAAGGCTGCCGCGGCGCCGGCGATTGCCAGACTAGCGCCCGAGCCGCGCAGTTCCGCTTCGCGACCCAGGGCGCCTTCCGGCCGCTCGTGTTGAGCACGGTGGTGCGCGACCCCAACGTCCAGCCGCAGGCGGCCCAGTACCTGGCGCCCACCGGAGAGCTGGTGGTGAGCGACGGCTCGCTCGACGGCATCACCTTCCTCAACCTGAGCACGTTGGGGGTGAGCCGGCAGTACAACTGACCGCAGCCGGACATAGCGCGGGCTTCGCCCGCAACCCAACTCCGTCCGACCCGCTCCCGCTCCCGCTCCCGACTTCCGCACTTCGGGAGCGGGAGCGGGAGCGGGCGGAGAAGAATCTTCGCGCCGCGCGAAGTCGGCCACCCTCCAGCAGTTGCCGCGGCAGCCGGCCCAGAATTTGCGCGCGGCGCGCCGAAAGCCCGAATTAGTAGATCAGCACCCCTGGCAGCCGCACGACTTGGCGCACACCACGGTGGGCTGGTCGCCGGGGCTCTGGCAGGTAGCCATGCAAGCCTGCTCGCTGCACACGAGCTTCGCGTCCTTGCACACCTGGCTCCCGCCGCCGCACGCGAGCTTGCAGGGGGCGTTCTGCCCGCAGCTTATCATGGCGCTCTGGCAGCTCTGTGCCTCCCCCTGCACGCCGCAGCTCACCTGGCACGGGTAGGTGTCCGGGCAAGTGATGCTGCTCGCCTGACATGACTTCGCACCCTCGCAGAGGATCTCGCAGGCGAAGTTCGCGGGGCAGTTGACGGGCTTGCCCGTGCAGGCCGGGCTCGTGCAGTCGATGACGCAGATGCTGTTGTTGTTCTTGCACTTGCCGGTGCACACCTTGGGGCAGTTGGGGTCGCCGGGAGGCGATGCCGAAGCAGGGCACGGGTCGGCACAGCCGCCCTTGCCGTCGCAGATCTGCTGCTGCGGGCACTCGCCGTCCGGATCCTTGCCCTGCGGGACGAAGCCGCAAGCGCCGTCGCTTCCGCCGCTCTTGGCCGCGGCGCACGCCTCGCAGCTCTTGTCGCACGCCTTGTCGCAGCAGACCGCGTCGGCGCAGAAGCCGCTCTGGCACTCGTCCGGGCCGGCGCAGCCCTCGCCGTTCGGCTTCTTGCCGACGCACTTGCCGCCGGTGCATTCGAACCCGGGCACGCACAGCGTCACGTCTCCGCAACCGCTCGGGCAGTTCTCGCTCTTGCCATCACAGACGTACGGACTGCAGCTCGGGCTGCCAGCCTCGCCGAGCGGCAAGATCAGGCACTTGCCCTCGCTGCCATTCAGAGCGCACGACTCGCACGGCCCGCCGCAGCCGGCGTTGCAGCACGTCCCCTGGGCGCAGAAGCTGCTCAGGCACTCCTGGGGCGCGACGCAGCTCTGCCCCTCGGCCTTCTTGGCCTCGCACTTGCCCGCGCCGCAGAACTCGTCCGCCGTGCAGTCCTTCGGGCCGACGCACTGCACGCACGCGCCTTGGCCGTCGCACTTGACGCCGCCGCCCTCGCTGCACGGCGTGCCCGCGACCGCATCCTCGAAGCCGCACGTGCCGCCCTGGCAGATCCGGTAGCGGCAGGTGGTGTCCTCTCCAGGGCACTCTTCCGGCGCGCTGCACTCGGCGCCGCCCCCGCCGCCCCCGCCGCCGACGGCGCCGCCACCTCCGCCGCCAGCCGCGCCGCTACCGCCCGCCCCGCCGCCCGCACCGGCGCCGGTCGCTCCGCCCCCGCCGGCCGAGGCGCCACCGGTGGCCGAGGTGCCGGGCTGCTCGCCCACCTTCAGATCCGTGATTCCGCCAATCAGATGACAGCCGACCCCGAGAAGGACGGCTGCCAGAAGCACTGCGCTGCGCACGCCCGCCATGGATCTCATTGTAGTGGCTCAGAACTGCGCCGCCACCCCTACGCCGCCCGGCCCGAGCACGGCCCGCACGCGCGCCGCCTTCGGCACCGGGGGCTCGGGCGCGTCGCCCGCGGCGTAGTAGAATAAAGCCCCGAGCCCGATCGCCAGGCCCAGGCCGCCAACGGCGAAGCCCGCCGTAGAAGCATGCGCCAGGGCCGTTCCCTTGTCGATGTGGGGCTGTGCCGCCGCGGAGCAGGTCGTCTCGGTCGGGCACAGATCCCTCGCTTGGTTGGCGTACCACAGCGACAGGCCGCCCGTGACGGCACCGGTGACGACCCCGACGAGCGCCGTGCCCAGGCCGACGTGCACGAACGGAGCGGCGGAGGCCCAGCGCTCCTCTCGCGTCGAGGTCAGCAGCTCGTGCCCTGCGGATGCCGGCGCGACCGCCGGCCGGGGAGCCACGGGCGGCGGCGCGGGCGGCACGGCGGCTTCCTCCCATTCGCCCGCGTCCGGCGCGGGCGGCACGACGGGCGTAGTGTCGCCCGCGTCGAGCTCGCCCGCGTCGGCATCGGCGTCGGGCACGCCCGCGTCGGACGGCTCCCCGCCGGGTGCCGCCTCGACACCCGCGTCGGCCGGCACGAGCACGGCCTGCAGCGGGTCGAGCACGACCTCCAGGCTACGCCGGTCCCGCTCCGCGACCTCGAAGCTCTGCATCGCGGGCCGGTAGCCCGGCGCGGAGGCGGCGATGGCGTGCTTGCCGGGATTGACCTTGCGCGACAGCGCCAGCGCCGCGCGCGGCACGGGCTGCCCGTCGATCTCCACGGCGAGCGCCGTATCCGGCGGCAGCGGGCCCGCGGCCGTTACGAACGCCAGGCTCACCGTGGGGATGCGCTCCTCGAGCTCGGCGACCAACTGCGCCGCCCGGTCGCGCGCCGCCGTGAAGGGGGCGGGCTCCTCCGGCGTCTTGGGATGGCGCGCCACGCGGAGCAGCACCTCGTGGGCCTCGACCAGGCGGGCGAGCGCCACGAGCGCGTCGACCACCTTCATGCCGGTCGTGGGCACGCCCATGATCGCATCGGCACCCGCGTAGTCCTTGAGCGCGCCTTCGTAGTCCTTCAGGGCAATCTTCTGATTGCCCAGCTCGACGAGCCTTCGGGCCGCGTCGCGATCGGCCGCAGTGGGCTCGCGGGCCGACTGCGCTCGTGCCGGCGCAGGCGGCGCCAAGCCGAGCGCGGCGGCGAGCGCCAGCGCCAGGGCCGCGGCGCAGATCCCGGCAGCCCACCGCCCCGCGCGGCGGACGCCGGCGTCAGAAGCCGAGATCCTCTGTGGACGCGGGGGCAGGCGGCGCATGGGGGGCCGAAGCGGACGGTGGCGGAACGGGACGGGAAGAGGCCGCGGTCGCGCCGGACGGCGCCGGCCCGGCCTCGGGAGGCGTGCCCCGCCTATCTACCACCACCGAGGGCAGGTCGGCCAACGCCTCTGGGGGTAGGGACAGGTTCGACGGCGACCCCGGCCCAGTTTCGGCCCCCGCCGACGGGCCCAAGCTCCAGCCCGGGCTCGCCTTGGCCGCGACGGCCCCGCCGTCCGCCGCCGGCACGCGTGCCGAGGCGGCGGCGGAAACCGCTGCCGGGGCCGAAGCGCCGGGCTCCGTGCCCACGCCCGCCGCTGCCGCCTTCGCCGAAGCGGGCACCCGCGCCGAGCTGGCCGCGGCCGCGGGCGCGCGTCCGGTCGGGCGCGCGTGCTCCTCGCGCCCCAGCACCACGACGAGAGCTGCCGCCCCCACGGCCAAGGCAACGAGAGCGGCAATGGCAAGCCGCGGCGTGCGGCGCAGCGGAATGCTGTCCTCGTCGTCGGCCGGCTCGGAGACGGACACGTAGCCCCGCCTCTCGGGCGCAAGCCCGAGCGCGGTGGGAGAGTGCGTCGGCGGCGGCACCTCGGCGCCGCGCTGGCTGTCGATGAGCTCCGCCTCGAGCGAGCTCATGCCGCCCGGGATGGTCTGCACGAAGCCGAGCGCCATGTCCTTTGCCGACGAGAAGCGCTTGTCCGGCTCCCGGGCCAGCGCCCGCTCGAACCACGCGTCCATCTCCGGCGGAAGGCCGTCGCGCACGAGGCTGGGACGGCGGAACTCGCCCTTCAACAGCGCGACGCACAGCAGGCCCAGGGTGTTGCCCTTGAAGGGCAGCTCCCCGGCCACCATGCAGTACGCGAGCACCGCGAGCGCCCAGAGATCGGCCCGGTAGTCCACGTCCTCGGTGCTCGCCACCTGCTCGGGGCTCATGAACTCGGGCGTGCCCACGAGCACGCCGGGGTTGGTGAGCCCGCGCACGGTGGGCAGCTTGGTCTGCTTGGCGATGCCGAAGTCGAAGACCTTGGCGAACAGCCCCTCGTCCGTGCTGGTCAGGAAGACGTTGTCCGGCTTGATGTCGCGGTGCACGATGCCGAGCTTGTGCGCCGCCGCCAGGGCCCGGGCCACGTGCGTGACGATCTGCCCGGCCTGCCTCAAGCTCAGCCAGCGCGTGCGCTCCAGCCGCTCGCCCAGGCCCTCGCCTTCGAGCAGCTCCATCACGATGTAGGGCGTGCCGTCATCCATGAAGCCCTGGTCGAAGACCTGGACGACGTGGGGGCTCTTGATCTGGGCCGACGTGGACGCCTCGTGGATGAAGCGCTCGCGCGCTTCCTGGTCGTCGATGCCCAGGGCCCGCGAGATGAACTTGACCGCCACCCGCGTCTTGAGCGTGAGGTGGTCCGCAATCCACACGCTCCCCATCGCGCCCTCGCCCAGCGGCTCGACGAGGCGCAGGTTCGGGCCGACGCACGTGCCCGGTTCAAAAGACATCCCGTGGAGGATCTTAGCCCGGCGCGGGCCGCACCGCCACGTCCTTGCGCGCGCGGGCCCGGGAGCGCGCCAATCGACTCGCCCCGCCCTCCGGGCTATGGCTCGGGCCGTGGACGAGCCCGGCGCCAAGAGCCCGAGCAAGCTGACACCGGTCATGCGCCAGCACCAGGAGGCCAAGGACGCCTACCCGGACGCCATCCTCTTCTTCCGGCTCGGCGACTTCTACGAGATGTTCGGCGAGGACGCCGTGCTCGCCGCGCGCGAGCTGCAGCTCACGCTTACCAGCCGCAACAAGGGGGCGCCCGACGAGGTGCCCATGGCGGGCGTGCCGGTGCACGCGGCGCACAACTACGTCGCCAAGCTCATCGCGCGCGGCCACAAGGTCGCCATCTGCGAGCAGCTCGCCGACCCGTCGAAGTGCAAGGGCATCGTGCCGCGCAAGGTCGTGCGCGTGGTCACGCCCGGGCTGATGACCGACACGAGCCAGCTCGACGCGCGCCAGAACAACTACCTCGTGGCCATCGAGGGCGGCGCGGAGGCCGCGTGCTGCGGCCTCGCCCGGCTCGAGGTGTCGACCGGAGAGCTGGCGGCGACCGAAGTGGACGGCCGCGCGCTGCTCGTCGCCGAGCTGTGCCGCACCGATCCCGCCGAGGTGCTGCTCGCCGAGCCGCTCGCCGGCCTGCGCCCCGCCCTGCAGACGGCTTGCCCGCGCGCCACGTTCCGACCCGACGAGCCGCTCGGCGAGGGCGAGGTCGAGCGCTGCCTGTCGGACGGCCTGCCCCCGGGCCTGTACGCCGACGCCGCGCGCGACCACGGACCGCTGGCGGTGCGCGCCGCCGCGCGTGCCCTGCGCTTCGCCCGGCGCGCGCTGCCCGACGCCGCGATCCCCGTGCGCCGCATCGCCCGCCACGACGCCGCAGACTGCCTGCGTCTGGACGAGACGGCGCAGAGCCACCTCGAGCTCGTACGCGGCGCCGACGGCACGCGGCGCGGCTCGCTGCTCGAGGTCATCGACGTGACGCTGACGGCGGGCGGGGCCCGCCTGCTGCGGCGGCGGCTGCTCGCACCGCTGTGCGAGGTGGCGGCCATCCGCCGCCGGCTCGACGAGGTCGAGATGTTCGTGGCGCATCCGCGGGCGCGCGAGGAGCTGCGCCGGGCCCTGCGCCGGGTGGGCGACCTGGAGCGGCTGGCGACGCGGGCGGCCCTGGGCGAGTCGAGCCCGCGCGATCTCGGCGCCATCCGCGACAGCCTTCAGGCCGCCCCGGACGCACTGGGGGCGGTTGCCTCCATCCCCACGGCAGCCGCGCCGGGGCCTGGGCCGGAGGGCGGCCCCGGCGGACCAGAGATCTACGCCGATTGCCTTCCCGACGCGCGCGAGCTTCTGCAACGTGCACTGGCCGACGCCCTGCCCGCGCACGCCCGCGACGGCGGGATGCTGCGTCAAGGCTACGACGCCCAGCTCGACGAGTACAAGCGCATCCGCCAGGGCGGCACCGAGCTCATCGTGGCCCTGGAGACGGCGCTGCGCACGAGCTCCGGCATCCCTTCCCTCAAGGTCAAGTACACGGGCCCGTTCGGCTGGTTCGTCGAGGTCACCAAGGCGCACTTGGGCAAGGTGCCGGCCGAGTGGCGCCGCAAGCAGACGCTCTCGACCGTCGAGCGCTACACCAACCGCGAGCTCGACGAGCTGGCCGACCGGCTCATGCACGCCGAGGAGCGCCATGCGCAGCGCGAAGCGCAGCTCTTCGCCGAGCTGTGCACGCTCGTGGCGCGACGCTCCGAGGCCCTACGCCAGCTCGCGCGCACCCTGGCGCAGTGGGACGTGGCGGCGGCGCGGGCCGACGTGGCGCACCGGTGCGACGATGCCAAGCCGGCGGTCGACGACGGCCCGCGCCTGGAGCTCGTCGATGCCCGCCATCCCGTGGTCGAGCGCTACGTCGCTTCCGGCGCGTTCGTGCCCAACGACACGACCCTCGATCTCGAGGGCGAGCGGCTGTTGCTCATCACCGGGCCCAACATGGCGGGCAAATCGACACTGATGCGCCAGGTGGCCCTGTGCACCATCCTGGCGCAGATGGGCTCCTACGTGCCGGCGCGCTCCGCCCGGATGGGCGTGGTCGATCGCGTGCTCTCGCGCGTGGGCGCGAGCGACAACCTGGCGCGCGGCGAGAGCACCTTCATGGTGGAAATGCGCGAGGCCGCCGCCATCCTTCGCTCCGCCACGCGGCGCTCCCTCGTCGTCGTCGACGAGATCGGCCGCGGCACGAGCACCTTCGACGGGCTGGCCATCGCCTGGGCCGTTGCCGAGCACGTCTTCGAGACCGTCGGCTGCCGGGCGATGTTCGCGACGCACTACCACGAGCTCACCGAGCTCGCCAACCGCTTCCCGGGCATCGCCAACTACTCGGTCTCCGCCCGCGAGCATGAGGGGAGACTCGTTTTTCTGCACCGGCTCACTCCGGGCTCGGTCAGCCGCAGCTACGGGGTGGCCGTGGCGCGCCTGGCCGGGCTCCCGGAGGGCGTCCTGGCACGCGCCGCGGCGATCCTCTCCTCGCTCGAGGGAGCGCAGGCGCCCCCGGCCGCGGCGCCGGCCGGGCCCCGGCGCCGGGCAGGCACGGCCGACACGCAGCTCGACCTCTTTCGCCCCCGGCCCGAGCCGCCGGCCCCGGCCCGCTCGCCCGGCGAGCAGGCGGCCCTCGACGTGCTTGGCCACATCGAGATCGACCGCATGACGCCGATCGAGGCCCTGCAGCTTCTGACGCGGCTGCGCGCCATGATCGTGCTCGTCGAGACGGCCCTCGACGGAGCCGCGGTGTTCGATCGCGACCTTGACGCCGCGCCCTAGGATCACGAGCTGCTGCGCGAGGTCGCGCAGCGTCGTCTCGATGATCTCGAAGCGGGCGTTGGTCTGCTCGCGGAAGTCCCTCAGCTCGGCGCGCAAGTCCCCCACGTCGCTGCGCAAGCCCCCCACGTCGCTGCGCAACGATCCCAGGGCTTCCCGAAACGACCCCTGCTCTACTCGCAGCCCGCGCAGCTCGTCGCGGATCTCCCTGAGGATGTGAACCGTGAGATCCGTGGGCTCCACGCCTCCAGAGTAGCGCCGGGCCGCACCGGAAGCAACGCCGTGCGCGCCGCTGGGTGCCTATCCGAACCGGGGGTGCGGGCGGAAAAGCGAACCGCCAAGGCGCCAAGCACGCCAAGAAACCGATTGTTTTCCTTGGCAACCTTGGCGCCTTGGCGGTTCATCCGGCGGCGCTCCCCGGTTCTGGTAGGCACCCCGCGCCGCTCGCCTCAAACCGGCAGCGGGCCGCCGAACGCACCGGCCAGGCGCGCCGCCCACACCGCCACCAGCGCCACGAAGACCACGGCAAGCGGCACCGTGAGCCAGGCGCTCAGATCGGTCCGCCGCCAGCCCACGTAGCGGACGGCGGCGACGCCGAGCACCAGGGCCACGAGCGGGCAGGCCACCACGGCGAGCGGGTTGAGCCTCTGCGCCGTGGCAACGTCGCCGGCGAGCAGTGCCCAGGCGGCGCGCGTCAGCCCGCAGCCGGGACAGGGCAAGCGCAGCAGGAGAGCCGACGGACAGATCGGGATCCCGGCCCCCGTGACAAGCACGAAGGGTGCCACCAGCAGGGCCAGACGCACGGCCCGACCCTGCCGGGTGTCAACGCGGGCCCACCGCTGCCAGGCCCGCGCCAGGCGCGGGCCCCGTCCGGTCACCTAGCGGCCGTAGCCCGGGGGCGGTCCACCGAAGCCGCCGCCCTGCGGCGGAGCGCCGTAGCCACCGCCGCCCTGAGGCGGGTAGCCGCCAGGAGCCCCCGGCGGCGCTCCCGGAGGCGCGCCAAAACCACCGCCCGGAGGCGGATAGCCGCCAGGAGCAGGACCAGGCGCGCCGGGCGGGCCGCCCATCCCGGGCATGCCGGGTATTCCGCCCATCGCGGGAGGAGGACCGCCGCCGGTAGCGGTCACGATGTCCGCGATGTCGGCAGCAAGCGCGTAGGGGAACAAGAGGAAGTAGACGACGATGCTCCGGGGCAGCGGGTTGCCGCAGCGGGCTATCTGCTTCGCCATCCCGACCTGCTTGGGCACCACGAGCCACATGAAGTAGTACTGCAGGCACGGGACGATCAACCACCAGGGCGCGAACGTCTGGTCGCCGGTGAAGCGCTTGAGATCCGAGAGCATCCCCCAAATCCAGATGAGCGCCAGAACAACGCCCACGAGGGATCCGAGGTAGCACAGGCTCCCGATCAGCGCGATGGCCGGGACGTCGGCCACCGCGGCGATGACACTGAAAAGGACCGAGCCGATGACGCCGGCCATGATGATGGCGACGGGCACCAGGAGCACCTTCATCGGACTGCGTGGCCTGGGAGGCGGGCCGGCCGGGCCGCCCACCGGACCGCCGGGCGGCGGCCCCATCATCGGGCCGCCCATCGCCTGCTGCATCGCGCCGCCGGCGGCGCCAAAGGCAGCGCCGAAACCGGCCGCCGCAGCCTGCCCGGGACCAGCGCCCGGAGGCGGACCGCCGAACGCACCGGGAGGCGCCCCGCCTTGAGGCGGACCGCCATACCCACCGGGAGGCGCCCCGCCTTGAGGCGGACCGCCATACCCACCGGGAGGCGCCCCGCCCTGAGGCGGACCGCCATACCCACCGGGAGGCGCCCCGCCCTGAGGCGGACCGCCGTAGCCGCCCGGAGGCATGCCGCCAGGAGGAGGACCGCCGTAGCCGCCCGGAGGCATGCCGCCCGGAGGCGGGCCGCCGAATCCACCGCCGGCCACGTTGACCTGCACCGGAGGCCCGCCGGCCGCGGGCGCTGCCGGGCCCCTCTCCTCGATCGCTACGGTCGCGCCCAGCCCGTCATCGACGGCCATCTGAACCACGGCCGGTGGTGCCGCCGCTCCAACGCCGGGCCTAGCCCCGACGCCGCCCTGCTGTTGTCCCATCAACATAGTACCCTTGAACTTCGGCGCCGCAGCGCCCTGTAGGTTGAACCCGCACTTCCCGCAGGTCGCCGCCGTATCGGGATTCTGCGTTCCACAGTTCGGACAGAACACGACGCACTCCTCAGCGCTGCGAGCTCACAAGATCCATTCCTCGGATGCTGGGCACCCGTCCGAGGCGGAGCCTAGTCGCAGCAGGCGGTCGTACTCAAGAGAAAGCCCCGCTCGACGTACGTTTTGTTCCGCCCCCTGCCGCCACGCCCGGGGCACGCCGCCCGCAAGGGAGGCAGGGGTGGCCGCGCTTGACAGCGGTGGCGGACGATCACTACCTTCCCGGCGCCTCGCAAGCATCCAGCGTGGCTCCCTGCAGCCGGCCCGCGGTGCGTGCGCACCGGCGCGGGCGCACCGTCAACTCGGATCTTTCAGATGTCCTTCACCCTCGTTCCGGAGCGAGAAAAGAGCCTGGAGCAGGTCCTCGCGCGCTACCCGACCGCGCAGGCGGCATGCATTCCCGCACTGCACCTGTGCCAGGAGCAGCACGGCTGGGTGTCGCCGGAGGTGATCGAGTACGTCGCCCGGCGCCTCGATCTGCCCACGGCGCACGTGCTCGGCGTGGCCACCTTCTACTCGCTCTTCCACACTACGCCTACGGGCCGCCACCAGATCTGGGTATGCCGCACCCTGAGCTGCGCGCTCGGCGGCTCGGAGCAAATCCTGAAGCACTGCGAGAAGCGCCTCGGCATCCGCTGCGGCGAGACCACGCCCGATGGCGCGATCACGCTTCGCTCCTGCGAGTGCCTGGCGTCCTGCGGCACGGCCCCCGCCATGCAGGTGGGCCACGACTACCACGAGAACCTCTCGATCGAGAGCGTCGATGCGGTTCTCGACCAGCTTCTGCAAGGCAAGGGCGGCGGCCCGGACGTTCACCCCGGCGGGCTCGGCGGCGAGCCCTAGCAGCCACGCCGCTGGCTCGTCGTCCGACGCGGCAAGCAGGCTTCCATGCTCAAGCGCACTACCTACCTGACTGAGGCCTACGGCGATCCGCAGAGCCACACGCTGGCGAGCTACCTCGCGCGCGGTGGCTACGAGCAGGCCAAGCGGGCCCTCGGGATGACGCGCTCCGAGATCGTGGCCGAGGTCAAGGCCGCCAACCTGCGCGGCCGTGGCGGCGCGGGCTTTCCCATGGGGGTGAAGTGGAGCTTCATGCCGGCCGAGGTCAAGCCGGACAAGCCCCACTACCTCGTTCGCCGGCTGCCTCCGCGCTTGCCAAGGAGCGGCTCGCGGCGGCCATTGCCGAGGCCCGTGACCAGGGCTTCCTCGGGCCGCGGCCGTGCGGCAAGAGCTACCCCATCGAGGTGCACGTGCACACCGGCGCAGGCGCCTACATCTGCGGGGAGGAATCGGCCCTGCTGGAGTCGCTCGAGGGCAAGCGCGGCGAGACGCGCCTGCGGCCGCCGTTCCCCGCGCAGGTGGGCGCCTTCGGCATGCCCACCACCGTGAACAACCTGGAGAGCATCGCCACGGTGCCGACGATCATCAAGCTCGGGGGCGGCGAGTTCTCGCGCCTCTCGGCCCTGCACGAGATGCGCGATGGCGGCGTCCGGCTCTTCGGCGTAAGCGGCCACGTCAAGCGGCCCGGCATCTACGAGTGCGCCGTGGGCCTGACGCTGCGCGAGCTCGTCTACGAGCTGGGCGGCGGCGTCACTGGCGGCGAGTTGCTCGGCGTCATCCCCGGGGGCTCGTCCACGCCGATTCTGCGTCCCGACGAGGTCGTCCAGGCGCCCGACGGGGGCTCTGCGCTGCACGCCTGGCACGGCCAGAGCGTGCTCGACGTGCCGATGGGCGTGGACACGTTCCGGGCCCTGGGCACCATGGTCGGCACCGCTTGCGCGATCGTGCTCAGCGATCGCGCCTGCCCGGTGCTGGCGATGCACAACCTCGTGCGCTTCTATGCGCACGAGTCCTGCGGGCAGTGCACGCCCTGCCGCGAGGGCAACGCCTGGATGCTGCGCATCCTGGACCGCATGATCGCGGGCCAGGCCGACATGGACGACCTCAACCTATTGCACGAGATTGCCGGCAACATCATGGGCAACACCATCTGCGCCTTCGGTGAGGGCTCGGCCATGCCCGCGCTGGGCTTCCTGGAGAAGTTCCGGCCCCGGTTCGAGGAGTACGTGCGCACCCGCGGCCAGTCGTCTTCCGGCCGGCTCGCGCTCTAACCAAGAGGACCATGACCAAGTCGCTCGAGATCGCCTTCTTCGCGCTGTGCGCCGCGCTGGTGTTGGGCGGCGGCGTGATCACGGTGGGCGCGCGCCGGCCCGTGCGCAGCGCCCTGGGCCTGCTCGTCACCATCGTCGGGGTCGCCGGCTGCTACCTGATGCTGGCCGCCGAGTTGCTCGCAGCCATCCAGCTCATCGTCTACGCGGGCGCCGTGGTCGTGCTCTTCATCTTCGTGGTGATGCTGCTCGGCCCGGCGGCCACGAGTCCCACGGACGCGCGCTCGGCCCTGCCGCGCTACGTGGGGGCGGGAGCGCTCCTCTTGGCGAGCGCGGGCGCGCTCGTGCTGCTCTTCCGGCTCGGCGCGCGGCAGCTCCAAGCCATGCCCCGCGTCCCGCCCGGCTTCGGCACGATCGAGCGGGTGGGGCTGGAGATCTTCACGGCCAAGCTGGTGCCGTTCGAGCTGACCGGCGCCCTGCTCCTCGTGGCCGTGGTCGGCGCGCTGGCCGTGGCCCGGGGCAAGCACCCCGATCCGACCAGAGATGCGGCCGAGGCGGCGAGCCCGCCCCACCCCGCCGAGGGCAAGAACGAGGTGCCGCGATGAGCGCCGTGCCCATCCTCTACTTCCTCGTGCTGGCGGCGGCGCTGTTCCTGGTCGGCGCGACCGGCTTTCTGCTTCGCCGCAACTTGCTCGTGCTGCTGATGAGCATCGAGCTGATGCTCAACGCCGTGGGCTTGACCCTGGTGGCGTACAACCGCTTGCTGCCCGGCGACCACGCGGGGCAGATCTTCGCCTTCTTCATCATCGCGGTCGCGGCGGCGGAGGCGGGCGTGGGCCTGGCCATCGTCGTCGCCTTCTTCCGGCTGCGCCGCAGCGTGCGCTCGGACGAGGCGACCCTCCTCAAGAACTAGATCGGCCCGAGAACATGAGGCTTCTGACAGATCAATTCCCGGCCTCGGACTTCACGCCGCTGGCGCTCATCGTGGCGCTGCCGCTGCTCGGCGCTCTGCTAAATGGCCTTTTCGGCAAGCGCCTGGGCAAGTCGGCCGTGACCCTGATGGCGCTCGTGGCCGTAGGCGGCTCCTTCCTGGCGGCGGTGGCGGCCTTCGTGGCCATCGCGGGGGCGCCCCAAGCGCTCGTGCTGAGCTGGCAGGGCTGGCAGTGGTTCGCGGCGAGCGGCCGGATCGGGCAGGCCATTCCCATCGATGT
>JACQWT010000477.1 GCA_016209145.1 Deltaproteobacteria bacterium | reverse complement strand
TGGGCGGACAGCTCGGCACGCGCGTGCTCTTCATCCGGGACGAGGGCTACGATCCGTACTCCTCCGACGACCTGTTCGTCTCTTTCGCGCTCGGGGCAAGCTACCTGCCGCTCGTGCTCGGGCCGGTTTCGGTCGGCCTGACCGCCGAGTACGACGTGGGCCAGCGCACCGACAAGGCGCGCGGGCAGAAGAGCTTCCTTGTGCTCCACCGCGTCGCGGTGGGCGCGCAGGCGCGCTTCGCCCTGGGCAACTGGTTTGCCGCCTTCGTGCAGGCCGCCCCGGCGGCGCAATACGCCGGCGCCAGCCTGGATGACGGGGGCATGGATCGCTTTCTCGTGGCCGACGACTGGAGCTGGGCCCTGGACACGAGCGGCGGCCTGGCCGCGCGCGTCGCCAAGATCGGCGACAGCGCGGAGCCGGCCGCCGGCTTCTGGCTCTTCGCCGAGGGCGGCTACTCGTTCGCGGGCGAGCTCGACATGACGTTCGCGCCCGAGGAGGACGAGGACGATCCGCGCCAGTACGGCAGCGTCGCCCTGCCGAGCTTCAGCCCGTCGGGGGGCATGATGAGGCTCGGGGCGCAGGTGACGTTCTAGGGCTTCTGGCCCCCGCCGCCCGGGCGGGAGGAGCCGGGAGAGCGCGACGTCGGTGGTCCGGCGCTCGGCCCTGCCGGCCGGCCGCTCGCCGGGGCCGGAGCCGCCGAGGATCGCTGCGAGACCGGCAGCTCCCCCCGCACCTCCTGGGCGTCGCGCGCCTCGTCGTAGTGGTGCTTCATCTCCAGGGCGGAGGCGCGCTTGGCCAACAGGTCGTCGAGCGCCTCGAAGTCCATGTCCGGGTAGACCTCGTTGCGATAGTCGACGCGGCGGCGCGAGTCGCGCAACACGGCGTACGCGACCTCGATCCGCGCGCGCATCCTCCGGCACGCCTCCGGGGCCGCCCCGTCCCACTTGCCGCCCGGGGCGAGCTCGCGTTTGAGCTTCTCATACTGGGCGTCGATCTCCCGCGGCCGCACGCTCCAGTGCACGGCGAGCACGTCGAAGTAGTTGGCGCGCTCGAGCTTCACAGCCATCTCCTCGAGCTCCTCGGGGAGCGTCTTGGCCCGCCGCGCCACCACCGGCTGCCACTGGATGCAGTCGAACAGGACGAGCACGATGAGAAGCTGGTAGGCGGTCTGCTTGCCCGCGCCGCCATGGGCGGCGATGTGCGCGGCGCTCTCGTGGCCGCCGAGGTTGAACTCGACCAGCCGGTGCTCGCGGGCGTCGAGGCCGAGCTGAGCCACCTTCTTGGTGCGGTCCTGCCGGACGACAGGCGCCAGATCGAGCTTGTCGGTAAGCGCCTTCTCGAGCTCGTCGGGCGTGAAGGCCCGGCACATGGCCCGGATCCCCTCGACGGCCATGCGCACGAGACTCCCTTTGGGCCGATTGCGCACGAGCGGCGCGGCGCCGTCGAAGGTGTACCTGCCCTCCGGCCAGGCGCAGGCCCTGGCCAGGGCCGCGCGCTCGCCCTTGCCCAGGTAGGCCGCGCCCTGGACCACCCTCACCTCGATCTTCTGGTCCTCCTGCGCCGCGCCTTGCCACACGCTGAGCGTGCCGGTCACGCTGCGGCGGCGCAGCACGCGCACGAGCAGCACGGGCAGGGCCGCGGGATCGAGCTCCGCCGGCCCGAGCGACCCGGACAGAGGCATCCGCGCGATGCCGAGGACGTCGGTGGGATTGCGGATGCTCCCGGAGCGCAGCTCATGGACGAGGTCGAGAGCGGAGGAAGAGGGCAGCGGCGCCGAGGTGTCGGGCGCGTCCGCGCTGGCCACCATGGAGCTCGGCGGCAGCGCGCTCGACGCGGGCGGCAGCGTAACGGAGGCAGGCGTGTCCGGCACGTCAGGCGCCGCGGCCGGCGCGGCCGGAGCCTGTTCGGCCGGCGGCCCGCGCAGCTCGATCAGCGGCAGCTCGCCCGCCAGCGCCCCGGCGAGCAGGGCGGCCCCCGCTGCGCACGCCCCTTCGGGCTCGCGCCAGCGCGCCGCCCTCCGGCCGAAGAGCTGCTCGATCCGGGCGCGCACGGCCGGCACCCGCACCATCCCGCCGGTCAGGAACAAGGCGTCGATGCCGCTCGCGGGCAGGCATGCGCGGCCCAGGGCCTCGCGGCAGCAGGCGTCGATCCGGTCGAGCACCCCGCTTGCCGCGCTCTCGACGTCGCCCCGGCCCAAGGTCAAGCAGGGCGCTCCGGCCGCGGGATCGAGCGACGGGACGAAGTCCACGGGAACCGTGGTGCTGTCCCCCTCGCCCTCGCACTGCTCGCGCTTCGCCTGCTCGCACAGCTCGCGCAGCCGGCGCAGGGTCACGGGGTCGGAGGGCACCAGCGCGACCTGTCCGGCAAGCTGCTCCAGCGCCAGCGCGCCGAGCGCGGTGTCCACATCGTCCCCGCCCGCGCAGGCGTCTCCGGCCTCGCCCAGGACATCAACCGCACGGTGCGAGATGGCGAAGAGCGCGGCGCTCGTGCCACCCGCGCCGGCGTCCACGACGGCGACACGCCGCGCCATGCCCTCGGTCGCCTGGCCCACGGCCAGCCGCAGGGCCACGGTGGCGGGGTCGCACACCGTTCCGAGCACCGTGAGCCCGGCACGCCCGGCGGCGCGCACCAGGCCGTCGCGCTCGGCTGGGCCAAACCAGCAGGGCACGGCGAACACGGCGGCGGTCGGCGCCGCTCCCAGGCTCCTCGCGGCGTGGCCGAGCACGAAGGTGACGATCGCGCCGACGAGCTGCTCGGCCGCGACGCGCCGCCCGCCAACTTGCAGCCCCGCGGAAAGCAGCAGGCGCCGCCCGCCCCAGAAGGTCGTCTCGGCGTGGCTCTCGGCAAGGCGCAGCGCCGCCGCACCCGCGTGCACGCGGCCCGCGGCCACCGTCACCACGGCCGGCATGCCCGCCTCGTCCCCGAGCTCGACCGGCACGGCGCCGTCCTCGGAGACGACGGCCAGGCGCGCGCGCGAGGTGCCGAGATCTATTCCAACTGCTGGCAACTGCTCCCCACTTGGCTTGCCGTGCTCCTAGGAGTGTGTCGGAGAAAGCGTGCTCGAAATGGTCCAAGTTATCGAAATCGCTCACTTTACTCTGACGCTGGAACCGAACAATTCCGCGCACTTAGTTTTTTCTCCGACAGACTCCTAGCGCGGGCTGCGCCCGCAACCCGAAGCTCGATGATACCACGGAGATCCGGGACACCGCTGCCTTGCCGGCTACGCTCACTAGTCTGAAGTTCCCGAGCTGAGAAGGCGAGTTTGGTCTTTCGTTCCATGGAGATGGTGGATCGCGGGGTGTGGCGGCACTGTCTACGGCGAGATGGACCGGAGGAGCTCGAGTGCCGTGCGTTGCTTCGCGTTCGGGGTGGTGG
>JACQWT010000476.1 GCA_016209145.1 Deltaproteobacteria bacterium | reverse complement strand
GTGCTGGGACGAACTGGAACTGGGTTGCGGCGTCACGATGCCCTCCTTCGCAGCGACAAGGAGGGCATCGTGACGCCACCCCAGGGTCTGCCCGAGAGCACTTGCCCCGAGCCCCCGAAGTCAGGCGACGCGAGCGGCGTGCCAGCTCTGCTGGCGCGGCGCTCGCCCGCCGGGCCGCTCACCGCTGTCGCCCCCAGCCACCTTCACCCAGACCATGACCTTCACCCTCACCATCACCGCCGCCCGGCACGATGCCCCTACCTGCGTCCAATGCTGCGGGTGGGGAGAACGACCTGGATCGGCCAGAGCCGGCGCCTGGCGGCGATCCGCGTCAGCCCGCTGTCCTCGACGGATCCCCCTGCGCCGCGAGCAAGCACACCGCATCCGGAGGAAAGCTGGCGTAGAGCCTGCGGCCCGGCTCGGTCTCGAGATCGGCCCAGACGCGCCGGCTGACAAGCGCCACGACGGGCGTCCCGCAATCGAGCGTGACCTCGATCATCGGGCCGATGGTGCGGTGCTCGGTCACGGTGCCAGGGAGCACGTTGCCGGCCGCCGCCCCGGCGCCATCGGGCGGCTCCCGCGTAAGGCCGATGTCCTCGGCGCGGACGGCCGCGACGACCTCCTCGTACGTCTCGGGCGGAACGGGGCCAGAAGCGGCGATCCGGAGCTCACCGACCATGACGGCCGCCTTTCCCGACTCCTGGGCAAGGCGCCCGGGCCAGAGGTTCTGCATGCCGAGCGCGCGCGCCACGGCGAGCGTGCGCGGGCGGTAGAAGGGCTCCTCGGGCGGCCCGACTTCGAGGAGGCGGCCGGCCGCGAGCAGGGCGATCCGATCGCCCAGGGCGCGCGCTTCCGCCTGGTCGTGCGTCACGTGCACGCAGGAAAGGCCGAAGCCGCGCACGACGTCCCGCAGCTCGGCCTGAAGCCGCTCGCGCGTGAGCGCGTCGAGCGAGGCCAGGGGCTCGTCGAGCAGCAGGAGCTCGGGGCGGAGCACCACGGCCCGGGCGAGCGAGACGCGCTGGGCCTCGCCGCCCGAAAGGGTGTGCGCGGGCCGCGTCGCGAGATCCTCGATGCCGAAGCGGCGCAGCGCCTCTGCGGCCTTGCGCCGGATGGCATCGCGGCGCTCGCCGCGCAGCCGCAAGCCGTAGGCCACGTTGTCGAGCACCGTGCCGCGGAACAGGAGCGGCGCCTGAAAGGCCATGGCCACGCGCCGGCGCAGCGCGAGCGGCCAGGGAGCCTTGACGAGCTCGCCTCGCCACCACGAGTGCCCGCGGGCCGGGATCTCCAGGCCGGCCATGACCCGCAGGAGCGTGCTCTTGCCCGCTCCCGTGGGCCCGACCACCGCGAGCGTCTCTCCGGCCCGCACTTCGAGATCGTCGATGGCGAGCAGCGTCCGGCCCGCGGCCCGGACCTCGATGTTCTCCAGCCGCAGGACGTGTTCCATGACTCAGCGTCCCCGGCCGCGCTGCACGGCGGTGAACGCGGCGTTGACGGCCACGGCGGCGAGGAGCAGCACCAGACTCAGGGCAATGGCCAGCGCGAAGTTGCCCTGCCGCGTCTCGAGCACGATGGCCGTCGTCATGACGCGCGTCTGTCCCCGGATGTTGCCGCCGACCATGATCACGGCGCCGACCTCGGAGATGACCGCGCCGAAGGCAGCGGCGAGCGCCGCGAGGAGCGAGGCGCGGGCCTCGATCACGAGCTTGACGTAGAGCTGCCAGCGTGAGGCCCCGAGCGCGAGGATCTGAAGGTGCAGCCGCTCGTCGAGATCCTGGATCGCCGCCATGGTCACGCCGATGACGAGCGGGACGGCAAGCACGATCTGCGCGAGCACCATGGCCGCAGGCGTGTAGAGCAGCCCGAGCCCTCCGAGCGGGCCCGAGCGCGCCAGCAGCAGGAAGACGAACAGCCCGACCACAACGGGAGGAAGCCCCATGCCGGCGTTGACCAGCGTCGCGAGCAGGCCACGGCCGGGGAAGCTCCTGAGCCCGAGGAAAACGCCGGCAGGCACGCCAATGACGAGGGCGGCCGCCACGGCCAGGGCCGAGACCCAGAGCGAGAGCCAGAGGATCTCGCACAGCTCGGGATCCAGCCGCACGATGAGCATGGCGGCCTCGCGCAGGCCTTGGAGCACGAGATCTATGGCCGCACCTCCGTCGGGGCGCCGGCTCCCGCGCCGGGCGCCGGATGGGCATCCGGCACGAAGAGCGGCTCTCCGTACTTGGCGACGCCGAGCTCGCCGATCGACTTCTGCGCCTCCGGCCCCACGAGCCAGCGCGCGAAGGCTTCGGCCTCACGCGCGTGGACCCTGGGGAACTTGCTCGGGCTGACCACGATGACCGCGTAGGGGTTGAGCAGGGCCGCGCCGCCCTCGCAGAGCAGCACGAGATCGAGCGTGGCGCGCAGGGCGAGATACGTCCCGCGGTCGGCGAACGTGTAGGCGCGCTTCTCGGCCGCCACGCGCAGCGTCTCGCCCATGCCCTGACCCGTGACGAGCCGCCACGGCGCCTTGTCCACCTCGAGGCCGGCCTTCTTCCACAGATCGAGCTCCTTCTGGTGCGTGCCCGAGCGATCGCCCCGGCTCGCGAAGGGGCTCGCGCGCGCGGCGATGCGGCGCAGCGCCTCCACCGCGTCCAGGCCCTTGACCGCGGCCGGATCTTCGGCCGGCCCGACCAGCACGAAGTCGTTGTGCATGACCGCCAGGCGCAACGAGCCGTCACCGCGAGCCATGAATTCGGCCTCCTTGGCCGGTGCGTGCACGAGCAGCACGTCCGCGTCCCCGCGCGATCCCATGGCGAGCGCCTCCCCGGTGCCCACGGCCACCATCTTGACCTCGATGCCCTGGCTGTGGCGGAAGCGCGGCAGAAGCACCTCCAGGAGGCCGCTGTCCTGCGTGCTCGTCGTGGTGGCGAGGATGATGCTCGGCTGACCGCCGCCGCCGCCCCCACCCCCCGGGCAGCCCACGGCGGCCAGCACGAGGAGCAGCAGCAGCAGGCGAGACGCACGAGACGGCATGGGATCTGCGGGCGGGATCATCCGCCGTACGAATCGTGTAGTCTAGCCGAACTTCGATGCTCCGCAGGATACTCGTAGGCGGCGCCGCGCCGCGTCCAGGGCGGCGCCAGCGCGCCGTGCGCGCGGCCCGCATCGGCCTGCTCTCGCTCCTGCTGCTCGGCGCCGCCGTGCTCTTCGCCGCCGTGGTGCACCGGCACTACCCGCTCGAGAAGTGGCTCTTCTGGCGCTACGCCGGCTACTGGCTGGCGTGCCTCGTCTGGAGCCTCGGCTGCGTGTCCGTAGGCCATCTCGTGGTCCGCCGGTTTCTCGGGCGCACCTTGCCCGTGGCCGAGCAGCTCGCGACGAGCTTCGCCGTCGGCGTCGTCGCCTTCTTCCTGCTGATGTTCGGCGCCGGCGCGCTCGGGCTCTTTCGCGCGCCGCTGTTCTACGCCCTGCCGCTCGGCATGATTGCGCTGGGCGGGCCGGCCCTTTACCGCTACCTCCGCCGTGCCGCCCGCCGCCTTGGAGCCTACTGGCGCCGCGCGCCCCGACCGCCCTTTTTGCACTACGCCGTGCTGGCCTTCGGCCTGGCCGGCGTGGCCATGGTCTACTTCGTCGTCCTCGCGCCCGAGCACGCCCAGTTCGACGCGCGCTGGAAGCACCTGGCTCTTGCCGAGGACTACTGGGCGACCGGCGCCGTCCGGCGCTTCCCCGAGGGCTGGACCGTAGCGACCTACCCGCACCTCGTGAGCTTCCTCTTCACCTGGGGCTTCCTCGTCCCGGGCGGCCGCCTGTTCGACCAGGTGGAGCTGTGTGCCCACATGGAGGTGACGGTCTTCCTCTTCACGCTGCTCGGCGTGGTGGGGCTCGTGCGGCTGCTCGTGCCGCGCTGCCACGGCGAGCTCGCCTGGGCGGCGCGCTTCCTCTTCCCCGGGGTCTTCCTCTACGACTCGAGCCTCGCCACGGGCGCCGATCACATCGGCGCCCTGTTCGCCGTGCCCATCTTCACGCTGCTCGTGCGCGCCTGGCGCGAGCTGAGCCCGGGGCCCTGCGCGTTGCTCGCGGCGATGATGTCCGGTGCCGCCCTGGTCAAGTACACCTCGGCGATCATGCTCTTCCCCGTGCCGGCGGCGGTGCTCGGCCTGCGCGCCCTGTGGCTGCTGTGGCGGCGCCGGCGAGTTCCGGCCCACATGCGCGGCAACTGGTACCGGGGGCCGCTCGCGGCTCTCGCGGTCGGGCTGGCGGTCACGGCGCCGCACTGGTTGAAGAACGTCGTCTGGTACGGCGATCCGTTCTACCCCGTGCTCTACAAGCACCTCGCCCTGCGGCCCTGGATCGGCCAGGACGGCGCCGACATGTACGAGTGGGGCTACCAGGCGCACCAGTTCTGGCGACCGTCGCGCGACTGGCAGGGCCTGCGCGAGACCTTCACGGCGCTGTTCGACTTCTCCTTCGTGCCCAACGACTACAAGCGCTACCACGGCGAGGTGCCGGTGTTCGGCTCGCTCTTCACGCTGCTCCTGGCGCCGCTCGTCTTCTTGCGGGCGCGGCCCTTCGTGGCGCAGCGGGTGCGGCTCTGGGGCGTCGTGCTCACCGTCCACGGCGGCATCCTCGTTTGGTACTGGACGCACCACCAGGATCGCTACTTGCAAGTGCTGCTGCCGCTGATGACCGCCATCACGGCCGCGTGCATCGCCCTGCTCTGGCGCACGCACGCGGTCACGCGCGGCGCGCTGGTGCTGCTGGTCGGCCTGCAGATCGTCTGGGGCGGCGACGTCTACTTCATCCAGTCGCACGCCATGATCAAGTCGCCCATCAAGAAGGTCAACGACCTGCTCGAGATGGGCTACCGGCGGCAGTACGACAAGCGCTTCGAGGTGTTCGGCTCCTACGGCAAGCTGCGCGAGTTGCTGCCCGCCAAGGCGCGCGTGCTACTGCACGACAACCACGACCACGTTGGCATCGGGCGCTCTTCCGTGTCGGACTGGCAGGGCTGGCAGTACGGCATCAACTACGGCAGGCTCGCTGGCCCGAGAGCGGTCTGCGAGCTGCTGCGTGGCATGGGCGTCACGCACCTGGTCTGGGCCGAGAGGACGAGCAAGGGCTGGGACAGCCTCGCCGGCGACATCATGTTCTTCGAGTTCGCCACGCGCTACGGCGAGCGCCGGCGCCGGGCGGGCTCGCTCGAGCTCGCGGACATGCCGGCCAAGCCCCCGCCCGAGCACTTCGCGGACACCGTGGCCGTGCTCGGCTGCAAGCAGGGCTATCGGACCGGCCTGTACCGGGTGGGGCAGCTTGCCGTGCCGGTGTTCGGCCCGCGGCGCGCGCGCTTCCCGAAGCCAATCCTGGAGGCGCCGGACGACGCGGCGGGGCACGCCGAGCTCATGCGCCGCGCGGCGTTCGCGGCCGTGGACCGCAACTGCCAGGCCGGCCTGCCGGCGGGGCAACGGGGCAGCTTCCGCCTCATCGCCGAGCGGCGGCCGCAGAAGGGTGACCGGCGCACGCGCGGCGGGAAGCCCACGGAGATCTGGTCGCGCGTCTCCGGCGTGGCCGAGCCGCTGCCGTGAGTGTCTCCGCTACGGTTGCCACCGCACGCCGCGGCCGGTACCATCGGAGCAAGAGAGAACGTTGAACGCCGCCCCTGGACCGACCGTGGGGCCGCTCTTGGCGGCCCTGGGCGCCGCTGCCCTCGGCGCGCTGTTTGCTTGCGCCGATGCGGCGCTGGCGACGCTTACCGCCGCGCGCGCCAGCGCGCTGGAGACCGAGTGCCTGGGGCGACGCGGCGCGGCACTGCGGCGCGTGAGCGGCATGCGCCCGATCCTGCACTCGCGCTATGGGCTGGGCCGGATGCTGAGCCTGGTGGGCGCCGTAGCCTGTTTCTGCGCCTGGCTCGGCGCCTGGCGTGCGCCAGCGTGGGGGCAGGCCGCGGTTGCGGCCGGCGCCATCATCGTGCTCGGCGTGCTGCTCGACGCGGCCACGACCATCGGCCGCCGGGAGGCCGATTGGGTGGTGCCGGCGGCGGCATTCTGGCTGCGCCCCCTGGAGCTGGCGCTCGCGCCGATTGCCGCCGTCACGGGCGTGCTCGCGGCCCTGGTGGCCCGGTCGCGCCGGCGCAAGCCCAACCCGCGGTTGACCGAAACCGAGGTCGAGATGATGGTCAACCAGGGCGAGCGCTCGGGTCTCTTGGCAGAGGAGCCCGCCGAGATGATCCGCAACGTGCTCGATTTCTCCGAGCTGACGGCGCGATCCGCCATGGTGCCGCGTACCCGCGTCACGGCCTTCGAGCTGGGCACGCCCATCGACGAGGTGCTCGACGGCGTGGTGCAGAGCGGTCACTCTCGCTTCCCGGTCTACCGCGGGCAGATCGACGAGGTCGTCGGCGTGCTCTACGCCAAGGACCTGTTCCGCCTGCTCGGGCGCGGATCGCTGCCCCCGCCCGGCGTCGGCGGGCAGAGTCCCCCGCCGCTCAAGCTCGCCGACATCGTGCGTACCCCGGCCCAGGTCGTGCCCGAGTCGCAGCCCTTGTCCAGCCTGCTGCGGCAACTGCGGGAGCGACGGCAGCACCTTGCGATCGTCGTGAGCGAGTTCGGCGGCATGAGCGGCATCGTCACGTTGGAGGACGTGATCGAGTACATCGTGGGGGACATCCAGGACGAGACGGACGCGGAAGAGGCGCCCATCGTCGATCTAGGTGGCGGCCGGCTGCTCTGCGACGCGGCCGTCCTGCTGGCCGATCTCGGTGCTTTCCTCGGCACGGATCTCGCGCCGGACGGCCAGTACGACTCCTTGGGAGGCATGCTGAGCGGCCGGCTCGGGCAGGTCCCCGGCGCGGGCACCACGGTGGAGGCATTCGGCCTGCGCTTCGTGGTGCGCGAGGCCGACGAGAAGCGCGTGGCCAAGGTGGAGATCATACGCCCCGACGCCGGCACCCCCAACTCGGCCCGTCCCCGACTGCCCGCTGCGGAGGCGGGCGGCGAGCCGCCGCGCGCGGAGGCGCAGGAGGCGGCCACGGCGGGGAGCCGCGGCCCGGGCCCGGTGCGGGCGGCGTGAGCGGGCGCTGGGCGCGGATCGAGTAGTGGATCAGCCCCCGCCGCCCGCCTGCATCACCTTCTTCAGCTCCTCCATCAGCCGGTCGCCTTGCTTGATCAGGCCCTCGGTCTCCAGGGAGGGGATGGGCGACTGCCGGCCGTCGAGTAGCTCCTTGGCGTCCGCCAGCACCTTGCGAAGCTGGAAGATGGCCGCCTCCGCGGTGTAGGGGGCGATCGTCGACTCCTCGACCGGAATGGCAACGGCCTTGTCGCCCCCGGTCAGGTTCCCCTTGCCACCGTAGCGGTCGGCCTCCACGTCCTTGGACTTGCCGCCCACCGAGCGAACCACGGTGTAGCTTCCCGGCCACTTGCCCTTCTGGGCGAAGGGCTGCTTGTGCCGCACGAGCTCGGCCACGAGCCCGCCGCCGCCCTCGCTGAAGACCACCGAGAAGTTGACGGCCGGCTCCTTCTTCTGCTGGAACACCTTCTCGACCGACTCCTTGGCCTGCCCCAGCAGGCCGCCCAGCTTGTCTTTGGTCTCGTTGGTGTCCTTGACCCCGCCGGCGTAGGCGAGCACCGCCTGGAGGACGTTGCCGGGCAGGCCTCCGATGACGCGGCCCCGGAGCAGGCTCACCTCGAAGGGAATGTTGATCGACTTGATCTTCGTGGCAAGCTCGTTCGGGTACTTGTCGTTTCCCGGCTTGAGCTGCTCGATGCCCTGGCCGATGGCGTCGCTTAGCTCCACCATGACCTGGTTCGACTTCTCGACCTCCTTGGCGAGCTCGCCCGCGCCCTTGACGGACTCGCGGCCGATGTCGCCGGCCTTCTTGAGCCCGCCCAGCGCAAAGCCAAGCACGCCCGTCACTACCGAGGCGATGACGATATAGAGAATCCACTTCTTGGCCGCCTTCTTGCGCTCGGCGATGACCTCCTCGCCCATCTCGACCTTGATGGTCTGGGCCTTGCCGACGCCCGCACGCTGCTCAGGCGCGCCTTCAGATCGATCTTGCCACGCTTGGGCTTGTCTTGGTCACTCATCCGTCCCTCGCTCGTGCTGTGCTCGGCCTCCAGCGCCGAGACGGACGTTAGCGGCGCCGCACCGGCGATGTCAACGCGCTAAGCGGCGCGACCACCTACGATTCCCGTTCCAGAGCAGCAAACAGCGGTCTAGCACTACTGCCGGAAACTGCGTTTCCGCGCTTCGCGCTCGCCGCTGCGCGGCGGGCAGTAGTGCTAGTGTTGTCCCCAGGGGGCGGGCTTGCCCCCTCTCGCCTCCCTGCGGGAGGCGATTCACCCCCGCGGGCGTCCGCTGTGCGGCCGCCCTAGCACTACTGCCGTCGAGGATCTCCGGCAGTAGTGCTAGCGTGCGGGCGCTGCGATGATCGAGCCCCGGCACGCCACCTTCCAGAGCCGGCACGCCACCAGCCCGGACGGGCTGCGCATCGGCTACCAGGTGACCGAGGCGCCCTTTGCCGGTGCTCCGGCGGTCGTGCTTGCCGGCCGGCTGGGCGGTCAGCCGCGCGCCTGGCAGGCGCAGGTTGCGTACCTCGGGGACCGATTCCGCTTCGTTTCGTGGACCTACCGCGGCACGCTACGCTCGGCCGAGCCCAAGCCGGCGAGCCCGGAGAGCTACGCGACGGCGCGCCAGCTCGCCGATCTGCAAGCCGTGCTCGCGGCCGAGTCGATTGGCGAGCTCGCCCTGGTTGGCTGGGGCACGGGGGCGAGGGTGGCGCTGGCGGCCTGGCGCGCCATGGCGCCGCGCATCAGGTGCCTGGTGCTCATCAACCCGCTCGGCCCCTCCCTTCCGCCCGGTTTCGTTTTGCCCCGCATCGCGGCTTGGGCTGCCGCCTGGGTAGGCGGGCGCGGCCGGGGGCAGAACCTGGCCGTGGCGGCGGCGCGGGCCGCCGGCCGCGACGTCGCGCTGGCGGCCTGGCTGGTGAGGATCGGGGCCATCAGCCCCCGGCTCGATCCTGCCGCGCTCGAGGTGCTGCGGGCTGAGATTGCCGAAGTCGATCCGGTCGTGCTGCTGCGCACGGCACATGCCCTGAGCCTGGACGGCGAACCGCAGTCGCTCGGCGCGGTGAACGCCCCCGCGCTGCTCCTCGCCGGCGGGCGGGATCCGATTGCGCCGGCGGCCGTGGCGCAGCAGTTGGCCAGGAGCCTGCCGCGGGCGCAGATCGTGGTCGTGCCGCGGGCTCAGCACCACCTGTGCCTCGAGTACCCGGATCTCGTGAACCTCGAGATCGAGCGTTTCTTCTCCCATGTCGGGCTCTGCTGAGTGGCGCCCGCCGTCCGGGCCGGAGCCTGCCGCGCGGGTCGTCGTGATCGACAACTACGACTCGTTCACCTACAACCTCGTGCAGGCCCTGGAGCTCGCCGGTGCCCGCTGCGAGGTGTTCCTCAACGATCGGGTTGGCCTCGGCGAGCTTCTCGGCGCCGGCGCCGACGGCTTCCTCATCTCGGCCGGCCCCTGCACGCCGACCGAGGCCGGGATCAGCGTGGCCCTGGTGCGGGCACTTGCGGCCATGCCCGCGCCGGCTCCGGTGCTGGGGATCTGCCTCGGCCACCAGGTCATCGCCTATGCCGCCGGCGCGGCCGTCGAGCGGGCTAGAACCCTCGTGCACGGCAAGGCGGCGCGAATCCGCCACGATGGCCGGGGGCTGTTTGCGGGGCTCCCGAATCCGCTCGGCGCGGCGCGCTACAACTCGCTCGTGGTGCGCTCGTCCGGCCTTCCTTCCTGTCTCGATCCGTGCGCCTGGAACGACGAGGGCGAGATCATGGCCCTACGCCACCGCGGCCGGCCCTTCGCGGGTGTGCAGTTCCACCCCGAGTCGGTGCTCAGCGCCGCGTGCGCCGGGCTGCTGGAGAACTGGCTGGCCTCGCTGTCTCCCCGGCGGTTGCCGGAAGCTCGCGACTAGGGCAGGCTGCGGCGTGGGGCCACGGTCCATGGACGTCATTCGCTTGCTTGGTTTCGGCCTGCTCCTGTGCGGCTGCACTGCCGTTGCCACCACGCCGTCGTGGGTCGGGGGTGGCCTGGCCGTCACCGGACCGCGGCGCGCGGCCGCCGCCCAGGCGAGCGAGGAGCGGGAGCGCGAGAAGCGGGTGAGCCAGCCGAGTGAGATCGCCGCTCGCCACATCCTGGTGATGCACGTGGGATCGCGGGCGCGGCCGGCGAGCATCACGCGCTCTCGCGAGCAGGCGCGCGCCCGCGCCGCGGAGTGTCTGGGCCGCCTTCGCGCCGGCGCCGACTTCGGCGAGCTGGTCGCGCAGTACAGCGACGAGCCCGGAGCGGCGGCCCGCGGCGGCGACCTGGGCGACTTCGGCCGCGACGTGATGGTGGCGGCGTTCAGCGACGCCGCCTTCGCCCTCCGGGTGGGCGAGGTGAGCGAGGTGGTCGAAACCCCATACGGCTTCCACGTCATCAAGCGTACCCGGTAGGTGCGGCGGAGCCGCTGGTCTACTACTTCCGAAAATCGTCGCGCCGCGCGAGGATTCCCTTCTGCCCGCTCCCGCTCCCGACTGCCGGCCCCGGGAGCGGGAGCGGGAGCGGGAGCGGGTCGGAGTGGGTTGCGGGCGCCAGCCCGCGCTAGGAGGCTGTGAAACACCCTCTCAAGCGCGCGGATGGGCGCGGGCATAGGCGCGCCGCAGCTCGGCGTTGGCCACGTGCGTGTAGATCTCCGTCGTGGAGATATCGGCGTGGCCCAGCATGGCCTGCACGCTGCGCAGATCGGCGCCGCCCACCAGAAGGTGCGTCGCGAACGAGTGGCGCAGCTTGTGTGGCGAGACTCGCTGCCGGATGCCCGCCGCCCGCGCGTGCGTCTTGAGACGCTTCCAGCACGCCTGGCGCGTCAGCGCGCGTCCGCTCGGCGCCAGGAACAGGATCGAGCTAGTAGCGGCGTGGCGATGGCTGGCGCGGTCGGCCAGGTATGCCTCCAGGGCCACCATCGCCGGCTGGCCGATGGGCACGAGCCGCGGCTTCTGCCCCTTTCCCAGGGCGCGCACCAGCCCGCGCTTGAGATCGATGTCGCCCAGCCGGAGGCCCACGAGCTCCGACACGCGCAGGCCGGCCGCGTACAAGAGGTGCAGCATGGCCCGGTCCCGCCGGCCCCGCCGCGTGCCGGCGTCCGGCGCGTCGAGCAAGGCCAGCACCTGTGGCAGGTCGAGCGCCCGAGGCAGGCGGCGGCCGATCTTCGGGCGATCGACCTGGCAGCAGGGATCGACATCGAGCGCGCGCTCACGCAGCAGGAAGCGCACGAATCCGCGCACCGCCGAGAGCCGGCGTGCGGCGGTTCGGGCGCTGAGCCGCTCGCGCCCGAGTTGGACGAGGAACCCGGCCACCACCGCGGACTTCAGGTCCTCGGCCCGCCGCACCCCCTGGGCGTCGGCAAACTCCAGGAACCGTGCAAGATCGTGGCCGTAGGCCTGGACGGTGTTGGGCGCCAAGGCGCGCTCGACCCGCAAGTGATTGAGGTAGGCGTCGACCCAGCGGTCCACGAGGCTCATGCTACCCGCGCGGCCCGATGGCGGCCAAGGGTATCCCACTACTGCGCGCCAGGCATCGTCCCGCCGATGCCGCTACCGCTGCCGCTCGCGCCGGGCTATCGTCTTGCACCGCGTGTCAGCCATGTCCGAGCCAACCCCCAGCCACGAAAGCGACCCGGGAGCCGGCTCCGCGCCCGCCATCGACGAGCTCCCGCCGAGCAGGCCCGTGCTGGCCTCCGAGGCGCTCATGGACGACGTGGCCCCGGTGCGACCTTGGGGGGCCGCGGCCCGCTGGTGGTGCGGCGCTCTCGGCTTGCTGTTCGCGGCGCTGGCGTTCGCGCCGCGCGCCGGCGGCGCGCCGGACTGGGCCCCCGGCGGGACCGCCCACTACGCCATTGGCGCCGCCACGCTGGCGGCTGCCGGGCTGCCGCTGTCCTACCTGTGGCGGGCCGTACTCATGCTGCTTCTGGCACTGGGTTGCGGCGCGCTCGGCATCCTCAAGGCTGGGCCAGCCCACGTGCTGGCCTTCTCCACCGGCGACTGGGGGGTGGCGCACCTCTTCGCCGCGGTCGCCCTGCCCGGGGCACTGCTCTTCCGGGCGCGCTACCGCGCTTACGGCGGGGCGCGCTATCTGCTCGCCGCCGCCCTGCTGCTCGCTCTGCCGTTTGCCGGCTATGCCCTGGTGGCGATGCTGCGCGTTTCCGCGCCCTCGTTGCAGGTCGCGGCAGGGGTCGCGCTCGCGGGTGTCGCCCTGAGCCTCATCGGCTTTGCCGGCACGGAGGCTTTGACCGGCGTGTGCGGCTACCTCGCCGGCGTTCTGGTTGTGGCCGTGAGCGCGGTGCTGGGCGCCGAGGTGGTGGTCGCCAGGGGTGAGGACGCGGCCCAGCTCTGGGGACCGCTCGCCTCCGTGGCCGGCTTTGGGGCGGCGACGGTGATGGGCGCGCTCGGCTTCTTCCAGCTCCTGGCAGCGCAGCTCTGGCGGGAGGCGCGGGAGGTGGATCTGGACCGGCCCGAGAGCGAGCGACCGCGCACGAGCGCCATGGGCGACTGGTCGACCCGGAAGTAGTCCCTTCGAGAAGGCGTCTTTGCGATTCCGGCAAACCTTGGGTTGCGGGCGGAGCCCGCGCTAGACTGAAGTTCCCGAGCTGAGAAGGCGAGTTTGGTCTTTCGTTCCATGGAGATGGTGGATCGCGGGGTGTGGCGGCACTGTCTACGGCGAGATGGACCGGAGGAGCTCGAGTGCCGTGCGTTGCTTCGCGTTCGGGGTGGTG
>JACQWT010000444.1:3807-5706 GCA_016209145.1 Deltaproteobacteria bacterium | reverse complement strand
GGCACGACCAAGTGCGGCTCCAAGTGCGCCGACCTCCAGGCCGACCCGGCCAACTGCGGCTCCTGCGGCAAGGCATGCGCGCCCGGGGAGGCGTGCTCCGCCGGAGCCTGCGCGCTCGCCTGCGGCGGCGGCACGACCAAGTGCGGCTCCAAGTGCGCCGACCTCCAGGCCGACCCGGCCAACTGCGGCTCCTGCGGCAAGGCATGCGCCCAGGCCGAGGCCTGCTCGATGGGCGCCTGCTCGCTGGTCTGCGCGGGCGGCACCACCAAGTGTGGCTCCAAGTGCGCCGACCTCCAGGCCGATCCGGCCAACTGCGGTTCCTGCGGCAAGGCATGCGCCCAGGCCGAGATCTGCTTCGCCGGCGCCTGCGCGCTGGTCTGCGGCGGCGGCACCACCAAGTGTGGCCCCAAGTGCGTGGATACGGCCGTCGATCCGGCCAACTGCGGCGGCTGCAACGCCGCCTGCGCCAAGGATCAGCTCTGCCTCGGTGGGGCCTGCACCCTGAACTGCGGCCCGCTCACCAAGTGCGGCGCCGAGTGCGTCGACACGAGCACCAACGCCAGCCACTGCGGGGGTTGTGGCAAGGCTTGCAGCAAGGGCCAGCAGTGCCAGAAGGGCACCTGCGTCGCGGGCGTGCTCCAGAGCTGCAAGGCGATCCTGGATGCCGGCAAGTCGGTTGGCAGCGGCACCTACCAGGTGGATCCCGATGGCGGCGATCCATCGAACGCGTTCTCGGTCTACTGCGACATGAGCACCGACGGCGGAGGATGGACCTTCGTGGCCAGCACCGCCGCGCTGTCGGTCAACGGCTGGGGTGACAACGACCAGGCCATAGGCGTCGTGAGCACCCCGGGCGCCACCGTCAACAGCCGGCTGGCGCGCACCACCGTCCAGAGCGTCATGGACAGTGGCCCGCGGGAGATCATGACGCACGGGCTGGGCACGGGCACGCGTACCAAGTTCCGCCTCACCAACAACGAGCCCTTCGGGTGGCACAAGAACTACAACAAGAACTGGCAGTACTCCTCGACGCTCACCCAGAACTGGTTCTCGCCGCCGCCGGCGATCAAGACGTACGGCCTGAGCCCGCAGGACGGGAGCAACTGCTACGCGGGCAATGCCCAGGTGGGCCAGTACTTCCTGCCCTTCTACTACGACAACGACCAGTACCTTCACTACGGCATACCGACCGCCGTCTGCTCGGGCTACCCGGAGACGCGCATCGACACGTACGTCAGGTAGCCGAAGCCGCCAGGGCTGCCGCGGCGCGCACGGCGAGCCGTGCTACCGCCCAGGGGCGCCGCCCAGAAGCCGCGTGGCGAGCTGCACTGCCTCCTGCGCCGGCAGCGTCGCCGTGATCTGGAGCGCATCCGCGGTCGCCGCCAGTTGCATGGCGCCGAGCAGGGGGCCCAGCGCCGCGTCCGGGGCCCCGTCGCCGCTGCCGGCCGCGCGCGCCCGATCGAGCAGCGCCGCGAGCTCGGCGCAGGCCCCCGGACGGTCGCAGCGCACCACGGCCCGGCCGCGCAACGGGTCGCCCAGCTCGACGCCGAGCGACGCCGCGCGCACCGCGCCGAGGGGTGAGCCCGTGGCGCCCCGCGCGTCGAGCTCCTCCAGCAGTCCCTGGCGCTGCTCCACCGTCGGCACGATCGTGGCCACGAGCGCGCCCTCACCGACCTCGCGGCGAAGCAGCGCGTGCTCCACACTCTGCCGCGCGCTCGGAATGCGCCCTTCGGCGGCATCGACGCAGACCCGCAGGTAGGCTCCGGCGGCGAGCAGCGGCGGGCCCCCCGGCCGCACGGCCAGCTCCGGCGCACCGAGCCCGGCCCGGCCGTCGCGCACGGCGACGAAGCCGCCGAGCGGGCTGCGCACCGGCTCGCCGCCCCGGCTCCGGATGATCTT
>JACQWT010000444.1:0-3787 GCA_016209145.1 Deltaproteobacteria bacterium | reverse complement strand
CCGGTCGGCCAGACCCGCGCGCCGCACCGCGCCCACGTCCACCGTGGCCACGAGCAGCGCGCCGGCCGGGATGCAGCCGAGCGCGTCCGCGGCCGCCAACGCCGGCGCCGGGAAGGGCGCGCCGGCAGCCGGCCCCGGCGAGCGCCAGCGCCATAGGGCGAACGCGCCCCCGAGGGCCGGCGGCACCAGGCCGAGCGCCAGCGCCACCGCCCAGCGGCGCGGGGACCTACGGCGGCCTCTGCCCCGCCGGCGCACGCGCCGCGGCGCTGCCGCCGGGTCAGCCTCGCGCGTCATCGTCCCGCTCGAACAGGCCCCCGATGGCTTCCCCGATCTGCGGCGCGCGGAAGTAAAGCAGCACCAGCGCGAAGACCGCCACGACCAAGGCGATCTCGCCGCCAGTCACCTCGCCGAGAAGCGATCGCGCGATCTCCCACACGACGGGCTATCGTATACTCGGTTCCGCCTTGTATGGCGGTCAGAAGTATCGAGCCGTGCCCGACACCACGATCCCCCACGACCGCAGGCCGGCGCGCCCCGGCCAGGCGCACGGAGCCATCATCCTGGTCGACTCGTCGGCCGAGGGTGCGGTGGTGCGCACGGCGCTGCGCGACGCCGGCTTCGCCGTGGTCGACGCGCCGCCGGAGCTCGTGGCCGGGCAGGCGCAGGCTCTGGCGCCGCTGGCCGTGCTCGTCAACCTCGACCAGCCCGAAGCGCTCCAGGCCGCGCGCGAGCTTGTGCCGGATCGGCCGCCCGGCTTGCCTGGTGTCGGCATGCCCACGGGCGAGCCGGCGCTCCACGTGGACGAGCCGGTCACGGGCGACGCCGAGACGGGCGGCGTGGCGCTCTCGGCTCCGGCCCGTCCGGCGCTGATCGCCCTGGGGGCTGCGGAGCTAGGCGCCGAGGCGGGGATCTCCCGAGACCGCGTCTTCCCCCATCCGGTGGACGTTCCCGCGCTGCTCGAGCTCGTGCGGCGCCTGGTGGTGCGCTCCGAGCTCGCCCGGCACCGCGGCGGCCCGGCCAGCACCGGCGCCGGCCTCACGCCAAGCCGCGAGAGCACCCCCGCCGGGGAGATCGGCACCGGCCCGGGATCCGAGCCGCTGCTCGCGGGGTTTCCGGCCCTCGCCGGGCTGCCGGAGATCGAGGCGATGCTGCCGGAGGTCGATGCCAAGGCCGGCGCGGGTGCCGCTGCACGACAGCTCAGCCCCGACATCCAACGCCTGCTCGATCGGGCCAAGGAGCGCATACAGGAGGCTCGTCCCGATCTCACGCCTCTGCCCCTGGCCGCGGACGCGACGCTGCTGCCCCCCGAGCTCGGCGAGGGCCTCGACGAGCTGCTGGGCCTCCAGGACGAGCCCGCCGCTCCCACGGTTGGGTTCGATGCTCTGGCGTCGGCCGTTCGCGCCATCGGCCAGGCGCCGGCTCGGCCGGCGGCGGCGAGCGAGCGTCCCGAGCCAACGGCAAGCAGCGGCGCCGGGCCGCCTGCACCAGGCCACGAGGGTGCGCCCACGGCGCCGCCCGCCCCACCTTCCGCGCTCGATCCGGCGGGACCGGCGGCGTCCGGGCCGGCACAGGCGGCGCCGCGGAGCGAGGCGCCGGCACCCGCCGGCTACCACCGCTCGCCGGCCAGCGTCGGGCGAGTCGCGCCCACGGACCGCCCCGCCGACTCGGTTGCCGCGCGCGTGGACACCGCGGCCGGCGAGACCGTGCGGGGGCGCCCGGGCTCGCTGCCGCCGGCGCAGGTTGCGGCCCGCGGGGAGCCGCAGCTCGCGGGCGACCCGCTGGTGGCCCTCGCCCGCGCCATCGGCGCGCGCACGACGGGCGTGCTGGCCGTGCGCGGCGCGGCAGGAGCGCGCCGCATCGTGCTGCGCGACGGCGACATCGCCACCGCGGCCTCGGAGCTGCCGGACGAGACGCTGCGGCACTTCCTCGTAGAGCGCGGCGATCTGAGCCCGGAGCTCGCCGGGCTGCACGCGGGCGCCATTCCGGCGGGCGGGCGGCACGCCGCCGCGGCGTTGATCGCCCACGGCTTCCTCGGCCAGGACTCGCTCTGGCCGGTGCTGCGCGCCCACGCCGAGTGGATCATGGGCCGCGCCGTGCTCGACTCCGCGGGCACCGTCGCGCTGGACGCGCGCCCGCCCGAGTCGCTTCTCGCAGAACCCAACGTTTTCGGCGGCGCAACCGGCGCGGAAGTGCTCGTCGAGACGGTGCGGCGCTTCATCTCGCCCGAGGACGCCATCGCCCGCCTTGGCGGGCTCGGGGCTCGGTTGGCCGCCGGCCGGCGCGACGACCTGTTGGCGGAGACGGCCCTGGCCGACCGCGAGCTGGCGGCCATTCGTTCTGCCGCGGGCCTTACCGTCGGCCAGATGCTGGCGCGCCACGGCAGGGAGGATCACGCCTCGCTGCTCCTCGCGCTGACGATGCTCGGCGTCCTCGGGATCGAGTCGCCGGCCGCGCCAGCCCCCGGCGACCGAGCAGGCGAGGCTGCCCCGGCGGCCTTCGATCCACTCGATGCCAAGGCCACGCGCGAGCGGGTGCGCGCCCGGCTGGCGCTCGTGCACGAGGGCGACTACTTCTCGCCGTTGGGGCTCGGGGCCGACGCCACGGCCTACGAGATCCGCCGTGCCTTCGTCTCCCTGCGCCGGGCCTTCGAGCCACGGCGCCTGCTCACCGCCGCCACCGCAGACTTGCAGGGCGACGTCGAGCTCATCGTTGCGGTGCTCGAAGAGGCGCACGAGATCTTGCGGGATCCGCACCGCCGCGAGCGCTACCGAGAGGCCATTCTCGCGACGGCCGGGGCAGGACGGTAGGTCGAGCGGCCGAGCGGGGTGCGGCCTGCGGCAGCGGCTGCGGGTGCGGCTGCGACCTGCAGGGGCGTCTGCGGCAACGGCTGCGGCTGTGGCAACGACTTGCGGCAACGGTTGCGGCTGCGACTTGCGGCTGCGCTCAGCGCGGCGGCGCCAGTCTCCACAGCATCGCCAGCTCGCGGTCGAGCAGCGCGTAGGCCGGCGCCAGCGCCTCCGGGCCGAGGTAGCCCCACGCCTCCGCCAGCCTCAACGCGGTGCGCACCTCGGCTGCGCTTCCGGCTGCGACGCGGAACAAATGCAGCCGGTCCTTGCCTGCGCGCCGGCGCCCCTCGTCCAGGCACAGGGCCACGCTGTTGACGGCCTGCTTCGCCTGCTCTTCCAGCCCACGGTCGTGCTGCCGCAGCACCGCCAGCGGCGCGCGCAGCGCCACCGCCAGCTCCACTGCCACCTCGAGTGCGTCGAATGCCATTGCTTTCCTCCGTTGGTTGGTTGGTTGCGGGCCCGCGCTCGGGCCTCTCGCAACACCCCGAGGCCCGAGCGCGGGCCCACGACCAGGCGAGCGGTGACAAGAGGCGCACAAGTGCACGGGTGACGCGCGCGAAGCGCGCGTCGGGACCCGAAACCGGTCCCGAAGGGACCGATGGCGCGTGCGAGCGCGAGTGACAGCGCGCCTTGGCGCTGGCGCGAGCGCCGCTGCGCCCCTGCTGGGCCAGGGCGTCACGGCTGCGGCGGGCGACAATGCGGCTCCGGCTCCGGCTCCGGCTCCCGCTGCGGACACCTCGGCGGCCCCTCGCCGCGTCGGTCGCGCCGGCGCGGCAGGTGAGGCTGGGCTTGATCCGTCTATGCGGAGCTCCGCCTAGACGGATCAGGCCCAAGTTCCATGCTGCCGGACTCTGCACCTCCACCGCCGTCGTCGAGTCCGGCTGCAAACGCGCCATCGGTCTGCGCCTGAAGGAGGGCGGCATGTTCTGGACCGTCGCCGG
>JACQWT010000443.1 GCA_016209145.1 Deltaproteobacteria bacterium | reverse complement strand
GGACGGCCCGACCGCGGTCGCGTTCTCGCCGGAGCAGGCGCCCCCTAGCCCCAGCCCGAGCCCGAGCGCCAGCAGTGCTCCTGCTCTGCGCATGCCAAGATCTGAGAAGCGCATCGCTCTCCTCCGCAAGTGCCCCTGAAGTGCTGCCGCCCCGGCTCCGGGGCTCGATGCCGCCGGCACCGTTCCCGATATCCCAAGTCGGCCTGGCCGGAAGCCAGAAGGGACAGGGGGACGAGGGGAAAGGGATCCAGGCCCGCGCGAGGCACGCGTCCTGCCCGGGGCGCGAGGTCGTGGTGGCTGCGGCCTTGACGAGGGCCAAGGCACAATCTTACCATCTGGTATGATGATGATTTCGTCCGCCACTCGCCTGACGACCAAGGGCCAGATCGTCATTCCCAAGCCCGTCCGGGCCCGCCTCGGCTGGAAGCCGGGGCTCCGGCTCGCCGTGCAGTCCGACGGCGAGGTCGTCACGCTGCGCCCTCTCGCCGGCTCGGCGGCCAGGACGTGGCTTGCCGCCGTGGTTGGCTGCGTCCCGGACGGTGACCCGGTTTCCGATCTGGAGGCCGAGCACCGTCGCGAGGTCGAGGCCGATGCGCACCGTCGTGCTTGACGCCTGGGCCGTGCTGGCTCTGCTCCGTGGCGAGCGTCCGGCGGTCGAGGCGATGGGGCACTACCTCAACCAGGCCACGGCCGGCAGAGCGAGGCTGCTGCTCAACGTCGTCAACTTCGGCGAGGTGCTCTACCGGCTCATCCAGGTCGAAGGTGCCGCGGCGGCGCACCGGCACGCCGAGCGGTTCCGCGCGGGCGCGGTGGAGATCGCGCCGGCCCGGGAGTCGCTGGTCATTGCGGCGGCGGAGCTGAAGGCGGCCCATGCGATCTCGTACGCCGACGCTTTCGCCGTGGCGACGGCGCGCCTGGAGCGCGGCATCCTGGCGACGGGAGATCCCGAGATCCTGGCGCTGCCGGCCTCCGTCGTGCGCACGCGGCGCCTCGCCCGGGGGTAGGCGGCCGCGCGCGATCGCGCTCGCCGGGCGCACTGCGCGGTCATGAATGTGACGAGCCCGCGTTCCGCGCGACTCGACGAGCCCATCGAGCCGCTTCTCCACGGCCTGCCGGCAGAGGAAGCACGCGATTGGCTCGGGTCCGGCGTGGGCGAGAAGCACGCCAGCCACCCGCTCGTCGATGCTCGCGCGCTCGAACCAGTCACGCCAGGCGGGGGCCTCGGCCGTCGTCATGGATGACTCGTCCCTGCCTGAGGATGTCCTGGATCATCGGGTGGCGCCGCGCCTTCTGCTCCAGGAGCTCCTCCGGGGTGTTGGGTTGCGGGCGCAGGCTGCGCTATGAGCGCACCATGAGGGTGCTCCTCGTCTCCTCGAACACCGAGCGGCTCAACATGCCCACCATGCCGGTGGGCCTGGCCCTCGTCGCCGAAGCGACGCGGAAGGGCGGCCATGAGGTGCTCTTCCTCGATCTCATGCACGAGGCCGATCCCGCCGAGGCCCTGCGGCGGGCCGTCGCGGCGCACGCGCCCCAGGTCATCGGGGTGTCGGTGCGCAACATCGACGATCAGTCCATGCAGGGTCCGCGCCTGCTCGTCGCGCAGGTGCGGCCGATCATCGAGGCGTGCCGGGCCGCGTCGCGCGCTCCCATCGTGCTCGGCGGCACGGGCTTCAGTCTGTTTCCGGGCCCGCTCTTGGACTATCTCGGCGCGGACTACGGGGTGTGCGGCGACGGCGAGGTGGTCTTCGGCGCCCTGCTCGATCGCCTCGGCCGGAGCGAGGATCCGTTCGGGCTGCCGGGAGTGCACGCGGTGGGCCGCAGCGGCCCGGCCGAGGCGTCGTTCGCGGCCGAGCTGGACCCTCTGCCGCTGCCCGAGCCGGAGCTCTGGTCCTACCTCGACCCCGACACGCCGGATCTCTGGGTGCCGGTGCAGAGCCGGCGGGGCTGCCCCAACGACTGCTCCTACTGCGCGACGTTCCGCATCCAGGGCCGGCGGCTGAGGTCGCGCTCGCCCGGGCTGGTGGCCGAGAGCGTCGGGCGCATGGTGCAGGCGGGGTTCCGGCGGTTCTACTTCGTCGACAACTCCTTCAACATCCCCGAGCCCCACGCGTTCGAGCTGTGCCGGCGGCTCGCCGGCCTGGGCGCCCAGTGGCGCTGCATCCTCTACCCCGAAAGGGTGGACGAGGGCCTCGTGCGGGCCATGAAGGAGGCCGGCTGCGTGGAGGTCGCGCTCGGCTTCGAGAGCGGCTCCGCCGGCGTGCTGCGCGCCATGAACAAGCGCTACACGCCCGCGCAGGTGCGCGCGACCGCGGATCTGCTGGCCCGCTTCGGCATCCGGCGCATGGGCTTCCTGCTGCTCGGCATGCCCGGCGAGACGCGCGAGACGGTGGAAGAGAGCCTGGCCTTCGCGGACTCGCTCCATCTGGACATGCTACGGATCACCGTAGGCGTGCGCATCTACCCGGGCACGCCGCTGGCCAGGATTGCGCTCGAGCAAGGCGCGATCGATCCCGGCGACGACCTGTTCCTGCCCCGGTTCTACGTCGCCCCCGGGCTCGAGCCGTGGATCCACAAGCGCGTGCAGGTCGGAGTGACCGCGAAGCGGTAGGTGGCCTTGCTGGCTCCCGGCGTGCCAGAGGGGGCCAGGCCGCCGCCGCGCAAGGCCGTCGGGAAGCTGCTTTGGACGGCCCACTTTGTCCCCGGATGTCAAGCCCGCGTGCGATTCTGGAGCAAGGCCCTCGCTCGTCCAGGCGGCCGAGGGAGTCGGCCGCAGAGGAAGCGCGATGCGCCAGACCTACATCGTGAGCTACGACGTGAGCAATCCACGGCGGCTGCGCAAGGTGTTCAAGCTGATGCGCGGCTACGGCGATCATCTCCAGCTTTCCGTGTTCCGCTGCGAGCTCAGCGCGCGCGAGCTGTTCGAGCTTCGCGCCAAGCTCGGGCACGCGATCAAGCACGACGAGGACCAGGTGCTCTTCGTCGACGTCGGGCCCGCGGAGGGCCGCGCCCGCGGCTGCATCAGCGCGCTCGGCCGGCCCTACACCCATCCCGAGCGCCATGCCCTCGTCGTCTGAGCGCCCCGCCGTGGCCGCGGCGCGCCGGGCCACCTTCCGCCGCCTCCGGCCCGCGCCACCGGACGGACGTTTCCGCCACCGACCGTCCGTGCCATGATCCCACCCCCGCGCCGTTCGGCCATCGCCTTCCTGCGCCCGCCGCGCGCACGCGAGCGGTCCCGTGCCGTCTCAGACCCGGCCACCGCTCGCAAGGCGACCAGCTCCTTGAAATCATGCACCATTTCTGCCGCCGCAACGCGCCAACCCGCCGCCGCGCCACCGGCGCGGCCCCGGCCAGCGGGCCCCCTCTCGCAAACCGCTTGCCACCAGCGCGGAACCACGCGAGATCCGCGAGACCTATCTCCGCCGCCTTCGGGCGGCGGCCCCATTGAAGCGCGCCGTACTCTTCACCGGTGGCTCCGACGCTGGCCCATCTCCGCCGCCTTCGGGCGGCGGCCCCATTGAAGCCTTTCGTGTCCTCTCTTACCCGCGCTCGTCCCACCATCTCCGCCGCCTTCGGGCGGCGGCCCCATTGAAGCTACTCCAGTCGGAATTCCTCGAGGGCGCGCTGGCTCGAATCGCCGCCG
>JACQWT010000442.1 GCA_016209145.1 Deltaproteobacteria bacterium | reverse complement strand
CCGGCACCGGCGCGGCAAGGCCGCCGCCTGCTGCGCCGCCGGCCGCCTCTTCCGCGCCGCCCAAGCCCGGCCGCGGCGCCCTGGAGGACCGCAAGTGAGGTATGCACCTGCTGCCGTGCCGCGGCGCTGCCGCCCGGCCGCGCTGCTCGCCGCGGCGCTGTGCTCGGTGACGCTCGCCACGCTCGCTCGCGCCTCCGAGGCGCCGAGCACGGCGCAGGCGCTCTTCGACGAGGCGCGCGGGATCATGGCCGCAGGGCGCTACGCCGAGGCATGCCCGCTCTTCGCCGAAAGCCAGCGGCTCGATCCGGGAGGCGGCACGCTGCTCAACCTCGCGCTGTGCCACGAGGCCGAGGGCAAGACCGCCACGGCCTGGGCCGAGCTCAAGGAGGCGCTCGGAGTCGCGCGCCAGGACGCTCGCGCCGATCGCGCCGAGCTCGCCGCCGCACGGATCGCGGCGATCGAGCCGCGGCTCTCGCGCCTGAGCGTGATCGTCCCGCCCGAGGCGCGGCTCGGCGATCTGGTGGTTGCGCGGGACGGCGTCGCCCTGGGCGCGGCGGTCTGGGGACGCGCCGTGCCGGTCGATCCGGGATCGCATGTCGTGTCGGCCAAGGCCCCGGGGCGCAAGCCGTGGCAGACAAGCGTGCAGGTCGACGCCGACGCCGATTCCCAGACGGTCACGGTGCCGCCGCTCGCGCCCGCCGGGGCCTCGGAGGATGCGGGCGCCGGGCCAGGCACCGGGTGGGGCGCAGGGCGCATAGCCGGCCTCGTCGCCGGAGCCGCCGGCCTCGTCTGCCTCGGCATAGGCACGGGGTTCGGCATCGACGCCATCTCGAAGGCGGGTCAGAGCGACGATCTGTGCGACAAGGAGGTATGCCCGAACGACGCCGCCGGCACCAAGGCCGTCGACCTCAACGATCAGGCGGCGGTCTCGGCGAAGGTCTCCGACGGCCTCTTCGTCGCGGGGGGCGCTCTCGTCGCCGCGGGCGTCGTGCTGCTGCTTGCCACGGGAGACGGGGGGACGGAGGGCGCGCCGGCGCAAGTCGCCGCCGTCGTGGGCCCGGGCCGGGCCGGCCTCGCGGTCATCGCGCGCTGGTGAGGCCGGCCCATGCCCGTCGACGCCGGCTCGCCGCGCGCGTAAATGGAACGCAGGGCCGATGGCGGAGCAGCGTGGTCCGGACGAGACCCTGACCCGGCAGGGGCGAGCGGAGGCAGGCGGGCAGCCCGCGCGGGCCGAGCTCGCCATCGTTCACCCGCCCGCGCTCGCCCGCGCGATCGAGCTAGGCGCACACACCACGGTGCTCGGCCGTCGCCCCGAGGAGCAGCACGCCTGTCCGATCGAGCACGCCACGGTCTCGCGCCGGCACTTCGCCGTGCGCTGGGAGCCGGAGCGCGGCCTGCACGTCGGGCGCGATCTGGGCAGCCGCAACGGCTCGCGCGTGAGCGGCCAGGCGCCGCCAGAGCAGGGCGTGGCGCTCGCCCAGGGCGACGTGGTTAGGCTGGGCGACGTGCTGCTCGTCTACGAGCGCCGGCCCGTGTCGAGCGCCGCGGATCCGCCGGTGGTGTCGCAGCAAGCCGTTCCGGGCAACGCCGCCGCCATGCGCCGGCTGCGCGCCGCGCTGGCGCGTGCCGGCTCCGATCCCTCGCCCGTGCTGCTGGTGGGAGAGACCGGCACGGGCAAGGAGTACATCGCGCGGGAGCTGCACCGTCTCAGCTCCCGGCCGGGACCCTTCGTGCCCGTCAACTCTGCTGCCTTGAGCCCCCAGCTCGCCGAGAGCGAGCTGTTCGGCCACGCCCGCGGCGCCTTCACCGGCGCCCAGGAGGCGCGCCCGGGCCTGTTTCGCGCGGCCGACGGCGGCACGCTGTTTCTCGACGAGGTGGGCGAGCTGCCCCTGGAGCTCCAGCCCAAGCTCTTGCGCGCGCTCCAGGAGCGGGCGATCCGCCCGGTGGGCGAGACCGCCCCGGTCGCGCTGCAAGTGCGCGTGCTCGCCGCCACGCTGCGCGAGCCGACCGAGCTGGTGCGTGCCGGTCGTTTCCGCCTCGATCTGTATGCACGCTTGAGCCTCTGGGAGGTGAGGGTGCCGCCGCTGCGCGAGCGAAGGGTCGACGTGCTGGATTGGGTCGCGCGGCTCGCCGAGCGCTGGCAGGCCGAGCGATCGGGTGCGGCGGGCGCCGCGCCGAGCTTCGACGCGGACGCCGCCGAGCTCTTGCTGCTCGATCCCTGGCCCGAGAACCTGCGCGGCCTCAACCGGCTCGTGCATCAGATCTGCGCCGATCCGCCCGGCAATCCCATCGGCCCTGCTGCGGTCGAGCCCTGGCTGCGCGGGGCCGGGCTGCGGATCGAGCCTGGCGACCGCGTGCCGGCGTCGGCCTCGGTTGGCACGGCGCCAAGCGCCGCCAAGGGCGCCCGCCGGCGGCGCCGCTCCGGCCCGACACCGGACGAGCTCGGCCGCGTGCTCGCCGAGTGCGGCGGCAGCGTCCGCGCCGCGGCCAAGCACTTCGGCTGCGAGCGGCGCCAGATCTACCGCTGGATGGTGCGCTACGGCCTGGACAAGACGTAGGCGATGGCTGCGGCAAGCACGCCTACCAGATGACTTCGATGCCGTACTCACCGAAGACCGGATCGGCCGTCACGACCGGCCACCGGTAGCGCTTCGCCGTGGCGATGATGAACCGATCGCAGGGGTCCCGATGCACCGGCGCAAGCTGCGTGGCGGCCACACAGGTTTCCAGACTGAGCGGCACGACCGCGATGTGATGGTGGGCGAGCACGGCCTCCAACCACTCTGCCGGCGGCACGGGGAGAACGAGCTTGCGCCGTGCGTGCTTGAGCCCGATCTCGAAGCCGGAGATGGCCGAGACGTGAACGGCCGGTTCGGCGGCAATCCGGCTCCGGGCCTTCTCGCTCAGGTTCTCGCCGCCCTGCGCGAGCCACAGCAGCGCGCACGTGTCCAGGAGCACTACTCGGCCTCCGGCCAGTCGGACTCGCCGAGCGGCTGGGTGGGATCGTAGCGAATGCGGATCCGGCTCATGACCGGATGCGGCCTCAGCCGGTCCCGGTGCCGGTGTGGCGACAGCTCGGCCACGGGGGCTCCGTTGCGGCAGATGAGAAACACCTCGCCCGTTCGTTCGACCTCGGCCAGGAGCGCCGACAGTTTGGTCTTGGCCTCGTGGACGTTGACGCTCTTCATGCCGGTTCTCAAGGACTAGACTATCTAGACTAAGTCCCCTAGTCAAGAGCGGGCATGCCTGGGCCAGGCGCCACGGGGCTGCGGTTGGCCGCGTGCTTGGACTACACTCGATCCGACACCATGGACCTCGCGCCGGGCAGCCAGATCACCGACTCTCTGCGGCTGGTGAAACCCCTTGGAAGGGGGGCGATGGGCAGCGTCTGGGTTGCGGACCATCTGGCGCTCGACACCCAGGTGGCCGTCAAGTTCATTGCGGCGGGGCGCGACGATGGCGAGAGCTCGGGGGTGCGCTTTGCGCGCGAGGCGAGCCTGGCGGCCAAGATCGGCAGCCCACACGTCGTACGGATCTTCGATCACGGGCTCACGGCCGACCGCACGCCGTACATCGTGATGGAGCTGCTTGGCGGTGAGAGCCTGGCCGCGCGGCTGGAGCGAAGCGGCCGGCTGGGCTTGCGGGAGGTCGGGCTGCTTGTCTCCCAGGTGGCCGAGGCACTCGCGAGCGCCCACGCCCTGGGCATCGTGCACCGCGACATCAAGCCGGCCAACCTGTTCCTGCTCAAGACGGGCTACGAGCTGTTCGTCAAGGTGCTCGACTTCGGCGTGGCCAAGCAGGCCGGCCACGGGCCCCTGCGCGAGCTGACCGAGAGCGGCGCGATCGTTGGCACGCCGCACTACATGAGCCCGGAGATGCTGCTCGACAGCCGGGCCGTGGACCGGCGCGCCGATCTGTGGGCGCTGGCGGTCGTGGCCTATCGGGCCGTGGCCGGGCGGCTCCCGTTCGAGGGGGACAGCCTCCCGGCGCTCGCCATCGCCATCAACGAGGGAGCCTTCGAGCCTCCGAGCGTCCTGGCTGGCGGCGTGCCCGCCGAGCTGGACGCTTGGTTCAAGCGGGCGCTGTGCCGCGATCCGGAGCTGCGCTTCGCGTCGGCCGACGAGATGGCCAAGGAGTTCCGCCTCGCCTTGGGCCCCGCCGCCGCGAGCACGGCGGCCGATGACACCCATCCGAGCGCGCCCGCCTCGCGCCGGCCGGCGGCCGAGCCGGGCGAGCAGACTGGCGCCGATGACGGCGCCGCCGAGTCGCAGCCCCTTGTGGGGGAGGCCACCGCGGCGGCCTCCACCGTGACCTGCGCGATGCAGCCTCTCGTCGGCGCGCTGGAGGGGCGCTCCGAGCCGGCGCAGGCGCAGGGGCCGAGCCTGCCCTCGACAGGGTCGGCGCGCACGGCGCATCGGGTGCGGCCGTGGCCGCGTGCCGGTCTGAGCGCGGCGTTGCTGCTCGTCGCGGCCGTCGCCGGCCTGCTCCTTTGGCGCTCGGCCGCCCGGCCGGGAGCCACGCCGGCCACCGGCGCCGCGCCTTCCCTTGCCGCCACGGCGACAGCGCCGTCAGGCGCCAGCTCCCCGGGTAGCGCCCTCTTGGCTCCCGGCGAGCGGCCGGCTTCGCCCGCAGCCTCGCCCGCGGCGCCGGCCGACAGAGCGCAGGGGGCTCGATCCGCACGCCGGGCTCCAGGCGCGCCTGCGCCGTCGGCCAAGGCGTCGAGCGAGCCTGCCGCCGCCGCGCCAGCGTCGGCGGCCGCGAGCGCCGCCCATCCGCTGCCCGCGCATTGCAGCGAGCCATTCGTCGTCAACGAGCGTGGCGATCTCGT
>JACQWT010000021.1:4002-34496 GCA_016209145.1 Deltaproteobacteria bacterium | reverse complement strand
TGCCGTGGGCTTCAGCCCGCGGCGGGCAAGGCTGCGAGAGAAACCTCAGGCCGACACCGCGTGCGGTATGGCTCGGGCGAGCCGCGCGCCGCCGGGGGGGCGGCGACCACGACCACGGCCTTGGGCCCGACGACCACGAGCGGTCGCAGCACGAAGCCCGGATGCCCCGTCTCGATGGGCCGGGCGCACCAGCGTCCGACGGCGGCATCGGGAGCCAGCAGCAGGAGCTAGCAGGTGCAGCCCAGCTCGGCGCGCAGAGTCGTCAGGTACTGCGGCCAGCGCGGCCGCTTGTCCTGGGCTCTGACATCGGGTCACGGGCGTGGCCACCAGCGGCGTGAGAGCGGCTGGCCACCGGCGGGACACCCAGGCCGGCTGCCAAGCGCCTACTCGCCACGACGAAGCCGGCGCAGCTCGGCCTCGAGCTCGGCGAGCCGCAGGGCATCGCGCGCGAGCCGCAGCATCTCCCCGTGCTCCGGCGTCTCCCGCACCACCCAGTACAGCCCCAGCGGCGCGCAGCGAGTCGCCTCTGCTTCCACCACCCGCTCCACCAGATCGCCCTGAACCCGGTCCCAGACGCGCACCCGCCGGCCAGGCTCCGCGGCCGGGTCGAAGCGCACGAGCTCAGCAATGCCGGCCTCCTGGTAGCGCTCCAGCTTCTCTGCCCAGCTTGTCTCCCGCGCGTCGCTCTCGCTCGCGATCTCGACCGCCAGCTCCGGCGCGCCGCGCTCCCAGATCTTCCAGGAATCGAAATCGCTGTCCGGCTGTCCGGTGCGTACGAATACGTCGGGCGCGAGCCGGCGGCCCGGATCGCGCGCGTTCCAGTACACGAATTGCTCGGAGCCGACGGCCGCGCGTCCCCCCAGGGCGAGCTGAAGCATCTGGTAGAGCGCGGTGCGCAGCCTGAGGTGGCGCTTGCTTTCGGGCACCGTTTCCTCCGCCGGGAAGTAGACCGGGCGCGCTGCGCGCACATAGCGCATGCCCGCGCGGCTCGCAGGACCGGGCGCTTCGCGGCCGAGCATAGTTCCAGACTAGCTCGGGCGGCGTGGCGGGTCCAGGCTGGCAGGCACGCGCCTGCGGCTCAGACAGTAGGAGGCGGTCCAGTGTGCCGGCGAGCGCGCGCTTGCGCTGGCCACCGGTCGAGCCGCGCGAGAACGCCACTGTAGGCCAGGCCCGGGATCGCGCTGGCCGATCCTGGCCCGGGGCCACTACAATCCCGGGTACGCGTTCACGCATTCTCCCAGCCGGCTCGTCAGGCGGCCGCGAGCGCGAGCGTTCCGGAGGCCCGGCCCGGAGCGTACTCCTGTACGTGAGGAGCCGGGCCGAGGACGTAAGTCCGTCCCTTCGGGACGGGGTTGGTGTCCCGGCGCGCCCTTCGGGCGCGTCACCCCTGCCCCGCGATCGCGGCCGACTCGGCGAGCCGTCCTTGCTGGCGCGGAAATGCCGTGAACGGGTACAATCCCGGAACCATGGGCCGCGGGCGCACGATGGCAGAGTTGCCCCGGCTGGTCGCCGTGGAGACGACGAGCCGCTGCAACGCCAAGTGCGTCTTCTGCCCCAACAGCGCCTTGCGGCGTGATCGGCACGCCATGGCGGGCGAGCTGTTCGAGAAGATCGTCGAGGAGTGCGGGGAGTTCCCGCTGCGGGCCATCGAGCCGTTCCTGCAAGGCGAACCGTTCTGCGACCCCGAGATCGTGCCGCGCCTGGAGCACATTCGCCGGCGGCTCCCGCGGGCCCGGCTGCGCCTGTACACCAACGGCTACGCCATGGGCCCCAAGCACGTCGACGCCCTGGCGGGCCTGGGCGTCGATCACCTCTACGTCAGCCTCAATACGCTGGACGAGGGCAAGTACCGCCAGGCCATGGGGCTGGAGCTGGGGCGCACCCTCGCGAACCTCGACTACCTCACGGATCCGCGGCGCCGGGGCCGCGTGGCCCGGCGCATCACGTTTCGCATGACGCGCCTCGGCGACACGAGCCTGGCGGAGCAGGATCGCTTCCTGGCGTACTGCCGCGCGCGCGGGGTGCGGCCGTTCATCGTGGGCCTGTTCAACTACAAGGGCGACGTGTGCTCGACCCTGCCCGTGCCGCGCTACGGGTGCGAGCACGTCCACCGGCTCGACATCCTGGCCACGGGGCGCGTGGCCCTGTGCTGCATGGATCAGGACGGCGAATACGGCTGGGGCGACGCGCGCGAGCAGTCCGTGCTGGACCTCTTCCGGCATCCCACCGCCCGGCGCTATCGCGAGATGCACACGAGCGGCCGGCGGCGCAGCATCGAGCCGTGCGGCGCATGCAACAACTTCTGGCCCGGCTTCCGCGGCATGGGCATCGCCCGCGCCCTGCGCACGGGCCTGGAGTACGGCGCCTACCGGCTCGCCTGCCGGCCCATCGGCCGCAAGGCCCCCGCCGGGCCGTCGGGCGAGACACTGGCCGAGCTGCGGGGCCGGTGCGAAGCGGCCGTGGGAACCGCCGAAAGGACGCGCGCCCATGCTCAGGATCGCGGTTGACGCGCGCTGTGTTGGCCCGCGGCCAAGCGGCATCGGCCACTACACCGAGGAGCTGCTGCGCCACCTCGTGCCCATGGCCGATGACGTTGAGCTCCTCGTGCTGCGGCACCCGAGCGCCCGGGAGCCGATCGTGCGACACGAGCGCGTCCGCGAGCTGCGCTTCCCGGGAGAGACCAAGGGCGTGCTCACCGTTCTCGGCCTGGGGCTACGCCATGGCTTCGCGGATTGCGACCTCTACCACTCGCCCGGGGATCTCGTTCCGCTCGGCCTGCGCTGCCCCTGGGTGGTCACGATGCACGATCTGATGTGGGTCGAGGCGCCGCATCTCGCCTCGGCCTTCCTTCCCGTGCGGCTCGCCAACGGCCTCTGGTATCGCGCTGCCTTCGCCCACGCGGTGCGCGGGGCGCGAGCGGTCATCGCCATCTCGCAGGCCACGGCGGCGGCGATCGCGCGCGTCTACCCCGAGCACGCCCACAAGACACGCGTCGTCCGCCACGGCATCGACCGCGTGCGCTACTCGGCCGAGCGCGCGGGGCCGCGCTCGCTGCTGGACGCCCACGTCCCGCCCGGCCGCGCCTACTCGCTCATCGTGGGGCAAGGCTCGCCGTACAAGAACCACCCCGGCATGGTGCGGGCCTTCCTGGAGGCGATGCGCGCGCAGCCGGAGCACAGGCTGGTGCTGGTGCGCCGCTTCTCGCGCTTCGACCGCGAGATGCGCCGGCTGCTCGTTCGTCCGGACGTGCAGGGTAGGGTGATCGTGCTGCCTTCGGTGAGCGACGATGTCCTGCTCGCCCTGTTCCGGCACGCGCGCATGCTCCTGTTCGCCTCGCGCTACGAGGGCTTCGGCCTTCCCGCGCTGGAGGCCATGGCCCTGGGCACGCCCGTGCTAGGCTCGACGGCCCCGGCCGTGCTCGAGGTCACGGGGGAGGCCGCCCTGCACGCCGACCCGGAGGACCACCGGGATCTGGTGGAGAAGATGCGCGCGCTCGACCAGGACGAGGCGCTGCGGGCGCGGCTAGTGGCGGCGGGGACGGCGCGGGCCGCCGAGCTCACCTGGGAGCGCTGCGCCCGGCAGACGCTGGAGATCTACCGCGCGAGCTGCCGGTAGTGGACGGCGCTACGCCGCCTTCTGGAAGAGGACGACCCGATAGCTGTCCTTGCGGGTCGTCATGTTGGCGTAGAGGTTCGTGCCGGGGTTGCGGTAGAAGTTCTCCATGGCCAGCCGGGCCTCGACTCGCTTCTTGGGGCCGAGGAACGGGATCCGGAACGCCAGGAACTTCTCCAGGCATTGGCTCACGTAGGCGTCGACTCGCGCTCGGTCCTGGTCGCGGGCCAGGATGGCGTATTCGGTGACGTCGCGCACTTCCACCGATCGCATGCCGATCGACTCGAGCAAGTCGAAGCAGGGCTGCCACGTGCCGTCGGGAATGGCGTTGCCCCAGACGAGGAAGCCGCCCGTCTTGAGCAGGCGGTGCGCCGTGCCGAAGAAGAGCCGGTCCTCCTCGGTCACCCGCCCCGCCTGTTCGGTGACGTGCGTTTCACAGACGGCGACGATGTCCGCCGAGCCGGCCGCGGCCCGAAGCTCGGTGCAGTCGGCGTGCGTGGCGACGAGACGACCGCCCAACTCGGGGACGAACTTGCGCCGGCAGGTCTCGATCGCCGCCCGTTGCATGTCGACGGCCTCGTAGGTGCACTCGGGCAGCACGTGCTGGCAGACGTGGTGCGCCCCGGCGCCCGTGCCGCAGCCCATCTCGACGACGTGCACGCGGCCGGCGCGCCCGCGCACGTACTCCTTGACCGGTGCGAAGGCGAAGAGCCCCGTGTAGGCGTTCTTGCCGAAGCGTTGCGGGTCGGCGGCCGTCGTGGGGGGCTCCCCCCATTGCGCGGGCCAGGCGTAGCCCCAAGTGTTGAAGGTGAGCTCGTACGGCTCGCCTCGGTCGCTGGTGACGACCCCCATCGAGCGGTACAGCGAGTAGAGCAGGGAGTAGATGGACTGCTTGTGGTAGTCCGCCTCGGCCACGTGGCCGCTGTCGGTCGAGATTTTCGGTTTCCGTTCGAAGGCCGTACTGAGCACCCATGCTCCCAGCACAAGCTGCAGCTTGGCCGTGGAATACTCCGTGTTCGGGCTGAGGGCGGTGAGGATGTCCATGTTCAGTCCTGCTCCAATAGCTTGGCGTCGATCCCGGCCTCGGCGAGCATCGCCAGATCCTCGCCGGGGTCGGCATTGGGAGTGGTGAGCAGCCTCTCACCCAAAAACAGCGAGTTGGCGCCGGCGTACAGGCACATGAGCTGGGCCTCGCGGGCGAGGCCTGCGCGGCCGGCCGCCAGGCGGATGCGGCTGCGAGGCAGCACGATCCGGGCGGTGGCGATCAGGCGCACCAGCTCCACGGGCCGCACCGGCGGCGCCGTCGCGAGCGGCGTGCCGGGGATGGGCACCAGCGCGTTGATGGGAATGCTCTCCGGGTGCGGGTCGAAGCCGGCGAGCTCGACCAGCATGGCCGCGCGATCGCGCACGCTCTCGCCCATGCCGATGATCCCGCCCGAGCAGATCTGGATGCCCGCCGCCCGCACCGCCCGCAGCGTGGCGAGCCGGTCGGCGTAGGAGTGCGTCGTCACGATCCGCGCGTGGTAGTCGCGCGAGCTGTCGAGGTTGTGGTTGTAGGCGTCCAGGCCCACTTGCTTGAGCCTGCGGGCCTGCTCCTCGGTCAGCATCCCCAGTGTGCAGCAGGTTTCGAGCCCCAGGGCCTTGACGGCCTGCACCATCTGAAGCACCCGCTCGAAGCCGCCGCCGTCGGCCGCCGCGCGCCAGGCCGCGCTCAGGCACAGCCGCGTGGCCCCGAGCTCGCGTGCGCTCCGGGCCGCGGCCAGCACCTCGCCCAGCTCGAGCACGCGCGGTGGCGGCGCGCCGCCCGAGAAGCGGGCCGACTGGGCGCAGTAGCCGCAGTCCTCCGGGCAGCCGCCCGTCTTGACGCTCACCAGGGAGCAGAGCTCGACCCGGCCGCCGGGATGGGCGCGCCGGTGCACCTCGCGGGCCCGGTCGAGCAGCTCGAACAGCGGCCGCTCGTGGAGCGCCACGACCTCGCCCACGCGCCAGTCGTGGCGCACGGCGACGGCCGGGTCGGGCCGGCGGGTGCGGCTCGCGAAGCAGGGCGAGACGGCAGCGGACATGGCGGGCTCAGAATACGAAATGCTGCTTGGCGTAGTCGGGCGAGACCAGGCCGCGTTTGACGAGCTGGCGCACGCACATCTGGAAGGTCTGCATGCCGTACGGCGTCACCCCGCGCTCCATCAGCTCCTTGAGCGGCGGGTTGCTCTCCGGCCGCTTCAGGGCCTCGCGCACCGTGCCGGTGCACACCAGCACCTCGGCGGCGAGCACGAGGCCGCCGCCGACGCGCGGCAGCAGCCGCTGCGCGACGATGCCCTGCATGCAGTCGGCGATCCGCTCGCGCAGGTCGGTCTGGCTCTCGCCCAGGGCGAGCAGGCGGTTGACGGTGCGCGCCACGTCGGGGGTGTGCATGGTCGACATGACGAGGTGGCCGGTCTCGGCCGCCTGCAGCGCGATCTCCATCGTCTCGGCGTCGCGGATCTCGCCCACCAGGATCACGTCGGGATCCTGGCGCAGCGACGCCCGCAGCGCCAAGGCGAAGGAGCCCGTATCGAAGCCCACCTCCCGCTGGCTGATGGTGGCGCGCCGGTCGGTGTGGATGAACTCGATCGGGTCCTCGATGGTCACGATGTGCTTGGGGCACTTCTCGTTGACCTCGTTTACCATGGCGGCAAGGCTCGTGCTCTTGCCGTTGCCCGCGGCGCCGACGACCAGCAGGAGGCCGCGGTCGCGCATCGCCAGGTCGGCCGCCGCGTGGGGCAGATCCAGCTCCTCGACCACCGGCACCTTCATGGGAATGGAGCGCATGGCCACGGCATACGTGGCCCGCTGCCGGTAGACGTTGACGCGGAAGCGGCCCAGCCCTTCGACCGAGTACGAGGTGTCGTGCTCCAGCAGCTCCTCGAACCGCTCGGCCGGGACGCGGCTGCCCAGGATGACCCGTGCCGCCGCCTCGGTGTCCTCGGCCTGCAGCTTGTCGACGCGGAAGTAGACCAGCTCGCCGGCCACCCGCACCCCGGGGGGCTGGCCGACCTTCAAGTGCACGTCGCTGGCGCCCGCGGAGATGGCCTTGGCGAGAAGCTGGTGCAGAAACTGCTCGGATCCGTAGGCCGTACCCACGGGGCTGATGCGGTTGGCGCTGGTCCTTTCCCCGTCGTTCACGGACCGCACCCTAGTCCGAACGCGGGCGGTTTCCAACCGGCGAGCGCCCGGTCAAGTGTCGCGGAAGGTGTTGAACCGGTTGAAGAGCACGGTCTTGTGCAGCACCAGGCCGTAGAGCTCGGCCAGCGCCCGGTCGCGCTTGTCGTCGTCGTAGACGAGCCCCATGGCGCCGATGCGCCCCCGGATCTTGTCCAGCAGGTCGCCCACCACGTGCCCCTCCCGGGGCCGGACGTGCTCGCGCACGGACGACTCGATGAACTTGCGGTGCCGGCGTAGCAGCCGGAGCGCCGGCACGACGTTCAGGCGCCGGCCCCGCGGGCGGAACAGGGCGCGCAGATCATCGTCGAGGTAGCCTTCGGCCAGGCGCAAGTAGCGCTTGCGGCTGAGGCGAAAGAACTGTGCCACGGTCTTGTTCATCTGCTCCAGCGGCATGTCCAGCGCGCCGCTGCCCGCGTCGACCACCGGCTTGTCCCGGCCATGGGTCTCGACCAGCCGCGCCACGAACGCGATCTTGCGCAGCGCGCCCGGCCGGGCCCGGTAGCGCTCGCGCCACGCGTCCGTGGGGTCGGCGAAAACGGCGAAGGTCTCCGCGAAATCGTCGTCGGGGTGCTTCTGCGCGTAGTGGTCGTTGTCGGGGTTGACGTGGTCCACGCTGTACGGGTTGTAGGCGTAGTGGTTGTGGTCGGGATAGGTGGCGAAGAAATGGCCGCGGATGCGGAACACCTTGCGGAAGTCGGGGAGCTGGAACAGCTTGTGGGCGTAACAGAAGGCGTGGCCGATCTCGTGCTTGAGCAGGAGCACGAGATCCAGCTCGTCGCGGGCGTAGCCGCGCGCCTCCTGGTAGATCTCGCGCAGCATGGCGTCCGCGTCCCAGAAGCCGAGGCCGATGTTCGCCGTGCCCTGCACGCAGCCGTAGGCATCCGAGAGATAGAACAGGGGGGCGAACTGTACGCCGCAGGCTTGCACCTCCTCCAGCGCCCGCGCGATGCACCTCTCCAGCAAGGAGCCGGCGAGCCGCAGCTTGAGATCGCAGATGCGCGTCGCCAAGAGCTCCGTCTTGATGACGGCCGGGTCGTGCAGCAGCCGGTAGGAGAGGCGCACCGCTTACTCCAGCGCGAGCCGCACGAGCCGCTCGACGAGGTCGTCGTAGGAAAGGCCGGCGTGCTCGGCCGCGCGCGTCATCCCCGCGTCCGGCGAGATGTCCGGGTTGGGATTGATGTCGATGATCTTGGGCTGGCCGCGGCCCACGCGGAAATCCACGCGCGCGTAGCCCCGCAGCCCGAGGAGCTTGAAGGCGCGCAGCGCGCTCTGCTCCATGCTCCGGCGCAGCGTCTCGCGCACGTGCGCCGGCACCACGGGCTTGGTGAAGCGGTAGTAGGCGCTCAGGGGCCGCCACTTGGCCGAGTAGGAGCAGATGCGGGGCACCCCCCGCGGCAGGCCGGCGTAGGACAGCTCGGCCACGGCCAGCACCTCGGGCTCGTGGTTGCCGAGCAAAGCGACCTGGAACTCCCGGCCGGCCACGAAGCGCTCGACCAGCGCCGGCTGGGCGAAGCGCCGGTGCACGTACGCCACCCGGTCCTTGAGCGCCTGGCGCGATTTCACCACCGAGCGCGCGCTGATGCCGAGCGAGCCGTCGGTGCGCGCCGGCTTGACCATCGCCGGCAGATCGAAGTCCTCGATCGTCGCGCCCGGCGGGACCACGGTGAACTCGGGCGTGGCGAGGCGCGCGGTCCGCAGCAGGCGCTTGGCCAGCGCCTTCTCCTGGCACAGCCCCAGGGCGAGCGAGGGGTTGCCGGTAAAGCGCAACCGCGCGAGCTCGAACAGCGCCGCCGCGTTCTTCTCCTGCGTGGCGTCCCCGGCCACCTGCTCGCAGAGGTTGAAGACCACGTCCGGCCGAAACCGCCTGACCCGGGCGACGAAGCGCCGGACGTCGCGCTGCACGGCGGCGCGCTCCACGCGATGGCCCCGGGCGGTCAAGGCGGCCTCGACCGACGCGACCGTGGAGACGATGTGCCGCTCGAGCGAGGGGCGGCCCTGCCGATCGCGGCCTAGCCGGTGGGTCCCATATGCGACGAGAACTCGAGCCATGGTCAGGTACGCTCCAGCCTAGCGCGGGCTGTGCCCGCAACCCAAGGGTGAATCAGCAGTAGGACAGATCGTCGACGGCCCGCACCGCCGCAGCGAGATCGTGCACGGGCGCGTAGCCCAGTTCGCGCCGCGCCCGCCCATCGTCCACCATGCACACATAGCGGATGAAGTCGAGCTCCGGCTCGGGAAACGAGGTCGCCCGCACCGCCCACAGGCGCCGCAGGGCGGCGCGCAGCGCGAAGTGGGGCAGCGGCAGCCTGGTGCGGCCGGCGCGCTGGATGACGCGCGAAAGGGCGGCTGGCGGCGGTCCCGCGATGTTGAAGATCCCCCGCGCGCCCGGGGCGAGCGCGAGGGCGATGGCCCGGACGACGTCCTGCTGGTGGATCACCTGGACCATGGGGTCGTGGCCCAGGAGCGTGGGCACGACGGCCCGCCGCAGGTAGTTCGAGGGCCCGTTGCGCACCTTCCCGAGAATGTTGACCGGCCGCAGGATCACCGTCTCCGTCGCGGGCCGGCGCCAGAAAAACGACTGCGCCAGCATGTCGACCTCGACGAGATCGCTGATCGCCACGAACCCCGCCCCGCCGAGCAGCGGGGAGTCCTCGCCGAGGAACTGGGGGTTCTCCGGCCGCGGCCCGTAGACGCTGGCGCTGGAGAGCACGACCAGCTTCGGCACCTCGTACTGGGACACGTAGTCGAGCAGCTTCTGGAAGCCGGCCACGTTCCAGGTATGGTGCTCGGCCTGGCTGGCGCGCGGATCGTGCATCACGCCCAGGTGAACGACCGCGACCGGGCGCTCGAGCCGGAAGATGTCCTTGGTCTGCTTGCGCCGGAAATCGATCCGGTGATGGGAAATGTCCTTGGGACAGCCCCGGAACTCGCGCCGGTCGATGCCGATGACATGGCGCTCGCGGTGAAGCCGGCGCGCCAGGCTCCGGCCGAGCCGGCCGCAGATCCCGGTGACCAGCACCGGGCCGGGCGCAGGGGCGGGGGCGGGCTCGCACAGCGTCATGGCCCCGAAGGTTGGCACGCCCGGCCCGGCCGTCAAGCTGCCAGATGGTGCATTTGGGGCCGACCCGATCTGGGGGTTGCGGGTCAACCCCAAAACGGGTAGGCACCCTCCTCCGCAGGAGCACTTGACTTCCCGACATACTCTAGAATATGGTTAGCAGTATGAAGACTACCGTCGATATTCCCGATCCGTTGCTCGAGCAGGCGAGACGCCTCGCCGCGCAACGATCCAGCACGCTCCGCGAGTTGGTCGAGGCTGGGCTGCGGCACGTGCTGCACGAGCGGCGGCGCTCGGGGAGCTTCGTGCTGCGGGACGCTCGGGTCGGGGGTCGGGGCCTGCGGGACGAGTTCCGGGGGGCAAGCTGGGATCGCATTCGGGATGCCGCCTACGAGGGACGCGGCACGTGATCGCCGTCGACACCAACCTGCTCGTCTACGCGCATCGCTTGGATTGCGAGTGGAACGAGCCGGCCCACGCCGGCATCGCGCGCCTCGCGACGGGCGCCTGGGCGATCCCCTGGCCGTGCCTGTACGAGTTCGTGGCGATCGTGACGCACCCGCGGATCTACGATCCGCCGAGCACACTGGCGCAGGTGATCGAGCAGATCGAGGCCTGGCTGGAATCCCCCGGGATCGTGCTCCTCGCCGAGCATGATGCACACTGGCCCAACCTGCGTGCCGTGATGGAGGCCGGTCGCGTCGCGGGGCCCCTGGTCCATGACGCGCGCATTGCCGCACTTTGCCGGTCGCACAGCATCCGCGAGCTGTGGACGGCCGACCGCGACTTCAGCCGCTTCCCGGAGCTTCGCACGCGCAATCCGCTCGCGGAAGCGGGCTAGGAGGGGTCCATGAGCTCAGAGCGACCCGCCGGCACGACCCGCGCCCTGGTGCGCCTTGGCCGCTTCGCGGCGGGCGACGCCCTGCCCGCGCTGCGCCGCGGGGTCGCCTGGGTGCGGGGCACGGCCGACGAGCTCGCCATCCGCATGCTGGGCCGCGACTTCGAGGAGCGCCTGCGCCGCGTGCCTCTGCAAGTGGCCCACGACGGCATCGATCCCTTTGGCCTGCACCTGGACACGGCCAAGTACGCCTGTGCCGTCGCGGCGTTTCTGCACCGGATCTACTTTCGCACCGAGGTCTCGGGCATCGAGCGCGTCCCGCCGGGGGCGGTGCTGCTCGTCGCCAACCACTCCGGCCAGCTCCCACTCGACGCAGTCGTGATCGGAGCCTCGCTGTTCCTCGACGCCGAGCCGCCCCGGCTCGTGCGCAGCATGGTCGAGAAGTGGGCCCAGGGCTTACCCTTCGTGAGCACCTTCTTCCAGCGCGTCGGCCAGGTGGTCGGCGTGCCGGACAACGCCCGGCTGCTGCTCGCCCAGGGCGAGGCGCTGCTGGTCTTCCCGGAGGGCGCGCGCGGCATCGCCAAGCCCTTCCGCGAGCGCTACCAGATGACCGAGTTCGGCCTCGGCTTCATGCGCCTGGCGATGGAGACGCACACGCCGATCGTGCCGATCGCGGTCGTGGGCGGGGAGGAGCAGTACGTCAACGTCGGCAACATCGAGCCGCTCGCCAGGCTGCTGGGCATGCCCGTCTTCCCCGTGGTTCCGCAGTGGTTCTTGCCCGGCGGGCAGCTCCCGCTGCCGACCAAGTACCGGCTTTACTTCGGCGAGCCGCTCCGCTTCGAGGGCGATCCCGACGACGAGGATGCGGCCATTGCCGAGAAAGTGGCGCTGGTCAAGGCGGCGATCGATCGGATGCTGCGCCGGGGCCTGGCCACGCGGCGGGGGGTGTTCTGGTAGGCTACCTGTCCCCCATCACCACTCGCCCGGTCTCGCCCTCCGCCTCGACGCGCGCCGGCGCACCCAGCACGGCAGGGAGGTTCGTGCGGCCGTGGCCCACCGGCGCGCCCGCGACCACCGGCACCCCGAGCAGCCCCAGGCGCTCCGCGAGCACGGCTGGCACGCTCACGCCGTCCGGCCCCGGCGCGCAGTCCTCGAACGCTCCCGCCACCACTGCGGTCACGGAGCGCAGGTGCCCGCCGGCGTGCAGAGTCGTGAGCATGCGATCGATCCGGTACGGGCGCTCGGAGACGTCCTCGATGAGCAGCACGCAGCGCTCCGGCAGCAGCAGCCGGCCGGCGGCAGCGCAGGCGTGCAGCAGTGTCAGGTTGCCGCCGAACAGCGTCCCGTCGGCACAGCCCGGGGCGAGCACGGCGAGGTCTTCCCAGGCGCGCCACGCGAGCGGCTGCTCGAGCGCCGCAACGAATGCCGCGCGCCCGCAGGCATCACCGCGGCCGAGCGCGACGAGCTGGCAGGCGTGCAGCGAGGCTACCCCGACGCGGGCGGCCTCCACGTGCAGGGCCGTCGCGTCGGAGAAGCCCACGATCCAGCGCGGCCTGGCGCGCAGGACCGACCAGTCGACGCGGTGGGCAACGCGGCTCGCCCCATACCCGCCGCGTGCCGTGACGATGGCGGCGACGTCGGGCTCGCGCAGCGCGTTCTGTAGCTCGCCCAGGCGGCGCTCGTCCGAACCGGCGAGGTAGCCCGCCCGCTCGAACAGGGCTCGCGAGAAGCGCACGCGGTAGCGCTCGGCGAGCCAGCCCAAGCCGCGCCAGGCGGGCGGCGCCTCGAAGGGGCTCGCGGGCGCGATGACGCGCACCACGGCGCCGCGCCCCAGCGGCGCGGGGAAGATGGTCGGCCCGGGCGCCATGCTCAACCGCGGCCGCGCGGCTCGGCCTCGTCGTCCAGGATCTCGACCGCCCCGCCCATCTCGTCGAGATCGAGGGCCCGCATCCGCTCCGTGTCGTCGGGCTCGACCGAGATCTCGGGCGGCGGCTCCCCCGCGTCGTAGGCTTGGTCCGCCGCGTCCGCGGCCGGCACGCCGTCTGCCTCGACCGGGAGCGGCGGCGGCACGTCCTCGGGCGCGAGGCCGGCTTGTGCGGGGCCGACGAGCTCGCCGGGAAGTTGCGCCGGGCCGGCAGCCTGGTCGTAGCCCGGCAGCGCTGCCTCGGGCCAAGCCGGGGTCTCGGCGGCCGTGTCGTCGGCGGCGGGCTCGGCGTACGGCGCGGGCGCCGGCTCTTGCGGTGCCGGCGCTTCGCCGCCCGCGGCAGGCGGGGGTGCCGGTTCAGGAAACGTGTCATCGGGCCGCGTCGGCTGGTCCTCGGTGACGGGCACCGCAATCTCGGCCGTGATCGGCTCCTCCCCGTACGTCGGCGGCCCGCTGGGCACAGCCGGGGCAGAAGAGATGTAGGCCGGTGGCGGCCGCGAAGGCGCCGGCACGGGCGGGGGCGCCTTGAGCTTGCCCTTCTTGGCGCGCTCCAGGCCGGCCGTGGCTTCCTTGTCGCCGGCCTTCATGCGCAGCACGCGGCGCCAGGCGTCCGCCGCCTCGCGCGTGTCGCCGATGTCCTCCTCCCAGATGCGCGCCACCTTGCGCGCCAGCTCCGCGCGCACGAGCGGCTTGCGGCAGCGCAGGATCTGGTCCTCGATGAGGTCGATCATGCCGCGGTGGTCGCGTAGCTCGCCGAGCAGCGCCGTGAGCTCGTCGGTCAGCTCCTGGTCCCCCGGCGTCAGGTCGTGCAGCCGCTTCAGATCGGCGGTTGCCCCCGCCACATCGCCGAGGCTGGTGCGGCGCAGGTCCGCGCGGCGGCGCAGCAGCTTGCGCACGAGCGGCCCGTCGTAGACGTCCTCGAGGGCGCGGTTGAGGGCTCCCTCCACGCGGCTCATGTCGCCCACCTCGCGCCCGAGCTCGTCGAGGGCCGCGAGCGAGGCGTCGTCGACCTGGGCGATGATCGAGTCCCCCAGCCACGCGAAGGCGCGCTCCACGTCGCCCAAGTCGCGCAGGGCGATGGCCGCAGCGCGGCGCAGCAGCGCACAGCGCGTGCGCCCGCCGTCGCGCGAGCCCTGTCCGCCGGCCGCCAGGGCCTCCGCCAGCACGCGCAGCAGGGCGTCGCCCCCTTCGGCCTGCGCGTTCCGGGCCGCGGCCTCCAGGCTGGCCAGCGTCTCCTCGTGCACGCCGCCGCTCAGGGCCGCGTGGAAGAAGTCGCGCGCCCGGTCGACCGCGCCCTGGTCGGTGGCGACTTGCGCGGCACGCGCCAGCGCCTTGACGCGCTCGGCGGGCAGCCGGCAGCGCGCCACCTGGCGTTCGTAGATATCGATGATGTGCCCCGGCGCGTCCGTGAGCGTCGCCAACCGGGGCAGCAGGGCCTCGGCCGCCGCCGGGTCGAGGCCGCCCAGCCCGGGCTCGCCGTGGTGGATCGCCTCGAGCGGATCGGCTCCGGCCTGCACCATGACGTCGGCCTGCCGGATGAGCTCCTCGGCCCGGCTGTCCGCCGACAGCGAGCGGGCGAGGATCTCGTGGGTCACTGCCAGCGCCTCCAGGTCCCGTAGCCTCGTGCAGATGCCCTCGAGGCTCGTCGCCAGATCGAGATCGGCGTCGCCCGAGCGCGCCAGCTCCAGGGCCACGGTGCGGGCGTCCTCGTCCCGGCCGACCTCGACGAACAGGTCGAAGGCACGCCGCATCGCGTCGGCGCGAGAGGTGCCGGCCGCCCCCTCGTTCCAGGCCACGAGCTTCGTGGCCACGATCCCCTTCCAGCCGAGCTTCAGGCCCAGCTCGCTGTATGCCTGCTGGCAAGCGACGTCGCCCTGGTCGGCGAGCCGCTCCAGGGCGCCCAACGCCTCGTCGCCGCGGCCGAGCCTCTCGGCGTAGATCTCGGCGAGCCGGCGCGTCATCTCCGAGGCTTCTTCCTCGTCGCCCTCGACCTCGATGAGCTTGCCCAGCAGCTCCGCTACCCGCGGCCAGTCCTGGACTTTCTCGCAAAGCCGCACGAGCCGCGCCACGGCGTCGAAGTCTTCCGGATCGCCGGCGTGCACGAGCTCGTAGATGCGAATCGCGGCCGCCGGGTCGCCGAGCGGCCCCACGTAGAGCTGGCCCAGCTCGCGGGCGATGTCGAGCCGGCCCTCGCCCGCACAAAGCGCGAGCTCGCGTTCCAGCGCCTCGGCCGCGCCGCTCGGGTTCTCGCGCCGCAGCTCGAGCATGGCGATGGCGTGCAGCGCCGCCTGGTTGCTCGCGTCGAGATCGGCAAGGATGGCCCGGTAGCGCCCGATCGCGCCCTCCACGTCCCCGACGCCGTCGCCCAGCACCTGCGCCTCTCGCAGGGCGAGCTCGAGCCGCTCGCCCCCTGCGCCAAGCGCCGCCAGCCGCCCCAGGTAGTCCACCTGCTCGGCGTGCTCGCCCCGGCGCGCGGCGATCTCGCACAGCGCCTGCAAGGCCGGTGCGTCCTCCCCGTCGGCGAGCACCAGGAGCAGGCTGTCACGACAGCCGTCCTCGTCGCCCAGGCCCTGCTGCAACGCCGCCGCCGCGTGTCGCAGACCGGCCCGCTTCTCAGGCGCGGCGATCCGCTCGGCCCGCCGCTGCAGGAACGCGACCCGCTCGGCCGCTCGCCCCTCGGCCTCGTAGCGCGCCTCGACCCGGGCCGCGAGCTCGTCGCTCTCCGGATCGAGCTCGGCGGCACGCTCGAGCTGCATCAGGGCACCGGCCGAGTCGCCGGCCTGCGCCAGCAGCTCGCCCGCCTGGGCCAAGAGCTCGGCCTGACGCGCCCCCTCGTAGCGCTCTGCCCGCCGCTCGACGGCGGCCGCCGCGTCGGCGAAGCGCCCGGCGCTGGTGAATGCCTGGGCCGCCTGCTCCCAAAGGTTCTCCGCCCCGCCCAGCTCGGCACCCTGCTGGAATGCCTCGCCGGCGCCGCCCTGGTCGCCGAGCTTGCCGCGCAGCTCGCCCAGCTTGAAGAGGAGGTTACACTTGGGCTCGACTTCCACGAAGGATCCCAGGTTCTCGCCGATGGTGCTCGCGGCGAGCTCGACCTGCCCGCCCTGCTCGAGCAGCGCGGCCGCCGTGAGCAGGGCCTGCTCGTCGCCCGGGGCGAGCGTGGCGATACGGGCCCATACTTCGCCGGCCGCCGCGGGATCGGCGCGGTTCTTCTCGTGGATCTGCGCCAGCCGTTTCTCGATGGCGATCCTGGCCTCGGCGTCGGGCTCGCTCATGGCCTGCTGCTCCAGCAGCGGCGCCAGCTCGTCCCAGCGCTTGGTCCGCTCGAGCAGCGCGTAGAGGTGGTCGCGCGCCTGCTCGTCCCCCCGATCGAGTTGGTGGATCTGCTTCAGGGCTACGACGGCGCCGTCGAAGTCCTTCAGCTTCTGCTCGCAGATGGCTACCACGTCGCGAAGCTGCGCCTTGCGCGTCTCGGGGTCGGTGCTCGCCCGCGCCGCGACGAGCAGCACGTCGCGCAGCTCGGCGAACTTGCGGCGCTGCTGGAGGTTCTCCACGACCCAGCCCAGCGCCTCGGGGTTGGCCGGCTCGATTTCCAGTGCTTGGCGGTACTTGTCGTATGCCTGCGGCTTGCGGCCCTGCTGGGCCTCATGGTCGGCCTGGGCCAAGAGGTCGGCCACGGTGACCACGGGCATGGCCGGCGCGGGCGGCACCACCGGTCCGGCGGCGGCCTCGGGCGTGGCCTCGCGCGGTGCCTCGGTGATCGCCTCGGCCCCCGCTGGTGGCGTCTGCGGCTCGTAGCCCGGCGCCATGGCCGGGACGCCGTAGGGGGCGGCCGGGGCGGCCGGAGGCACCATGGCCATGGCCTGGTCGCCCACGTTCGCGCGCGCCACGTCGGCCATGTAGCCCTGCGGGGACGCCCGCAGGTACCCGACGTACTGGTCGCGCAGCTCGGCCTGGCGTCCGAGCGCCGTCGCGTAGTAGTCGGCGAGCTGCATGGCCCGGTCGTCGCCGGGCGCGGCCTTGAGGGCGGCGGCGGCGTACATCATGCCGTACTCGCCGTCGTAGAGCTCGCCGAGGCCCAGCAACGCCTGTGCCGCCTCCTGCCGCTCCAGTGGCGGCACGGGCTCGCCCGTGTCGATGCGCTCCACGACCGAAAGCCCGAACTCGTAAGTGAGCGCCGGGTCGTCGGGTTGCTGCGCTCGGGCCTGGCGCAGGGCCTGGGTGGAGCCGGCGCGGTCGCCGGCGAGCCGGCGCACCTCGGCCTCGTCCCGGAACAGCACCAGCTTGCGCTCCGGATCGGCGACGAGCGCCTGCTCCGAGGCGAAGTACGCCGCCGCCTCGCCGTAGCGGCCGCTCGATTTCAGCAGCTCGCGCAGCGAGTAGATTGCAAGCGCGTTCTGCGGATCGAGCTCGACGAGCTGCCGGTAGTAGGCCAGGGCTCGCTCGACGTCGGCGGGCTGTCCCTGCGCCAAGAGCCGGCCGAGCTCCTCGAGAGTGCCGAGCAGGAACGGGCGGCAGTCCGGATCGCTTGCCAAGAGCGGCGCCGCGGCCGCCGCAGCAAGCTCCAGCACCTGCACGAGCTCCGGCCACTGGCCGGCGTCCCGGTAGATCTGCGCCAGCCGTTCGACGGCGTCGCGGTTGGTGGCGTCGCGCTGCACGGCGGCGTACAGCACGCGCGCGGCCTGCGCGTGGTCGCCGAGGGTCGCAGTCCAGACGCTGGCCGCCTCGCTGAACCAGTGCGCCGCGAAGGTAGGATCGGCGGTCCCAACCGCCACGGTTTCGAGCAGTCGGGCGTAGCCCTCGGGATCGTACGCGCCGGCCTGGTGCGCGCGCACCAGCGCGTCCTGATCGTGAGGATCGTCGATCAGGCGCTGGACGAGCAACTGTGCCTGATGCGGGTCCATGAGCGGGCGCCAGGTTACACGCTCGAAAGAGCGCAGTACAAGCGAAACGGCGCCTCCTCAACGATCGAACCGCGTGTACCCGCGCGGCGGCCGGGGTTTGGGCCGGGGCGGCCCGGGCGAGGCGGCGGGCGGCGTGCTGGCAGCCGCACCGGCGTCGGGCGGGGCGGCGGACGGGTGCGGCGGCGGCCCCTCCTCGGCCTTGTCGGCCACGAGCTCCTCGGCGTGGCGCCCGGCGCGGCGTGCCGCCCGTTCGACCGTGCGGCCTACCCTTTCGGCGTTCGGCACGGGGCCCTTGCCCGTCCCGGACCCGCGCAGCCCCAAAACCACCCCCAACACGAGCAGTGCCGCGGCGGCGAGGAAGCCCCCGAGGATCATGCGGCGCGAGACGGCCACCGGCGGAGCCTGGGCCAGCACGGCCGCGAGCTCGCCGCTGGCGGTGGAGGTGGCCAGGGCCAGCGAGCACGCGTCCAACTCGGCGATGAATTCGGCGGCGGACTGCGGTCGGCCTGCCGGCTCCTTGTCGAGCACCCGGAGCAGCAGCCGCTCCAGGTCGGAGGGCAGAGCCACGTCGGGGGCGACCTGGCGCGGCGGTGGCGGAGGCGTCTTGATGTGGTGGGCCATCACCACCACGGCGTCGTTGTCGGTGTAGGGAGGCCGGCCGAGCAGCATGTGATAGAGGATGACGCCGAGCGAGTACAGGTCGCTCCGGGCGTCGAGCGGCTTGCCCTGGGCCTGCTCCGGGGACATGTAGCGCGGCGTGCCGAACACCGTGCCGGCCTGCGTTTCCAGGGCGTCGACTGCGGCCTCCGGGGTGAGCACCTTGGCGATGCCGAAGTCGAGCACCTTGCAGATCTCGGCTCGGCTCGCCGCGTCGCGCACGATGACCAGGTTGTCCGGCTTCAGATCCCGGTGAATCACCCCCTTGTCGTGGGCCTCGGCCAGCGAGCCGAGCGCGCATTTGGTCAAGGCGATGGCCTGGGGTATGCCGAGCCGGCCCTGCCGCTTGATCCGCTCGCCCAGCGATTCGCCGTCGAGCAGCTCCATGGCGAGGTAGAGCGAGCCCGAGATGAAGTGCGGATCCGGTCCGTCGATGGTGATCTGCCCGAAGTCGAACACCGTGACCGTGTAGGGGGAGGTGAGCAGGCTCATGGCGCGCGCTTCCTGCTCGAAGCGGCCGCGGGCTTCGGCGTCCAGGAGCCGGTCCGAGCGCACGACCTTCAACGCGACGTCGCGGCGCATGGCCTCCTGCCGAGCGCGGTAGACCGTGCCCATCGAGCCGGAGCCGAGCAGCTCGATCACCACGAAGCGGCCGGCCACGGTGGTGCCCAGGAAGGGGTCACCGTCGGCCGCCGCCAGCGCCTCGGGGGCCACGAGCGCGAGGCCGTCGCGGGGGCAGCGCGGCAGGACGCCGCTCGGCACCGTTTCGAGGAAGTGCCGGCAACGTGGGCAGATCGCCCCGTGCGCCATCCGAAGCGAAGGCAGCGATGGCCGGGGGTCGTCGAGAGTGGGACGCGGCACCGTGCTTGCAGCCTATCGTCCGCTACTTGCGCACGCACTGCAAGAACCAACTCGCGCCCCGCGAGGCCGGCCGGCAGGCGAACCGGGCCGTGTCGCCGCAGTCGGCGTCGCGGCAGCACACGTCGCCGCAGTAGGATCCCGAGCCGGGGTCCTTCACGCATATCCCGCTGCGGCACTCCTTGTCCGCCTGGCACGGCGCGCCCACGCTGCCCCGTGCGCCCTCCGGGAGGAGGCGCGCGCAGGCCGGCTCGCGCACGGCCTCACCGGCGGCACAGGCCACGGCTTGCAGCTTCTCGCCCACGGGCACCTGGCCGCACTGGCGCGACGAGCAGCAGGGCGCGGCGCACACGCGCAGCCCCTCCTTCAGCTCCACGCACAGGCCGCTGGCGCAGCCGCCGCCGTCCTCGCACGACGCGAGCGGTTCCCCTTTGCCAGCCGCCGGCCCGCAGACGAAGCTCGTGGCGTCGGTTTCAGCGTCGTGCTCGGCCCGGCACCTTACGGTCTTGTCCTCTCCCGCGCAGTAGGAGTCGTCGCAGCACAGATCGAAGCAGCGCCCCTTGATGCAGCGGCCGGAGCGGCACTGCGCCCCGTCGTCGCACTTGGCGCGGGCCGGGGCGCTGCCGGGTGCGCTTCGCCCCAGCTCCGCGGCCGGCCGGCAGAACCGACCGGCGCCCTCGGGCGCGGCCCAGCAAACGTGCCCCGCGCCCGGCGGCCCGCAGTCGCTCGAGGCGCAACAGGAGCGCGTGCAGCGCGGCGCCTCGGCTGCGCCGCTCCCGAGCCCGCCGAGGCAGACGGCGGCCGGGGCGCAGTCTGCGTCCGTGCTGCACGCGTAGCCAAGCGGAGCCCCGAGCGGCAGGCACACGCCCCAGCGGCAAGTCTGGCCTTCCGGGCAGGCCGGCGGACCGTACGCCTCTGGCTCGGTGCAACGCACCTGCCCGAGCTCGCCGTCCACTGCCAGCTCGCAGCCTGCCGCCGCGCAGGTGAGGAGCAGGAGGCCCCGGACGCTGCGGATCAGAACCGCCACGTGGCCTGCCCCCTGCCAGGACCAAGCTCGACGCGCAGCGCGTCCTCGGCGTCGGCCGGCCGGGGCTTCACGCGCGGCAAGGTGAAGTAGAGCACGACGGTGGCGGTTCCGGCCGCGGCGCCGAGCGCGACGGCCACGTCGGCGACCACGGCGAAGCCATGCGCCACCGCCGCGTCCGAGCGCAAGTCGTCCACCGTCACGTCCGGCCCGGTGGCCGCGCCGGCACCGGGGTGCAGGGCCACCGCGCAGATCCCCGCCACCGTCCCGAGGAGCAGCGCGCCTCCGGCGCTCGCGCCGGCGCCGTAGATCCACGGGCTGAGGCCGGCCAAGCCCCCCGGCGCTGGCGGCTCGGCCTCGGGTTCGGCGGCGACAGAAGGCTTGGCCGGCGGCGGGCGGGTGGGGCGATCCCGCAGCGCTCCCTCGATCCGGGCGATGGTCCTCTCGAGCTTGCTCCGCTCGCCCGGGTCGCGCTCGAGCTCCAGGCACTTGCGGTAGCGGTCGAGCGCCCGGTCCAGTTGGCCGAGCTTCTCGTGGATTACGGCGAGGTTGTAGTAAAGGGGGGTAGCTTCGGGATCGTGCTCCAGCGCCTCCTCGAGCTTGGCGGCGGCTTCGCGGTAGCGCCCGGCGGCGTACAGCTCCTTGGCCTCGTCGTGCAGGGCGAGGGCTTGCTCGCGGTCGTCCGCGGCCGCCGCGGGCGAGGCGAGCAGCGCCGCCGCCACCAGCGCCGCGCCGAGCGCGCCCCTACGCCTGCGAGCCTCCGTCATGGCGAACAGGACGATACCGCAACCGGCCTCTCAGCGCAGCCCGCATGCCTGGCGGCACCGATCCAGCGTATCCCGCGCCACCGCGCGGGCCCTGGCCGCCGACCTGGTCAGCACATCCTCGACCTGTTGCGGGTTCGCCACCAGCTCCTCGCGCCGCGCGCGTGCTGCGGCGAAGTGCGCCTCGTAGCGCTCGGCGAGGAGCTGCTTGGCGTGGCCGTAGCCGAAGGGCTGGCCGTCCCGCTTGCCGGCCCGGTACCAGCCCCCCACGCGCTCCAGCTCGTCAGGCTGCAAGAACAGCGACAGGAGCCGGAACACCGTGCACTTGTCCGGATCGAGAGGCTGCCCGAGCGGCGTCGAGTCGGTGGCGACGGCTGCGATCATCTTGCGCAGGGGCTTGCCCGACGCGAAAAGCGGCAGGGTGTTGCCGTAGCTGCTGCTCATCTTGCGGCCGTCGAGGCCCGCCACGTACGGCGTCTGCGAGAGCCGCCATTCCGGCCGGCGCAGGATGGGCTCGCCCGCGCAGTGCGTCTGGTTGAAGTGCGTGGCCATGTCCTGGGCCATCTCGACGTGCTGGATCTGGTCCTTGCCCACCGGCACCGTGGTCGAGCCGTAGACCAAGATGTCGGCGGCCATCAGCACGGGGTAGAGGAACAGGCCGACCGAGGGCTTGAGCCCTTGCGCCACCTTCTCCTTGAAGCTGTGGCCGCGCTCCAGCAGGCCCGTGCCCGTGACGGTGGCGAGCAGCCAGGCGAGCTCGGTCACCTCGGGCACGTCGCTCTGGCGAAACAGCAGCGCCTTGTCCGGATTCAGGCCGAGCGCCAGGTAGCTGCGCGCGACCTCGACGACGCCCTCGCGCATGGCAGCGGCGTCGTGAACCGTCGTCAGGGCGTGGAAATCGGCGATGAAGTAGAAGCACTCGCCCGGGAACTCGTGCTGTAGCTCGATGTGCTGCTGGATCGCGCCGAAGTAGTTGCCCAGGTGCTTCTCACCGGACGACTGGATGCCCGAGAGGACGCGTGTCCGCGGCAGGTTCATAGGCGCAGGATGCCACAGCGCTAGTCGAAGAGGTAGCGTCCCCCGGGATCCACGCGCACGCGCGGCAGCGTCCGCGTGCGCTCGAAGCGATCCTTGCCGTCCTTCAGGTTGCGCCAGAAGTCGTGGTGCTCCGGGCCGCCGTACCCCCCGGAGCCGAGCAGCCCGTCGATGTCCCTGGCCGGGAAGATGTGCACGTGCACCTTCCCGCCCGCGTCGCGCAGCGCGGTCGTGGCGACCCAGAGCTCCTGGATGCGCTCGTCGCTCATGGCGAGACAGCCGATGGACACGCAGTTGCCGTGGATCATGATCTCCCCGCCCAGCCGGCTGCGGTCGCCGAGGATCCGGTCCGACTCGTTGGGGTAGCTGACCTGCATGGAAAGATGAAACCGGCTGCTCGGGTTGTAGAGATCGAGCACGTAGAAGCCCTCCGGCACTTGCGCGTCTCCCTCCCGCCGCTTGGGGCCGAGATCGCCCGAGGCGTAGCAGATCTCGTACGTGGTGACGTGCCGGAGCGCACCGGCTCGCCCCGAGGCGGCCCACAGCTCGAGCCGGCGGTCGCGCTTGAACCCGCGCAGCAGCATCTGTGCCGGGGGAAAGGCCACCCCGGAGGCGGCAAACAGCGCCTGGACTACGCCGAGCTTGGCGGCGCGGGCCTCGGCGACCCGCTCGGGGCCGGGCTTGGAGCTGTCGGCGCGCCAGACGGCGGGTCGGCGCACCGGCGGCATCTCCTCGGGCTCGGCCGCAGGGGGCGGATCGGCCGCCGCGGTGGCCGGGAACGGCGGGGCGGTGGCGACAGCGTCCGGGCGCGGCGGCGGCGGGGCTGGGATTGCGACGGTCGGCGCCAGGACCGGCATCGGCTCGGCTACCGACCCCGCGGTGGTCCTGGTCGCCCCCGGGGCCTGGCCGGCCGCGTGCTGGCATGCCCCGGCAAGGCAGGCCAGCAACACGGCGCTGGCGGCGCCAAGCGCGAGGCGGGAAGCCATGGTGCTGCATGCTTTCACGCCCCCTGCCACGCGGCTCGTCAGGCGGCCGTCAGCGCGAGTGCGCCCGCAGGCCCGGCCCGGAGCGTACTCCCGTACGCGAGGAGCCGGGCCGAGGACGCAAGCCGCGATCACGGCCGACTCGGCGAGCCGTCGTTGCCCGCCACCACTAAGCCCGTGAACGGATGCATGGTGCGAAGGAGGGGACTTGAACCCCTACAGCCTTGCGGCCACTGGAACCTGAATCCAGCGCGTCTGCCAGTTCCGCCACCTTCGCTCGACACGATTGCAGTATCCCGCTTGGCCGCCCACGGTCAAGGCCATCGAGCTTCTCGCGGGAACCTCCTAGCGGCCAGCGCGCCCGCTTCAGCCTCGGCCAGGGGCCAGGAGCTAGCCGCCGTCCTGGGGACTGCTGCACGTGTCGGAAACCGGCACGCCGTTCTGCGTCTTTTCTACCGTGAAAGGCGTCTCCGGGCTGACTCGCTCGCCCTGCACCTCGAGCACGCTGGCCTGGTCGCACTCCTGCGCCCGCAACTCGATCGCGTAGTGGCCCGTTGCCCCTTGGTCCTCCGTGCCGACGATCTTCCCGCTCGCCGGGTGCCGGATGAGCACCGTTGCGCCGGGCGTGCTCTCGCCGGCCACGAGCCAGACGCCGGGCTCACCCGAGACCTGCTGGATCGTGTGCGGCGCCTCCGGCGGGGGCAACGGCAGCGTGGGGCTCAGGCAGCCGGCCCAGGCCAGGGCTGCGACCGCGGCGCAAAGGGCCCGGCGCAGGAGCACCCGCCGCAGGGTCGGTGGGCGTTGGCGGCGGAGATGGGCGGCAAGGTGGGGAAGCATCTGTCCCTCGGAGAGCAGCAGGTTCGCAGGAAGACCCGGAAAGAGTACTAGCACGATCCGTACCCGCACCGGAGCACGCAATTTCGCATAGATGCCCGGCACCACCGTCAACCGAGGTGCCAACTAGTGACAACTCAGTTGCCGATCTCGGCATCGCCATCCCCTCACCTCCCCCACCAGATCGTAGTCGCTCGACTGGCTTATGCGCACGCGAATCATCTCACCTGCCCGCGCCGCGGCGCCGTGCCAGGCGCCCGCGCCAAGGTACACCTGGCCGTCGATCTCCGGCGCCTGGCCGGCGTGGCGGCCCATGAGCACGTGCTCATGCTCGTCGCTCGGCCCCTCCACGAGGATCTCCAGCTCCCGCCCGCGCAGGGCACGGTTGTGCACGCGGGAGATGCGTCGCGCGATCGCCATCAGCCGGCGCCAGCGGTTGGCCGCCACGAGCGGCGGCACCTTGCCGCCCAGGCGGCTCGCCGCCGTTCCCTCCTCGTCGGAGTAGCGGAAGACGCCAACGCGATCGATCTCGGCCCACCGGACGAGCTCGCACAGCTCCTCGAAGTCCGCCGGCGTCTCGCCGGGGTGCCCGACGATGAAAGCGGAGCGCAAGACGAGCCCGGGCACCGCCGTGCGAAGCTGTTCGATGAGCTGCCGGAGCGCGCGGCCGCCATGGCCGCGGCGCATGAGCCGCAGCAGCCGATCCGAGGCGTGCTGCATGGGCATGTCCACGTACGGCAGCACCTTCTCGTGCCCCGCCAGCAGCGCCAGCAAGTCCGGGGAGAGCCGCTCCGGGTACAGGTACAAGAGGCGCACCCAGCGCACGCCCGGCACGTCGGCCACGCGCTCGGCCACGCGGGAGAGAGAGGCGCGGGATCCGGCCGGCAGGTCGCGGCCGTAGGCCACGGTGTCCTGGCTGACGAGGTTCACCTCCTTCACTCCCTGGGCCGCCAGCCGCTCCACCTCGCGGACCACGTCGGCCGGCTCGCGCGAGCGTTGCCGGCCCCGCAGCTCGGGGATGACGCAGAAGGCGCAGCGCCGGCTGCAGCCCTCGCCGAGCTTGACGTAGGCACTGCCGCTCGCGCTCGGCGACAGAGCGGAGGAGAGCACGCGCGGCGTGCCTGCGTTCATGAGCCAGCTTCCCGGATCCCCGACGCCTATCCGCTCGGCCCGGCCGGCCAGCACGGCGCCCAAGGCCAGGATGTCGCTCGATCCGAGGAAGTGGTCCACCATGGGTAGCTCGGCGGCGAGCTCGCGCGGGTAGCGCTGCGCCAGGCACCCGGCCACGACGAGCTTCCGGCAGCGCCCCCGGCGCTTGTGCTCGCCGAGCTCGAGGATGGCGTCGATCGACTCGCGCTTGGCCGGGCCGATGAAGCCGCAGGTATTGACCACGATGACCTCGGCGCGGCGCGGATCCGCGGCGTGGCGGTAGCCGGCCGCGAGCGCCACGCCCAGCATCACCTCCGAGTCGACCCGGTTCTTGGGGCAGCCCAGGCTCGCGATGTGGATGGTGCGGGCGCTCATGCCCTGTCTCACTTGTCCGCAGCCCGCGGCCGGCTACGGAGCGCTCCAGAGGATGGGCTCGCAACCCGCGCGAACGTGGACGATCGCTCCGCCGGCCATGGTCAGCTCGACCGAGCCGCAGAGCGGCTCGCCCACAAACGGGCTGTTGCAGCTCTTCGATCGCAGCTCGGCGGGGCCGAGCACATGCCGGCGCCGCGGCGCGACCAGGCACAGCTCCGCCGGCGCTCCCTCGCGCAGCTCGGGCGGGTGGAGACCGGCGATGCGGGCCGGCGCGCGGCTCAGGGCCTCGACGAAGCGCGCCAGCGGGACGATGCCGTCATGGACGAGCCGGAGCAGCACGGGCAGGGCGAGCTCGAGCCCGATCATCCCCGGCGGCGCCTCGGCGAACGGACGCCGCTTCTCGCGCGGCGCGTGCGGCGCGTGGTCGGTGGCGATGGCGTCGACGGTGCCGTCGGCCAGCGCCGCGCGCAGCGCCTCCACGTCGCGCGCCTCGCGCAGCGGCGGGCTCACCTTGCAGGCAGTGCCGTGCTCGGCCACGGCCTGGTCGGTGAGCATGAGGTGATGCGCCGTGACCTCGGCGCTGACGGCCACGCCGCGCGCCTTGGCCTCCCGCACGAGCTCCGCCGTGCCGGCCGTCGAGACGTGGGCCACGTGGTAGCGCGCGCCGGCCACCTCGGCGCACAGAGTCAAGTCGCGCGCCACGATTGTCTCCTCGGCGTGGCGGGGCCAACCGCGCAGGCCCAGCCACACCGACACCGCCCCCTCGTGCATCTGCGCGCCCGCCGTAAGACTGTGATCCTCGGCGTGCTGGATGATGGGAACGCCAAGCTCGCGCGCGCGCCCGAGCGCCTGCCGCACGATCGCCCCGCTCATCACGCAGCCTCCGTCGTCGGAGAACGCCACCGCTCCGGCCGCGCGCATCGCTCCAAGATCCGCCAGCTCGGCGCCGCGACGTCCTACGGTCACGGCACCGACGGGGTGCAGCCGACTTCCCCCGAGGGCCGTGGCCCGCGCGATCATGGCCCCAGTGATCTCGGGGCAGTCGTTGGCGGGCTCCGTGTTGGGCATGGCACAGACGTGGGCGAAGCCGCCCGCGGCCGCGGCGGCCAGGCCCGAGGCGATGTCCTCCTTGTGCTCCTGGCCCGGCTCGCGCAGGTGGGCGTGCAGATCGACGAAGGCCGGCAGCGCCCACAGCTCGCGCCCGTCGATGTGCAGCGCCGCGACGCCGCCCGCGCCCGTCGCGCGCCGCAGCTCGGCGCTGAACGCGCCCGGGCCGAGACGAGTGATGCGCCCGGCCTCGACCACCAGGTCGACCGTGGCGTCGAGCCCGGCTCCGGGATCAACGGCGCGCACGCCGGTGACGACCACCAGATCTGGCCGGAAGGGTGGCGGCGGGAAACGCATCGACGCGAGGAGTGTGTCGGAGAAAGCGTGCTCGAAATGGTCCAATTTATCGAAATCGCTCACTTTACTCTGACGCTGGAACCGAACAATTCCGCGCACTTAGTGTTTTCTCCGACAGACTCCTAGAAGTAACACGGGTAGGCGGTGGCGACTCGTGTATCATCTGTTCCCGGGATGGCCACGCCCGACCCTGCCGCGCCCGCCGCGCCCGCGCCCGCCGTGCCGGGCCACGGCGCGCCGCTCAAGGTTGCGATCGTCGTCGTGGCGTACAACGCCGTGGGCACGCTCGCCCAGGTGCTGGGCCGGATCCCGCCCGCCATGTGGGAGCGCGTCGAAGAAGTCATCGTCTTCGACGACTCGAGCCAGGACGACACCTACCTCGTGGCGCTCGGCTATCGGGAGCACGCGCGACGCGTGAAGATGAGCGTCTTGCGCAACGAGGCGAACCTCGGCTACGGCGGCAACCAGAAGCGCGCCTACCGCTACGCCATCGACAAGGGCTACGACGTCGTCGCCCTGCTCCACGGCGACGGGCAGTACGCGCCCGAGCTCTTGCCCGAGCTGCTCGCGCCGCTCGAGCGCGGAGAGGCGGACGCGGTCTTCGGCTCGCGCATGATGGAGCGCGGGCGCGCGCTGCGCGGCGGGATGCCGCTCTACAAGTACGTCGGCAACCGCATCTTGAGCGAGATGGAGAACCTCCTGCTCGGCATGAGCCTGTCCGAGTTCCACTCCGGCTACCGCCTCTACTCCCTCAGGGCCCTGGCGCAGTTGCCCTTCGAGCGCAACACCGACGACTTCCACTTCGACACGCAGATCATCATCCAGCTTCACGCGGCCGGCATGCGCATCGTGGAGCTGCCCATCCCCACGTACTACGGCTCCGAGATCTGCTACGTCAGCGGCCTGCGCTACGCCTGGAACGTGACCCAGTCGGTCCTGCGTTTTCGCGGCCACGAGCTCGGGCTGCGGGCCGAGCCGGCGTACGAGCTCGCCGCTCCCTACCGCATGAAGCAGAGCCCGCTTGGCTCGCACGCGCGCATCCTGCAGCTCTGCGGCCCGGGGCCTCGCCGTATCCTCGACGTCGGCTGCGGCACGGGCGAGCTCGCCCAGGCGCTCGCGCAGCGCGGCCACGCCGTCGCGGCCGTGGGCGCAAGCGCACCGCGCCGTCCGGTCCCCGACTTCGTCGCGGCGGATCTGACCCAGGGGCTGCCCCTCGACCCGGCGCGGCGCTTCGACATCGTCATTCTCGCCGACGTGCTGGAGCACCTGCCCGATCCGCTGCGGCTTCTGCGCGAGGCGAGCGCGCGGCTCGATGAGGGCGGGCTTGTCCTCGTGTCGCTGCCCAATGCGGTGCACTGGTCGGTGCGTGCCCAGGTTGTTCTGGGCCGGTTCGACTACACGAACAGGGGCCTGCTCGACCGGGGCCACCTGCGCTTCTTCACCCGTGCCACGGCCGAGCGTCTCTTCGCCGACGCCGGGCTCGCCGTCGCCGCGCACGAGACCACACCCATTCCCTGGGAGAACGTGATCCCCCCGTCCGCCGGCGCGCTCGCGCGCAGCGTGGAGCGGGTCGACTACTTCTTCACGCGCCTTTTGTCCAACCTCTGTGCCTATCAGCACCTCTTCGTGCTGCGCCGATGCGCCGCGACACCGTGACCAGCTTGTGGCTCGCCGCCGCGGCGCTCGTGGTGCACGGCCGCAGCGTGCTCGGCGACTTCGTCCGGCTCGACGACGACATCTACGTCACGAGCAACCCCTACGTGAGCCAGGGGTTCAACCTCGAGGGCGTGGTTCGCGCCTTCGCGGGCCGCTACGACTGGAACTGGGATCCCATCACCTGGATGTCCCACACCCTGGACGCGCAGCTCTACGGCCTGCACCCCGCCGGCCATCACGCCACGAACGTCCTGCTGCACGCCATCAACGTCGTGCTGCTCTTTCGCCTGCTGCGCCGCCTCACCGGGCGCGACTGGCCCAGCGCCGGCGCCGCGGCGGTCTTCGCCGTCCATCCCGTGCACGTGGAGGTGGTGGCCTGGATCTCGGCCCGCAAGGATCTGCTCAGCACCTGCGTGGGCCTGCTCACCATGCACGCCTACGCGGCGTACGCCGCGCGGCCTGGCGTGCGGCGCTATGTGCTCGTGCCCCTGCTCATGGTGCTGGGCCTGCTCTGCAAGCCGATGCTGGTCACGCTCCCGCTGCTCCTGCTGCTGCTCGACTACTGGCCGCTCGGCCGGATCTCCCTCAGGGGGGCACCGGCACCCCCCGGCGCCCGAGGTCGCGCCGTGCCCGCGGTATCCCTGAGCCGGGCCCTGGGCGAGAAGGTGCCCCTCTTTGCGCTCTCGGCCTGCTCGGCGAGCATTACCTTTGTCCTGCAGCGCAACATCGGCGCGATGGATCCCGCGGCCGGCATCGCCCCTTCGGCGCGATGGGGCAACGCGGCCGTGGCATACGCGAGCTACCTCGCCAAGACCGTATGGCCCGCCGATCTCGGCGTGCTCTACGTGCACCCCGAGCTCGCCGGCGGCCGGCCGCTGGGAGCGCGCGAGATCGCCGCGGCGATCGTGCTCCTGGGCCTCGTGACCGCGGGCGTGGTGGCGAGCCGGCGGCGCTATGCGCTGGTAGGCTGGCTTTGGTTCCTGGGCGCGCTCGTCCCGGTCATCGGGCTCGTGCAGGTCGGGGGCCAGTCCATGGCCGATCGGTACCTGTACTTGCCGAACATGGGCCTGTACGTCGTCGTGGCGTGGGCCGCGGCCGATCTCGTTCGGCTGGGGCAGGCGCGCGGCCGGCCCGCCCGTGCCGTGGCGCTCAGCGTCGGCGCCATCGTGCTCGGCTTGCTCGCCGCTCGTTCTGCCCGGCAGATCCGCACGTGGCGCAACTCGGTGGCGCTGTTCGAGAACGCCCTGCGCATCAATGCCGACAACGTCGTGGCCCGCTTTGCCTTGGGCATGGTGATCGAGGACCAAGGCAACCTGGACGGAGCGATTGCCCACTACGAGCGCGTGCTCGCGGTCAAGCCCGACGATGCCGACGTGCACAACCAGCTCGGCATTGCGCTCGCCCGCCGGGGCCGCCTCGACGAGGCGATCCGGTCGCTGCAGCGGGCCGTGCGGCTCGAGCCGAGCCAGGTGAAGATGCGCGCCAACCTCGCCCTGGCGCTCGCCCTGGCCGCACAGCGCGCGCGGGCCGCGGGGCAGCTCGACCGGGCCAACTGGCTCCAGGATCAGGCCGTGAAGCACGCGGCCCTGGCCGATCCGGAGCTGGCCGAGGATCTGCGCCGCCGGGCCGCCGCGCGCCGGGGGCGCGCTGGCCGCTAGGAGGTTGTCGGGGACAAGCTCCGGCCCTTGCGTCTCCGTGGCCGCAGGGGCAAGGGATCAACCGATGGCCGCACTCACCATCAAGCCCACGCACAAGGCGGTGGTCGCCTACTATGACGCGCTGCGGCAGCTCTCGCTCCTCGACCTGTCGCACGAGGGTGCGGTCAAGGTGGCGTTCCAGCGCCTGCTCGAGACGTGCGCCGGCCGGATGGGCAGAACGCTCGTGCTGGACTGGGAGATCCGGCGTCCGGAAGGGCGGCCGCTTCGCGTCGACGGCGCCGTGGTCGACGACTTCCGGCTGGCGCACGGCTACTGGGAGGCGAAGGACAGCTGGCGGGTAGGGGCCGGAGACGCCTTTCACGGTAGAAAAGACGCAGAACGGCGTGCCGGTTTCCGACGCGCGCAGCAGCCCCCAGGACGGCGGCTAGTCTCTTGGCGGCGAAGTTGATACCGATTCGGGCAGAAGTTGCAAAGGGCGGCATCGTGCAAGGGATAAGGGACAAGGGGCAAGGGGTAAGGGTCCGGATCTCTACCGCGAGCGCAGGGCCGCACCCCTGCGCGGGACC
>JACQWT010000021.1:0-3971 GCA_016209145.1 Deltaproteobacteria bacterium | reverse complement strand
TTCCCTTGCCCCTTCTTGGTTCCGGCTCTGCCGGGTTAGGGGCTTTGTCCCAGCTCGCACACGATGATCCCCGTGGCCCGGCCCACCCGCGCGTGAAGCAGGCCGTCCGAGTCGGCGTCCAGGCAGCTCCCGGCGCCCGAGCTCGGCGCGACGCGAACCCAGACATCGCCGCACGGAGCGTGGGGTAGCTCGATCTGCGTCGGCTGGTCGGGGCGCACATCGACCGGTCCGCTCCAGAACGGCTCGAGCACGGGGTACCAGCCATACTCGGCGACGAGCGGCCCGCGAGCCGGCGCTGCACCGCGCACCACGAGCTTGGCCGGGCAGCCCTGGAAGCGGGCGACGAGCAGCCCGCCGCGGCGGAAGTCGGCGACGTAGCCGCGCGCGACGAGCCGGTCGGCGTCGGCCGGACTGCCCCAAAACACCACGTCGTCGTAGCGCGCGCCGTACGAGGCGAGCAGAGCCACGATCGCGCGGCGCTCGGCGTCCGACGAGCGCTCGGGCTGTGCAAACGCCTTCCAGTACCGGCGGCTCGGCACGGGCGGGAACGGGCGTGGCTGGCTGGTGAGGGCATGGACCTGCGGGGAGCCGGTGAAGGTGTACGGCACGACGCCGCCTTGCTGCACCGCGTAGAGCTGCCCGAGGTTGCGCAGGGGCTCGGTGTACGCCATGGGGGCGCGGGCGGGATCGCGGGGCAGGCCGACGAGAGGATCGAGCACGATCGGCAGGCGCGGCCCGGAGCGACGGATCGGCTCCGTCAGGCCCGCGAGGGGGTCGCGGGAGCGCCTGGCGAGATCCAGGTGGTAGAGCACCGACCATCCGATGGCGCAGAGCGCATAGGCGATCCCCACCGCGGCGGCGACGTGGCGCAGGCGCCCCGCGGCAAGGCGCTCCACCGGAAGCACGGCCGCCGCCGCCAGGACCGCGATGGGCAGAAAGCGCGGTGAGAAGAACTGCCAGACGCTCGTGTGCAGCGGCACGAGAAGGCCGGCGGCCGCCGCGAGGGCACCGAGCGCCAGGAGCGATCTCTCTGCCGCTGACATCTTGGTGAAGCGGCCGCGCGCGCAGACGGCCCACGCCGCCAGCGCGCACAGAACCGGCGGCCACGCCCGCCACCACGGACCTCCCACGAAGCAGCGCCCGAAGTGGGCGAGACGTTCGGCCAAGGGCAGAAGGACGACCGACGCCTCCGCGTAGCCGGGGTAGTGCTGCAAGCTCTGCGTGGCTCCGAGAGCGACGGCGATGACGACGAGCGCCGGGAGACCGGCAAGCGCGAGCAGGCCGAGCTCGCGCAGCTTCTGGCGCCAGCCCTTGACCCGAAAGAGGACCAGGAGCACGAGGCCGAGACCGGTGAGCCCGGCAACCATCACGTGGAAGGTCGCTCCAAGGAGCACGAGCGCGCCCAGGCCCACCCGGTGCAGCGGCCGCTGCGGCGCGTACGCGATGGCGAAAGCCAGGGCGAAGAAGCCCACTGCGACCGCCGCGGCGTAGTTGAAGAACCCCATGTAGAAGCCCCACGAGAGCGCGCTCGGAAAGCCGAGCAGCCCGACGGCCCAGCGCCGGGGCTCGATCGCCAGCACGAGCAGCATGAAGCTCCAGGCCCAGGCAAGCACGCCGACCGACACCGTGGCCTGCATGGCGCGTTGCCATGGCAGGAAGGCGTCGAACAGCGAGTAGACGAAGGAGAACGCCACGGCGGTGACGGGCGATCCCGGGCGGTAGAACGTCGCGTACCGCGTGGGCCCCTCGTCGAAGTGGAGGCTCACGTAGCTCGTGTACAGGTTCTGCGGGCCGTCGTTCGTCGGGATGAAATCCACGATCCAGACCGCGAGCAGCAGGGCGGCGGTGGCCGCAATCGCGCACGCCGCGAAGAAGCCGGCCGCAGGCACGCGCCGCGCCACGGTCAGGTCGCGCACGATCTGGAGTTCCTTCGGATCCCGCATCTCGCCCTCCGACGCTAACAGCTAACAGCTATCGCAAGTAGGCGATCCACAGCGGTCCGATGGCGGCGCGGATCTCGGCGTCCCCGGCCTGGAGCCATGCGGCGAGCAGGCGCTCCACGGCCTGGTCGCGCCGGCCGACCACGAACCAGCGGACGCCCTCGTTGCGCCAGGCACTGGGGTCTCGAGGCAAGGTAGCGAGCAACCGCTCGCGCCGGGCGATCCGTTCGGCGCCGAAGTCGAAGCGGGCGGCGTTGTGGTCGATCCAGGGCTGCGCCAGCCCGCCGTGCTGAGCATAGCCCAGGCCGACGGCCGGCTCGCGAAAGACGATCTCGCCGGGCCTGACTCGTGACCTGAGCCAGCTCACGACCGCCACGTCCGGCGGGGCCAGGGCGACCGGCGCATGGTGGTAGACTTGCTCCGGGATCCCTTCCAGGCGCAGGGCGAAGACGGCGGCGAACGCCAGCCCGGCCGCGGTGCAGCTTGCGAGCACCAGGGCGGCGAGCACGCCCCCCAAAAGCCGCCAGCGCAGGCCGAGCAGGCGCGCGGCCGTGGCGGCGAAGCCCACGCCGAGCCCCAGGCTGGCCAACGCGCCGAACTTGGCGACGTCCCAGGAATGGGCGTAGCGCACGAGGTTCGGCACGCCGAGGCCGCCCAGCACCAGCAGGCCGATCGTCAATCGCTCTCGGCGCAGCAGCGCGAGCCCCACCGCGCCCAGCAGCAGCGTGGCCCCGAAGGTCTGCAGGTGATAGAGGGCGGTGCCACGGAGGCTGTCGGCTACGCCGAGCGAGGCCACCAGACCGAGCTCGGCGCCGTCCGGCGCCGGCGCGAAGAAGCCGCCCATTGCCCTGGCCAAGAGCCAGGAGGAGGCAACGGCCGCGAGCACCCCTCCGCATCGCCGCAGGCGGCAGTCGCGGCTTCCGAGCGGCTCTGCGACCAGCAGCACCGCGCTCAGGGCGGCGAAGAGCACGATCTGCGAGAGGGCGAGCGCCGCCAGGAGGACGGCGCAGGCGACGTAGCGCCACAGCCCCGGTGGCCGCCGGCGCTCCTGCAAGACGAGCAGGAGGCACAAGCCGAGCGGCAGCCCGATCGTCCACGGGTGCTGGAAGAAGTAGGACACGAGCGGCGGGTTGAGCAGCGCGCCGTCCACCCTGCACAGCCCGAGCAGCGACCTGGCCGGCGGCGCCTCGAGGTTGCAGAAGAAGGGAATGCCGCCGCCGAATAGCGCCAGGGCGGCCAGGGGTCCACCGGGGCGGCCGATCAAGCGCTCTCCGAGGGTCCAGAGCAGGCACCAGCAGTAGGGCCAGCACAGCAGCGTGACCAGGTCGAGGGAGTGCTCCAGCGGCACGCGCAGCAGGGCCGTCACCGCGGCGCACAGCAGGCTGAAGCCGTAGTGATAGCGCAGCTCGAAGGCGGGGAAGCTCAGGTGGCGCGGCGGATAGGCGCCGTTCTGGATCTGCGCCGCGATCGACATGTGGCCCGTCAGCCACAGCTCGTCGTGGAACGCCCAGCCGAGCGCGGCGGGCGCAATGGCCAGGGTAGCGGTCAAGGCGCCGGCCAGCATCCACCACTTGTCGCGGTTTCGGCCGCCGGCGCGGGCGGGTCGCAGTGGGCCTTCTTGCCAACGAGCGGCGAAGCCGGCAAGGCCGAGCACCACGGTGGCGATGGCGAGCCCGGCCACGAAGGAGCCGGTCAGCCGGGCGGCGAGGTGCATGGCCGCCAGCCAGGCGGCGCCGCCGAGGCCGGGAGCGAGCACGTCCGCCAGCGCGCCGTCGTCGCTCACCCGCCGGGCGATCGCGCGACCGGCGAGCCAGACGCCGCCGAGCAGAGGGGCGAGCAGGACGCACGCCCAGGGAAGGGGGTTGTGAAGCTGCACTTGGTGTATCCGTTCACGGCATTTGCGCGCGAAGTCAGCAACGACGGCTCGCCGAGTCGGCCGCGATCGCGGCTTACGTCCGCGGGCAGGCTCCTCACGTACAGGAGTACGCTCCGGGCCGGCCCTGTGGGCGCTGCTCCGCTTGCCAGTCCCGC
>JACQWT010000441.1 GCA_016209145.1 Deltaproteobacteria bacterium | reverse complement strand
CTGCGACGGCCAGAATGGCGCCGCAACTTCCTCTCCGCCGGTACCGTTCAGCGACCCCGACCGACTGACGACCGGGCCGCGGCTAGCCGCAACGCCTTGCGCACCGTCGGCCACCCGCTGTCACAGCCACACACGAGCCCTGGCGGGTTTCGCCCGACACGCTCCTAGAACCCCCAGTTGCGCTCTGCATTCTTGCCTCCCTTTACGGATCCGGCCGGCGCCGTCTCTGGCCGAGCCGTGGCTGCGGCCTTGGCCGCGCCGGCAGTGCTGGCCCGTGCCCCCGCGGCCGGAGAGGCACTCGCCGATGGTTCGGCGGAAGCGACCGCCGCCGGCGCTCGTGCCGCAGCGGGCGCCGGTGCCGGCGTCGGCGCAGCTTCCGGCGCGCTCCCGGCCGCAGCTCGCTCCGAGCCGGCCGGCGCGACCGACCCGCCGGTCGAGAGCGCAATCGCGGCCGATCCCGCTCCCAGCAGGACCACCCCGGCGATCGCCACCACCGCGCCGCGTCCGATGCCGCGCGGGACACCGGCCGGACGCAACGTGGAGGCGGAGGCTTCCATGGTGCTGGGGCCGTGGCCCTGGACCAGCGTGTCGCCGGCCGGTACACGTGGGCCGGCACTGGCAGGCGGCGCCGGCTCCAAGACCGGCTCCGCAGGCGCCGCCGGCTCGGAGGGCCCCGCCGCCGCGACGCCACCACCGTCAGACCCACCCTGGCGCGCCACGAGCGTGCCGCTCGGTCCCGACGCGGACACCCCGCCCGCTGCCGGGGCCTCCGCTCGGCCGGGCGGGCGCGCCCCTGCGATCCCGCCGGGCAGCGTGCGCTCGCGCGCAACTTCGCCAGGGCCGGGGCCAGCCACGACGGCCTCGATCCCCTTGATGACCGGCACCGGCGAGCGCCCGGACACCGGCCCGCGCATCGAGCCGAGCTCGTTCGGTCCGGCGCCGCCAGGCGGGCCGGCCACCGCCATGCCCAGCGTGTTGTGCTCGCCCGTGGTCATGAGCGCGTCCTCGACCCCGTCCGCCCACGAGCGGGTCGCCCGCACGAGGGCGAGCGCCATCTCCTTGGCCGACCCAAAGCGCCCCTGCACGTCCTGGGCGAGCGCCCGCCGGAACCAAGCATCGATCTCGACCGGAAGGTCCGGACAGATCTCGCTCGGCGCGGCGAACTGCGCCTTTGTGATCGCGATGATGAGCGCCGCCACCGTGCTCCCCGAGAACGGCAGCCGACCCGTCAGCGCCTCGTACGCCACCACCGCCAGCGCCCAGAGGTCCGCCTGCGAGCCCGCCCCCTTCGTGTCCAGGAGCTGCTCCGGGCTCATGAACTCCGGGGTGCCGATGATCGCTCCCGTGGCGGTCAGGCCGCCGCTCGGCGGCATCCCCGTCTGCTTGGCAATGCCGAAGTCGAGCACCTTGACGAACAGCTCGTACTCGGACTCGACCAGGAACAGGTTGGCCGGCTTGATGTCGCGATGCACGATGCCGAGCTTGTGCGCCCGGCCCAGGGCCTTGGCCACTTGCGAGACAAGGCCCACCGTCTCCCGCAGCCCCAGCTTGCCATCGCGCTTGAGCCGGTCCTCGATGCTCTCGCCCTCGAGCAGCTCCATCACGATGAACGGCGTGCCATCCTCGGTGCGGCCGTGGTCGAAGATCTGCACCACGTGCGGGCTCTTGATCTGGGCCGCCAGGCTCGCCTCCCGGCCGAAGCGCTCGGAGAGCTCGGGGTTCTGCTGGTAGAGCTCGGGCGTGATGAACTTGACCGCCACCCGGGTCCTCAAGCTCAGGTGGTCGGCCACCCAGACGCTGCCCATGCCCCCCTCGCCGCGCTTCTCGACGAGGCGCACCGAGGGCGTCACCATCATCCCTGGCACCAGGCCCATCGAGCGCGACAAGTACCACCTCCTCGCCGACGAAGCTAGCCGCCCGGCGCACCCGGGTGCCTACCCGTTTTGGGGTTGGGGGCGCGGAGGTCGCCATGCGAATGATGAGCAATTCGCCGGCGCCTAGGGCGAGGGCGGCCGTGACGAGGCAGGCCGCTGACGATCGCCGCACCTAGCACGGGCACTTCGCCCTGGCGCGCCGCGTGCGCCGCCCTCGCCGTGACCGCGTCCGAGCCAGCGTGGTGCTGGTCGACGCCTACGCCGACGTTCCGGGACGCAACCCCCAGATCGGGTAGGCACCCCGTCCCAGCTCGGCGTTGGGAGGCCAAGCTCCTGCTCGCCGCGAAGCTCTACGAGATCGGCAGGCTGAGCTCCGCGCTTGCCGCCCGCCTGTGTGGCCGGGGACGTGTCGACTTTCTCCTCTCGCTTCCCAGGCTTGGCGTGTCGATCACCAACCTGCAGGCCGAGGACGCGGACGTGGAGCTGAGGTTGCTGCGCCGTGGTTGAGTTGCTCGTAGTCGACACCGGGCCGCTCGTGGCGATCGAGCGGATGGGGTGCCTGGACATCGTCGGCCGACTGCCGTACGAGCTCGTCTGCCCAGAGGCCGTGCGCCAGGAGCTGGACGAGGGCGAGCGCTGCGGGCACGCCCGGATCGCGCCGCCATGGCTGGCCGCGCGGGCGCTGGCCTCGGCGCTCGCTCCGTTGGGGCTGGTGGAGCTCGGGCCAGGCGAGGCCGCCGTCATCCAGCTCGCGCGCGAGCTCGGTGCGGCCACCGTCGTGATTGACGAGTGGAAGGGGCGTCGGGCGGCGCTCGCCCTCGGGCTCGAAGTGACCGGATCTCTCGGCCTGCTGGCGACGGCCAAGCAGCGGGGGTTGATCGAGTCGCTCCGCCCGCTGGTCGAGCACGCGCGGCGTCACGGGATCCGCTATCACCCGGCCGTCGTGGCAGCGGTGCTGCGCGAGGTGGGCGAGGATCCGCCCGAGACGGGATAGCGGCCGGCGCGCCCGCGAGCCGGCGGCGCGGCCGATGCTGCCACCACCACCAAGAGGTCGTAGTCGCTGCCGGCCATGGGCTCCCCCCGCGCGCGAGAGCCGAACAGGTACACGCGCTCTGGAGCGTAGGCCGCCACCAGGCGCCGGACGATCTCCTCGGGAGCGATCCTAGAATCCTGCCGGTTTCGCGGCGAACGATCCCTTCGTTCGCCACCAGCGAGCCCGTCGATGTGGGCTCGCGGCGCCCCCCGTAACTTGGCCCGACGCGCCCACCGGAGGCAAGGCTCGACTTCATGAAGTCGCCGCCCCTGACGCTGCTTGCCGCCACGCTTGCCGTCGCCGGCTGCGCGAGCGGCTCCAACCCGCAAGCCGGCTCCGACGACGAGGGCGGGCTCATCCCGCAGGTGCCCGTTCCGGCCGCGGAGGGTCCCAAGCTCGTCGCGCTCGTCCACCACACCGTGGTGCGCGACCGGCCTTCTGCGTCCGGGAAGGCCATCGGCCACCTGCGCGCCGGCGGACGCGTGGCCCGAGCAGCCGAGCCCTACTCGCGCAAGGGCTGCCCCGGCGGGTGGTACCCCGTGCGGCCACGCGGCTTCGTCTGCGCCGGCGTCGAGGCATCCACCGATCTGGACGCGCCCATCGCGCGCGTGCTTGCGGCCGAGCCGAGCTTGGAGCGCGCCCTACCCTATCGCTACGGCCAGGTGGTCGGCACGACTGCCGTCGCCTACACCGAGCTCCCCAGCGCGGCGGAGCAGCAAGCGGCCGAGCCCGAGCTCGCCAAGCGCAAGCCCGGCGAGCCCGAGCCGCTCGGCCTCGGGGCGAACGACGTGCCCTTGACCGACGCGGGGCTCCCCAAGGGCCCCCCCATCCTGCTGCCCGACGCCGAAGGTGTGGGCGCCGACGGCCGCCGCACCACCGAGTCCTTCTTCGCGTTCCCCGCCCCGGCGGCGCCGGCGCCGCCGCTCGCCGACGGCTTCTCGCTTCTGCCCAAGGGCACGGCCGCCCCGGCACCCGGCCGGCAAGTGCTGCGGCGCGGCAGCACGGTGGCCATCGCCGGCGCGCTCGAGCACCGCACGCGCCGCTTCGGCGTGCTGCCCGACGGGCGGCTCGTGCCCACCGACCAGCTCCGGCCGCTCGTCGGCACCTCCTGGCACGGCATCGATCTGGCCGAGACCGGCCTCCCGGTCGCCTTCGCGCTGCGCGAGGGCGTCCGGCCGCGCTCTTTCAAGGGCAACAAGGCCGAGGTGCTCGACGACGAGTACGAGCCGCGGGAGGCGATCCCGCTGACCGGCCGGTTCCGGACGGTGGACAGCATCCGCTACTTCTGCACGCGCGACGAGCGCTGGCTGCGCGCCAAGGACATCATCCTCATCCCGAAGCGGAACAAGTTCCCCGAGTGGGTGGCCGGCGGCCAGAAGTGGCTCGACATCTCGCTCGCCAACCAGACGCTCACGGCCTTCGTCGGCACCAAGCCCGTGTACGCCACGCTCATCTCGTCGGGCGCCGACCGGCTGGGCGATCCGGCCGCCGGGCCAGCAACGGTCCAGGGCGTGTTCCGCGTCCGCGGCAAGCATCTCACCCGCGACGTGGACGAGCGCGAGGTGCAGCAGGCGTTCTCCGTATTCGAGGCCCCTTGGGCGCTGGACTTCGCCGACGGCTTCTCCATCACGGGCAGCTACTGGCGGAGCCGTTTCGGCGAGGCGCAGGGCTACCACAACGTGTCGCTCGCCCCGATCGATGCGCACTGGCTCTGGACGTGGACCGAGCTACAGCTCCCCGAGGGATGGCACGGCGTCGTCGTGGACGAGCAAGGCGCCGAGACGACCATCGTCTACACGCACAAGTAGCGGGGCGCGGGACGCGGGCGGGGCGGCTGCGGGCTACCGCACCAGGATCGTCTTGAACCGCGCTCCGGGGTTGTCGAAGTCCCCCATGTTCCCCACGCCGCACGTGACGCCGTCGTAGGGGGGCCAGGCGATGTCGCCGGCCTTGACGCCGGGGCCCCCACAGTTGCCGCTTGCTCCCGTCATGTCCTGCGGTCCGGTGTAGTTGGAGCAGACGCTGTTGTACCAGCCCTTGTTCGGCGTCTTGTACTGCTGCTGGCCGAAGTGGAAGATCTGGTAGTCGACGCTCTTCCAGCTCGACCAGTTGATCTGGTTCGGGTCGGCCAGCTTGACGCGGTAGGCCGGGTGGGTTTCGTGCGTCAGGCGCATCTCCTTGTTCTTCGCCACGAGCAGGCGAATCACCGCGACCTTGAGGTAGCTGTTTGCCTGCCCGGGCGAGAGGATGGGCGTGCCCAGCTCGTTGCCCTCGAGCATGGTCATCGTTGCGCTGTGGGTCGCCACGAGAGTCCATCCGCCGCCGTCGGCGACGTTGTCGCAGTAGTTGTCGAAGGCTGGAATGGGGCCGTTCTCGCCGTCCGGATCGATCTTGTAGATCCCGCTCGAGGCATTCGGCGCAAGTCCCGAGCAGGCCAGCAGCGCACAGCCTTCGTTCGCCTGCCCGTCGCAGTCGTCGTCGTCCTTCGTGTTGCAGTCCTCGGCCTTGGGCAGGACTTCGCCGACGCACGGCCCGTAGCCCATGCCCGAGACGTTGCACGTCTTCGTGCCGGGCTTGCACGCGCCGACCGCGAGCGTGTTCGGGGGACCGGTGTAGCAGAGCTCGCTCGTGTTGGGCGTGCACACGCTGCCCTTGCAGGCGCCGCCGCCGCACGTCTGCCCCTGGGCACACGCGCTGTTGCACCCACCACAGTGCGCCGGGTCGCTCTGCGTGTCCACGCACTTGCTCCCGCACTTGATGGTACCGCCGGAGCACACCAGCGAGCAGGTGCCGCCGGCACAGACCTGTCCCTGGGCGCAGGCGTTGCCGCAGGCGCCGCAGTTGGCGGGATCGTTGCCCGTGTCGGTGCACTTGCCGCCGCAGATGAGCAGCGGCGCGCATGACTGCGCACAGCTCCCGGCGCCGCAGTACAGCCCTGGCCCGCAGGCCTTGCCGCAGCCGCCGCAGTGGGCCGGATCGACGCTCGTGTCGACGCACTTGCCGGCGCACTTGGTCGTGCCCCCGGCGCACTCGAGCCCGCACTTCTCGGCAGAGCAGCTCTCGCCCGGCCCGCAGGCCTTGCCGCAGCCGCCGCAGTGGGCCGGATCGTTCTCGGTGTTCACGCACTTGGCGCCGCACTTGGTGGCGCCCCCGGCGCACTCGAGCCCGCACCCTCCCGCCGAGCACACCTCGCCCGGGGCACAGACCACGCCGCAGGATCCGCAGTTGAGGGGGTCGATGCTCGTGTCGGCGCACTTGTTGCCGCACTTCTTGGTCCCGCCCAGGCACTCGATCGAGCACTCTGCCACCGAGCAGATTTCCCCGCTCCCGCAAGCGTTCTTGCACGCGCCGCAGTTGGCCGGGTCATTCTGCAGATCGACGCACTTCGCACCGCACTTGGCGGTGCCGCCCAGGCATGCGACGCCGCACTGGCCGGCCGAGCAGACCTCGTCCTCGGCACAGGGGCTATCGCAATTGCCGCAGTGGGCGGGATCGAGCTCCGTATCGACGCAGAGGCTGCCGCACTTGCTGGTGCCGCCGGCGCAGGCCAAGGCGCACTGTCCCCCGGTGCACACGGCCTGCGCACCGCAGGCGTTGCCGCACAGACCGCAGTTGTCCGGATCGATGCCGGCATCGACGCACTTCGCGCCGCACTTGACGGTGCCACCGAGGCACTCGACGGCGCACTGGCCGGCCGAGCAGACCTGCCCCGTGGGGCAGGCCTGCCCGCAGGCGCCGCAGTGCGCCGGATCGAGAGCCGTGTCGACACACGCGCCCGCGCACTCGGCAAGCCCGCTGGGGCAGCCGCCCGCGCCGCCCTGGCCGGTCGCCGTCGTCGTCTTCTCCGCCTGGCCGACCTCGCCCCCGCCGCAGGCGCCGCCGGAGGCGAGCAGCAGGTACTGCCCGGCCACGAACATCCATGGTGCAGGGCCACGTCCACAGCGCATGTGCTTCCCTCCATTCTCCGGCTCTGTGGCCAGCGTACCATGCCGGCGAGCAGGGGAGAGGGCCGTCGGGCCCCGCCTTTCCGACCGGGCGAACCTCGCAACCCGTCCGTCAGCGGTACGCCTGGCCGCGAGGCAGGACGCGGAGCACCACGATCCGCCCGGCGGCGTGGTCGAGCAGGAGCCGCACCCGCCAGTCTCCGACCCGCAGCCGGTGCTCGGGCTCGGCGGCGCCTTGCAGCCGCTTCACGTCGCCTTGTCCCGTCGCGGCGAGACGGAGCACGGCGCGCACGATGCGAGCGCTGGACGCGGCATCGATCCGGCGCATGTCGCGCCTGGCCCGCGGCATCCACCGGACGGTCAAAGCTCCAGCCCAAGCTCCTTCACGAGTTGCTCGGTGCTGATGCCCTTGCCCTCGCGGTACTCACGCTTGGCCTCCTCGACGGCCGCGCGCTCCTCATCCGTCTCCGGCTCATCGTCGAGCGGAGCTTCGCGCAACGAGCGGAGCACGGGGTTGTCCTCCGGGGATGGCATCTTCGGCAACGGCTGGCTCATCGCTGCAAGCGTACCACGGGAGCAGGCGGCAGGGCAGCCGAAGCGCTCGACATGACGCCGGCGCAGCTCTGCGTTGTCAGTGCCGAAGGAGGGACTCGAACCCCCGACCCGGCGCGTATGAAACGCCTGCTCTAAACCACCTGAGCTACTTCGGCAGACTGTGCAAAATGATCGCCTTCTGCCCGTCCTGTCAAGCTCATCCTTCCCGGCGTCACGGCGCCGGCACGTCGCCGCGGCGCCACGGCGGCCGCACCGCGGGGTTCTCGGCCGTGAATGACAAAGACCAGTGGAGCGCCGGGAAAAGCTCGGGCGGCAGCGGCCCGTAGGGGGCGCCGCGCAGCACCGCCAGCCGGCAGTTGTAGTCGAACTCGGCGATGCCGCTCGGCCGCACCACGGCAGCGCTTGCAACGCTGCCGTCCGGGGCCACGACGAAGCGGATGACGGTCATGCCCTGCAAGCCCTGGAGCGCCGCCCACGTGGGGAAGGCGTCGGCCCACAGCGGCTGGATCTTCGCGGCGACCGCCCGCAGGTAGCCGAGCCGCCGGGCGTGGCGCGGATCGATGCCCGCCATGCCTCCCTGCCCCGAGCCGAGCGGCGCCGACACGGAGCCGGGTCCCTCGCTACCGCCGAAGCCCGGGCTGCCCGGCGCCGCCACGCCGCCCATGCCCTCGCCCGGCAGCCCCCCCGCCGTGCTGGCGAAAGCGAGCGCCTGGCGAGGCGACTCGACTTCCTGCTCGGCGTCGGCGGTGTCGCGCGCCAGGCCACGCGCCTCGGCCGGCGCCGAGCGGGGGCCGGGGCTCACGAGCGGCCGTCCGGTCGCAACGGCCGCGCTCGGTCGCGTGTCGCGCCCCGGGGCCGCGTCGGCCAGTCCCGTGCCGGGCGAGGCAAGCCTGTCCCCTCCCTCGCTCGGGCTACCGGGCGGCGCCGGGGCGGCGAGCTCGCGCGGCGCGTCCGAGCCGGGCCGCACGCGCGCGTGAGGCCCGCGCACCGCCGGCCGGCCGGCATACGCCGCCCCGCCCGCGGGATCGAAGCGGGCGGCCGGCCGGCTCTCCTGCCGCGCGCCCGCGCCGTCCGCCTCGAAGGTGACGACCATGGGCCGCTCGGCGCTGCTCCAGTCCTCAGGCGAGCTGCGCTGCGAGCCGTCGCGACGCCGCGCCACCTGACTGCGATCGACGTGCGATCGAAGCGCGGGCGAGAGCTGGAGCTCGTCGGCGCGATCGGCGAGGTTGAACGCCGGCGCCTGGACCGCCTGCGTCCCACCGCGGCCCGCCTGCCCCGTGTCGGGCCGCGCCACGGCGGGGCCACCGGCGACCGGTTGGCTGGAGGGCGGTGGGGCGGCGCGCTCCGGCTCGGCCGCCCCGGCACTGGGCCCTGCCACAAGCTCGATCGCCACCTCGCCGTCGCGCCACCGCGCGCCGGGCGGCGGCAGACGCATGGCGCCGAACTTCGCCGCCACGGGCACGAGCTCCGCCGCCACCCCCGAGATCACCAGGTGCCCGAGGATGCTCACTAGCCACGCGGTGAGGATCCGCGCCAAGTGCCGGCGGCGCGACATGTCGTCACGACTAGTATGGCTGCCGGCGCACCGCCGATCCAGCGGAGAACAGGATCCCGGCGGCGGGCGGCGCTAGGAGTGTGTCGGGGAAAAAAGGAGGCGTCGACGAGCGGGCTGAGCGGCTATGGTTCCGACGCGAGGTCGGTCCGCGTCTTCCCGCTCCCGCTCCCGCTCCCGCTCCCGATGGTTCACCGATGCCTTTCGACCATGAGCGCCTCGAAGTGTACCAAGTCGCGCTCGAGTTCTTCGATCTCGCCGACGAGGTGCAGATCAAGGAGGCACGAGGCTTGAGGCGCCTGTTGCTGCGTGGCTTCGCCGCCGCGCGGGCCGAGTTCCGGCTCGTCGCGCTGACGCACAACCTGCTGAAGCTGTTTCGCAGTGGCCGCGGACCGGCGCTTCTGACGGC
>JACQWT010000440.1 GCA_016209145.1 Deltaproteobacteria bacterium | reverse complement strand
GTTGGCGGGCGGATGGCGGCCAGGTTGACCACGTCCAAGGCCCGGCGCGGCGCAGGACTGCGCCTCGCGCCGGTGCCGGGCGTGGGCGCACGCCGGCGTTGGCCGCGCAGGCACCAGGTACCGGCACGACCGGCCGAGGCACCCCGCGAAGCGCGGGCCGGTCTGGGGCCGGGCGGCGGGCTGCCTTCAGCTTGGCGGCGGCGCGAGCGCGACGCCGGTGGCGGCGCGCGCCGGCCGCGCCCCGCTTGGCGGCGGCCGCGCGAGCAGGCCGTCGAGGTGGTCCAGGATGCGCCGGACGGTGGCCGGCTCCGTGATGACGGCGATGGGGCGCAGCCGGCCGCCGTGGCACCGAGGGCACTCGAGAGCGTCGAACCCGTACGTCCGGCGCAACAGCTTATGCCAATCGAGCCGCGGGCCAGTGGCCAGCAGCAGCCCGCCGAGCAGCCGGTCCAGATGGCTGACCGCGATCGCGTTGAATCCGCCGAGGTCTTCGCATGCCACGAGAGCGGGCGCGGAGGCGAGGGTTGGCGACGCCGGACAGGGGAGCGCGAGACCGGAGGGGGCCGCGGGGGTCGGCTTGCCCGCAATGGCAACACTTGGCGTCCAGCGCGCCACGTCCGCCTGACGCCGGCCGGCCGAACGGGGGCGCTTCGCGTGGCGGCGCTGCTGCTGTGGCTCGGCGGCTCCGGGCGCGGAGCCTGGCTCCGGCTTCCGCGTGGTCTGCTGTGGCGGCGGGCCGCCGTGCGCGCAGGCCCGGTCGCGTTCGGGCAGCCGGGGCACTACCAGCGGGCGCCAGCGCGAGGCGACCCCCAGATCGGGTGGGCACCCGGATGCCGAGAGCAGCAAGCCGCGCGATGCCGTCCGTGGCAGGATGCCTGGGCGTCCGTGAAGCCCCGCGCGTACATCGAGACCTCGACGAAGACCTGTGCCGTGCCGCGGGGTTCGAGCCACCGATCATCTGCACCCCCCTCGAGTTGCCGAAGGAGTAGCTGTGATGGAACGCGATCCCATTGTCGAGGAGATCCACGCCATGCGCGAGGCGCTCTCCAAGGCGGCCGGCGACGATATCCGGAAGATCGCCGAAGCGGCGAAGGCGCGGCACGTGCAGGGCGGCCGGGGAGCCGTGCGCATGCCTCCGCGCCAGGCCAAAACAGCCCGGAAAGCATCGTGAGCACAGCGGCGGCGACAAGCACATTCTACCGCCCCGCGATGGCCTGCCGCACTGCGCGATGCGCGCGCCGGCCGGCTCGGGCCAGCCCATCTCGGCGAAGAGCCGCCGCAGTTGCACAGCTACCTCGGCTCCGCGCGCGCCTGCGCCGCAGGCTCCCAGCCCGCGTGCGCGCCACCTTCACCGCCGCCGCGCCGATCCTTCGAGCCGGCTTCGTTCCGGCTGGCGCCCGCGATGGCTTCCCCGGGCGCGATCCCCAGATCAGGTAGGCACCTCCCTCGCGCTGACACCTTGGCGCCCATCGCGGTCTCCGCTAGGGTAGGGCAGCGCGAGACGAGGATGGCTTTCCAGGCAGGTGACCTGCTCGACGATCGCTACGAAATCGTCGCCAAGATCGGCGAGGGTGGCCACGGCTGGGTCTATCGGGCGACCGACCGCGAGCTGGCGAGCGAGGTCGTGGTCAAGGTCCTGCGGCCGGAAATGGCGGGCGACGCGGCCCTGGTCGCCCGCATGCAGCGCGAGGCGCGCGCCATGGGGCAGCTCTCGGGCACGAGCGCCGTGCAGGTGCTGGCCTTCAACTGCTCGCCCAGCGCCGGCACCTACCTCGTCATGGAGCACCTGAGCGGCTGGGACTTGCAGCAGTACCTGGAGCGCTACGAGAAAGACGGCAAGCGCATGCCCGTCGCCGAGATGCTCGAGATCCTCGATCCCATCGCCTCCACCCTCGAGGCGGCGCACGTGCGCAAGATCGTCCACCGCGATCTCAAGCTCGCCAACATCTTCGTGCTCAAGAGCCGGGCGCGCGGGCGCGTGCGGCTGCACGACTTCGGCCTGGTCAAGGATCTGAAGGCGCCCACCGTGACCCTGGAGGGCACGGTGGCCGGCTCGCCCTCGTACATCGCGCCCGAGGCATGGCGAGGCAAGCCCGAGCAACTCGACCACCGGATCGACGTCTACTCCTTCGGCGTCGTCGTCTTTCGCGTGCTGGCGGGGCGCCTGCCTTTCGATCCGAGCCCTTCCATCGCGCAGACCATCCTCGACGTGACGACCAGGCCACGGCCGCGCCTGACGCCCCTGCGCCCGGATCTGCCTGCCAAGATCGACGACTGGGTCAGGACGGCACTGGCCGTGGATCCGGCCGAACGCTTCCAGAGCATGCAGGCGCTGTGGTTCGTGCTGGAGGGGATTCTCAAGAGCTAGCGGGGGCAGTTTCCGCTATCCTGGTGTCAGGCGCGGGCTAGGCCGCGCACCAAGCACGGAGGATGGCCATGGAACGCAGCTCGCAGCTCCTGTGCCTGCTCTGCGGCATACTGCTCGGCGTGTTGGTGACGGGATGCTCGGCCGGCAAGGCGCGCTTCGGCGGATCCGGCTCGGGCGGTGCCGGCGCGTCCAGCAGCGGCTCGGGCGGCGAAGGCGCCTGCATGCTCTGCAGCGAGGGAGGTGCCGCGCCCGGGGGCAAGATCGTCATCACGCCCGCCAACCCGCAGCTCGACGTCGTCGACGGCAACATCCCGACGCAGCAGTTCTCGGCCACGCTCGAAGGCCAGGACGTCACGGCCAAGGTGACCTGGGTGTTCGATCACCCGGCCGTGGGCGACATCGACAAGACGGGGATGTTCGTGCCCACGGGCAGCGTGGCCGGCGTCGGCGAGCTCGTGGCGATGTACGCCAAGGACACGGGCAAGACGCAGGTGACCGTGACCGTCAAGAAGACCGTCAGCTCCCCCGGCGACGTCTTCCGGTTGCGCTACAAGAGCAAGCTCTACGAGTACGTGCAGTACTTCGCGGGGCCCCCGCCGCCCGCGGCCTACGTCCTGCCGCAGCAGGACTGGGAGAACATCGAGCTCTCGGGCCAGGGACCGCTCTCCGATCCGCTCAAGGTGGAGCTGTCGCGCAAGAGCGGGCCCACGGTCTACCAGCCCAAGGTTTTCGAGCTGCGCATCGCCCAGGGCTTCGTCTACGGCAGCGTGTACTACTGGCAGTTGCCCGACGCCTGCGGCGAGGGCAACGGCAAGATCCTGCGCATCAAGCCCTCGTCCGATCAGACCGACGAGTTCTTCCAGCCGGGGGCCTGCTGGGGTTGCCACAGCGTGAGCCGCAACGGCAAGGAGATGATGGCATCCTTCGACACGGGCATGCCGTTCCCCCTGCAGACCATCAACCTCGCGAGCGACCCGGCCACCTTCGGCCCCATCACGCAGGGCATCGGGCTGGGCGGCACCTTCAGCGCCTACAACCACGACGGCACCAAGATCATGTTCTCGGACAACTCCTCGTACCTGAAGGGCGCCGACGCGACCTTTCTGCACATCGTGGACGCCAAGACCGGGGGCTACGTGCTGCAGAACGCCATGGGACCGGGCTGCGGCGAGGGGGCGTGGTCGCCCGACGGCCAGAAGCTCGGCGCGGTGTGCGGCATGAGCGGCGGCGGCTGGACCTTCGACTCGTCCACCGGCAACCTCGTCGTGGCCGATTTCGACAACGGCACGAACACCATCAAGGGCAGCGCCGTCATCGTTCCCCAGGGCGGGCCGGGCCGGCCGGCGTATCCGAGCTTCTCCCCCGACTCGAAGTACCTCGCGTTCGGCCGCCCCACGGCCGGCTCGCGCACGACCGGCAGCGGCACGCTGTGGCTCGTCGGCGTGGACGGCGCCATGCCCGCCGAGCTTCTCAGCGCCGAGCAGGGCGACGGCAAGAGCTTCAACCCCGTCTTCGCCCCCAAGAGCGCCGGCGGCTACTTCTGGCTGGTGTTCATCTCGCGGCGCGACTACGGCAACCAGCTCGTCGGAGCGAACCGGCAGCAGCTCTGGGTGACGGCCGTCGACGATCCGCCGGCGGCCGGCGATCCCTCGCACCCCTCGTTCTACCTGCGCGGCCAGCAGAACTGCGGCAAGAGCGAGAACGCCTACTACGCCCTCGATCCCTGCAAGGACTACGGCGCCGAGTGCACCACGGGCATCGAGTGCTGCGACGGCCAGTGCCTGCACGATCCCGTGTCGGGCAAGTACATCTGCGGCAAGGCGCCGGATCCGGGAGAGTGTGTGCTCACGGGCAACGGCTGCGACCACAACGAGGACTGCTGCGACAAGCCCGAGGTGCTCTGCATCCAGGGCTTCTGCCAGAAGCCGGCGCCGAAGTAGTCCTGGCCCTCGACCCCGCTGCGCCTCTCGACTACCACGGCCCGCGCCATGGCCGTGCGCATCGAGATTGGCTACCTCTCCGGCCTGCCCGATCCGCGCGGCCGCGCCGTGCTCGGCGCGATCCGCTCCTTCCTCGGGATCGGCGCCGAAACCGTGCGCACCGTCGATGCCTACCTCGTGGACGCACAGCTCTCGGCCGCCGAAGCCGAGCGTGTGCGCGACTGCCTCGTGGACCCGGTCACGCAGCGGGGCGCCGTCGGCCGCCTCGAGCCGGAGCCGTGCGATTTCGTCGTGAGCGTGGGCTACCGGCCGGGCGTGACCGACCCGGTGGGCAAGAGCGCGCTCGCGCTGATCGAGGACGCCCTCGGCCGCCAGCTCGGGGCGGGCGCAGCGGTGTACTGCTCGCGGCTCTACTTCATCGCGGGCGTGCGCGAGGCCGAGGCGCGCACCATCACGACCGAGTTGCTCGCCAACCCCGTCGTCGAGCGCTTTGCGGTGCTCGGGCGCGAGGCCTACCTCGGGAGCGCGCAGGGCACGAGCGTGCCGGCCGTGCGCGGCGCGCACGCCCCGGCCGTGGCGAGCATCGATCTCGGCGGCCCGGACGCCGCGCTCGTGGCGCTCTCGCGCGAACGGCTGCTGGCCCTGTCGCTCGACGAGATGCGCGCGATCCGCGACGCCTTTGCCGACCCCGCGTTTCAGACCGCGCGCGTCCGGGCCGGGCTCGGGCCCGAGCCCACCGACGCGGAGATCGAGTGCCTGGCCCAGACCTGGAGCGAACACTGCAAGCACAAGATCTTCAACGCCACCATCTCTTACCACGAGCCCGGCCGTGAGCCCGAGACCATCCGCTCGCTGTTCGAGACGTTCATTCGTGCCCCGACCGAACGCATCCGGCAGAGGCAGATCGCGCGCGAGGGATCGAGCTGGCTCGTCTCGGTGTTCCACGACAACGCCGGCGTGGTCGCTTTCGGCGAGGGCGCGCATCTGGTCTACAAGGTCGAGACGCACAACACCCCCTCGGCGCTCGATCCCTACGGCGGCGCCATCACCGGCATCGTGGGCGTGAACCGCGATCCCTTCGGCACCGGCCGCGGCGCCGAGCTCGTGGCCAACGTCTGGGGCTACTGCTTCGCCGATCCGCGCTGGGATCGGCCGGTGCCGCCGGGGCTGCTTCACCCGCGGCGCGTGCGCGAGGGAGTGCACCGCGGCGTGGTCGACGGCGGCAACCAGTCGGGCATCCCGTACGCGCGCGGCTGGGAGCTTTTCGACGAGCGCTACATCGGCAAGCCGCTCGTCTACTGCGGCACGGTGGGCCGGTTGCCGCGCGAGGTGGCCGGCGCGCCCGGACACGAGAAGCGCGTCCGTCCGGGCGACCGAATCGTGATGTGCGGGGGACGGATCGGCAAGGACGGCATTCACGGCGCCACCTTCTCGTCGGCCGAGCTCGACGCTTCGTCTCCGGTGCAGGCCGTGCAGATCGGCGATCCCATCACGCAGAAGCGCATGCTCGACTTCCTGGTCGAGGCGCGCGATCTCGGCCTCTACACGGCGATCACCGACAACGGCGCCGGCGGCTTGAGCTCCTCGGTAGGGGAGTTGTGCCTGCTGTCGGGTGGCGCCCGGCTCGATCTCGGGCGCGCGCCGCTCAAGTACGCCGGCCTCGATCCTTGGGAGATCCTCATCTCGGAGGCGCAGGAGCGCATGACGGTGTGCGTGCCACCCGAGTTGCTGGCACTCTTCATGGATCTGGCCGCTCGCCGCGAGGTCGAGGCCACGGACCTGGGCGAGTTCACCGCCTCGGGCGCCTTCGCGGTGCGCTACGGCGAGCGGGCCGTGGCCTACTTGCCGCTCGCCTTGTTGCACGACGGCGTGCCTCGGATGCGGCTGGCGGCGCGCTTCTCGCCGCCGTGCCACCCGGAACCGGAGCTGCCCGAGCTGGGCGACTTTACGCCGACCCTGTGCGCGCTTCTGGGCCGGCCCAACCTGGCCTGCGGCGAGCGGCGGGCGCGGCACTACGACCACGAGGTGCAGGGCCGGAGTGTGGTCAAGCCCTACGCCGGCGTGCGCGGCGACGTTCCCTCCGATGCCACCGTGCTGTTGTGCGAGCACGGCCACCGCGCGGGCTTCGTGCTGAGCGAAGGCGTGCACCCGTACTACGCGGACATCGACACGCGCTCGGCCACCCTGGTGGCCGTGGACGAGGCGGTGCGCAAGGCGGTGGGCACGGGCGCGCGGCTCGATCGCATGGCGGGCCTGGACAACTACTGCTGGCCCGATCCGGTGCAGAGCGAGAAGACGCCTGACGGCGAGCACAAGCTCGCGCTTCTCGTGCGCTCGGCCAAGGCGCTGGCCGAGCTGTGCGAGGCCTACGGCGTGCCCTGCATCTCCGGCAAGGACTCGATGAAGAACGACGCGCTCCTGGGCGGCGTCAAGATCTCCGTCCCGCCCACGCTGCTCTTCAGCGTCATCGCCCGCATCGACGACGTGATGCGGGCCGTGACAGTGGACGTGAAGCGGCCCGGCGCGCGGCTCTACCTCTTGGGGCGGACGCGCGAGGAGCTCGGCGCCTCGGAGCTCTACCGCCATCTCGGCCAGGGCCTGGGCAACCGCGCGCCAGGCGTCGATCCGGCCGAGACCCTGCCGCTGTATCGGGCGCTGGAGCAGGCCATCCGCGAGGAGCTGGTCGACTCCTGCCACAGCCCGAGCCGCGGCGGCCTGGCCGTGGCGCTGTTCCGCACGGCGCTGGGTGGGCGGCTCGGCCTGGATCTCGATCTCGATGCGGCACCCGATCTCGCGGCACTGCCGGCCGCGGCTGCCCTCTTCGCCGAGTCGGCCGGCCGCTTCGTGGTCAGCGTGGCGCCGGATCGGGCCGAGGCGTTCGAGGCCATGCTGCCGGACGGGGCCTTCGCCTGCCTCGGCGAGGTCACGGCCGAGGGGATGGTGCGCGTGCGCCATCGCGGCAGGACGGTGCTGCGGGGCGAGCTTGCGGCGCTGGAGCGAGCTTGGAAGGAGACCTTCGATGCCCTCTGAGATCGAGCGCGCGCGCGCCGAGGTGCGGGTGCTCGTGCTCACCGGGCTCGGGCTGAACTGCGAGCGCGAGACCGCCGAGGGCTTCCGCCTCTGCGGCGGGCGGCCCGAGCTCGTGGCGCTTTCGGACGCGCTGGCCGGCCGGCGCGCTCGTCTCGCCGACTTTCACATCCTGGCCTTGATCGGCGGCTTCTCCTTCGGCGACCACCTCGGTGCCGGCGTCGTGTACGCGAACCGGCTGCGCTACCGGCTTCTCGACCAGATCCTCGGCTTCGTGCAGCAAGGTGGCCTCGTGCTCGGTATCTGCAACGGCTTCCAGACGATGATCAAGCTCGGCCTCTTGCCGGCCCTGGACGGCGAGCTCGGCCGGCAGCGCGCCACCCTGGCGCCGAACGATCGGCCCGGCTACCGCGACGTCTGGGTCACGCTGCGCGCCGATCCCATGTCGCCCTGCGTCTGGACCCGCGGCATCGATCTCCTCGATCTCCCGGCCCGGCACGGCGAGGGCAAGTTCCTCGCCGGGAACGAGGAGGTGGCGAGCGCCATTCGCGCGGGGCACCTGGCCGCCGTGCGCTACGTGGACGAGCGCGGCGAGCCCACCTGTCGCTGGCCCGACAACCCCAACGGCTCGCCCGAGGGCATTGCCGGAATCTGCGATCCGAGCGGCCGGCTCTTCGGCCTGATGCCGCACCCGGACGCCTACCTCTACGGCTTCAGCCATCCACAGTGGCCGCGGCGCAAGATCGAGGGGCTCCTGGCCGAGCGCGGCGAAGGGCTCAGGATCTTCCAGAACGGCGTGGACTTCGTGGCGGCACGCTGGGCGGGCGGCAGCTAGCGCGGCTCCGCCGCAAACCGACAAGTCCGCAGCGCTGCGGCGGCGTCAACCTTCGCCGTGCGTCAAATACCACGCGTACGTCTTGCGGATGCCTTCCTCCAGGCCGTGCCGGGCCGTCCAGCCCAGGGCCGTCAGGCGCGTCACGTCGAGCAGCTTGCGTGGCGTGCCGTCGGGCATCGCCGCGTTCCAGGCGATCTCGCCGCGGTAGCCGACGACCTCGCGCACGGTCTCGGCAAGCTCCCGGATGGTCACGTCGCGGCCCACGCCGACGTTGAGGAACGCCAGCTCGCGCGTGGCCTCGAAGCGCTCCATCATGAACACCAGGGCGTCGGCCAGATCGTCCACGAAGAGCAGCTCGCGCCGCGGCGTTCCCGTGCCCCACAGCTCCACGCTGGGCCGGCTCGCCAGCTTGGCCTCGTGCAGCTTGCGGATCATGGCCGGCAGCACGTGGCTCGTCTCCAGGTCGAAGTTGTCGCCCGGGCCGTAGAGGTTGGTGGGCATGGCGGCGACGAAGCGCGTGCCGTGCTGCCGGTTGTAGCTCTGGCACAGGGCGATGCCCGCGATCTTGGCGATGGCGTAGGGCAGGTTGGTGGGTTCGAGGAGGCCGGTCAGCAGGTGCTCTTCCTTCATCGGCTGCGGCGCATGCTTGGGGTAGATGCACGAGCTGCCCAGGAACATCAGCTTGCGCACGCCGTGACGCCAGGACGCGTCGATGACGTTGGTCTCGATCTGCAAGTTGACTCGGATGAAGTCGGCCGGGTAGGTGTCGTTCGCCCGGATCCCGCCCACCTTGGCCGCGGCAAGAAGGACGTAGTCCGGCCGCTCTCGGGCGAAGAAGGCATCGGTCGCCCGCGGGTCGGTCAAGTCGAAGTCCTGGATGTCGGAGCCGACCACGTTGCCGTAGCCGCCCGCCGCCAGGCGGCGCACGATGGCCTGGCCGACGAGGCCCTTCTTGCCCGCGACGTAGATCTTGGCATCTCGTTCCATTGTGGCCTTGGCTCCGGTCAGACGACGGCGAGCGCGATCTCGGCGAGCGCCACCGGGTGGTCGAGGCCGAAGTCGACGATCACCTCGGGATGCAGCTCGCCCAGCACGCCCGTCACCGAGCCGGCCTCGACGCGCGCACAGCGGCCGGGCGTGAAGGAGGAGTGCTCCGCCGCGGTGTAGGTGGCCGCCAGGCCGAGCTCGCGCAGCAGCGCGTCGAGCACGGCCCGCGCGCGGGCATAGCCGGCCTCGCGGCCCGCCTCGGCGAAGCACAGCCGGCGCTCCTCGCGCGTGCCGTGGGCGGCCGCGCCGTCGAGCACGACCGCGTTGTCGAGCTCGAACAGGCGCAGGGGCATGGGCCGGCGGCGGCCCTCGCGCAGGGCAGCCATCACCCCGTCCATGAGGTGCGTGCGCAGCACCGTCAGGGCTTTCAGCTTGGGGTTGGCGACACGCGGGTAGTGCTCCGGCACCGGCAAGCGCAGGCGCAGGAAGTGATCCTGTTCCGTGGTCATCGGCAGGCTCATCACCTCGCTGTAGCCGAGTCCCGTCATGACGGCGCGCACGCGCTCGCTCAGCGCTTCCTCGGGCCGCGCGCCGCCGACGGTCATGGTCGGTACGAGGGCGGGCTCGATGCGCCGGTAGCCGTAGCCGATGGCCACGTCCTCGAAGACGTCGACCATGTGGCGGATGTCGCTGCGGAAGGCCGGGTAGCGCACCCGGAAGCGAGAGCGCGCCGCGTCGCGCGGCTCCACGTCGAGCCGCATGCGGCGCAGGCACTGCATGAGGGACTCGGCGGCTAGAGGCAGCCCGAGCCAGCGCCGCGCCCGCTCGAGCTCGATCTCGGCCTCGCGCGGGCTCAGGTCGGGCGAGATCCACGTGCCCGACGGCCCGCGCTGCGCCACGGTCTCGATCCGGCCGCCGAGCTCGCCCAGCGAGCAGACCAGCGTTAGAAGCGCGCCGGCGACCGCCGCCTCCGAGATACCGGTGACGTCGACGAAGAGCCGCTCCGAGCCGGGCCTGACCTTGGTGCCCTCGCTGTTGATGATGGGCGGCATGGACAGGACCTGGCCGGCGGCGTCCACGAGCACGGGATAGCGCGCCGCGTCCGCGAGCAGATGCGCGTAGGCCGTGCCCTTCGGGTGCCCCTCGAGGATCTGCCGTCCCGTCATGAGCCGGCCCGGCATGCCCAGCGGCTCGAAGGGCTCGGCGTCGGGATCGAGCGTGCGGTAGGCGATCGGCAGCTTCACCGTACTGAGGTCGTAGACCCCGATGGAGGCCAGCTTGCGGTCGCGGCCCACGCCCCAGTGCAGGCTCTCCTGGAGCTTCATCAGCGCGGAAAGGAGCCGGTCACCCAGCGCAGGCATGTGCACCACGGCGCAGCGGATGAAGGGCCGGTAGCTCTCGGCGCGCGAGAGATCGGGCGAGACCTCGACGACCACGTCCGAGGCCGTGGCGGAGAAGTCGGGCAGCCCCTCGCAGAGGCCAAGGTAGCCGCGTAGCGCCCGCGCCAGGCCGCCGATGTCGAACAGGTCGGGACGCGCGGCCAGCAGATCCAGGCGGATGACGGTGATCTCGTCCAGCACGGGGAAGGGCTCCTCGTCCGCGTGCCCGCACTGCTCGCAGCTCTTGACCGTCTCGGCGCCGAGGCTGGCCTCGAGCACGGCGGCGCAGGCCGGGCAGCGGTAGCGGGCGATGTCGACCACGTCCTCGACGTCGCAACCCATCTGCTCCAGGGCCTCCCCCAGCTCCGCCGGCGCGTAGCTCCGGCCGAGCAGCTCGCCCAGCCAGCCCACGTCGATGTTGACTACCGGCACAGCGGCACCTCCTCGACCAGGGCGAGCCCTCCTTGGTAGAGCTGGCGCATGTAGTCGATGCCGAGCCGGAGCATGGCCAGCCGCTCGATGCCCAGGCCCCAGGCGAGCACGGGGTGGCGGCAACCCAAGGGCTCGGTCACCTCCGGCCGGAAGATGCCGCTGCCGCCCATCTCGAGCCACTTGCCGCGGCTCTCCATGCGCACGAGCACGTCGGCGCTCGGCTCCGTGTACGGGTAGAAGGCCGGCTTGAAGCGAACCTGCGCGAAGCCCATCTTGCGATAGAAAGCCGCGAGCGTGCCGAGCAGCGTCGCCAGGCTCGCCTGCTCGTCGATGATGATGCCGTCCAACTGGTGGAAGACGGGCAGGTGCTTGAAGCTCACGGTCTCGTTGCGGTACGTCCAGCCGACGCAGAACGCCTTGTAGGGCGGCTCGGGGTGGGCGAAGAGCGCCCGCACGGTGGCCGCCGTGGTGTGCGTGCGCAGCACGAGCCGGCGCGCTTCCTCGGGCCGCCAGCGGTAGCCCCAACCCGTCGAGCCGGTCTCGCCGCCGTCCTCGTGCGTGCGCCGGACGCGCTCGACCACGGCCGCGTCGGGCAACGGCGCCTGGGCCGGCTCGGCCAGGTAGAAGGTGTCCTGCATGTCGCGCGCCGGGTGGTCCTGCGGCTGGAACAGGGCGTCGAAGTTCCAGAACGCCGCCTCGACCATGGGCGAGACGACCTCCGTGAAGCCGAGCTCGAGAAAGGCCCGGCGGGCCTGCTCGATGACGCGCCGCAGCGGGTGCAGCTTGGCCGGGTAGGGGACCTCGGCCGGCAGCGTGACGTCGTAGGGCCGCAGGGCAATGTCGCGCCACGCACCGGAGCGCAGATCGTCGGGCGAGAGGGCGTTCTTCTCGCGCTTGACGACCGCCCGTTGGATGGCCTCGCGGCCGGGCGCGGTGAGCGTGAGCACGCGCTGCTTGCGCTCCCGCAGCCGGGCGAGCTCGCCGCGCCGGCCGAGCAACTCGGCCACGGCCGCCGTGTCGATGCCGCGGGCGCCGAGCTCGTCCAGGAAGCGCATCCCCTGGGCGGCCAGGCGTAGGGCCTGCTCGTCGGGAGCTTCGCCCGCAAGCGCGGCACGACCGGCTTCGGTCAATAGGACCGTGGGCGGCCCCTGTCCCTTGACGCGCTGGAGCCAGCCGCGCGTGCCGCCCCAGCGGAAGATCTCGTTCGGTGCGAGACCCTGCTCCTGCGCGCGGGCCAGGAAGTCGGACAGCGGCAGCTCCCCGCCTGCCTCCTGGAGAAGCTGCGCCGCGCGCCGCTCGGGCAGGCCCGCGGCCAGGCGCGCGGGCGCGTCCGGCGCCGGATCGATCTCGACGCGCGCTCGCTCCTCGACGGCAATGAAGCCCTGGGCCGCGCCCTCGGAGGCGGCGAGCATGATCTGGCTCTGGTCCAGGCCGGTCGCTGCCACGACGGCGGCCACGTCCCGGGGCCCGGCGCGCAGGGCCTCCCAGATCTTGCGGGCGGCCTCGGTGAGAACGATGGGGCTAGGCATGAGCGGAGGCCGGAGCCTATCGCATCTTGCGGCGCGGGGCATCCGCGGCGCGGCGGTGCCGGGCAGGTTGACGGCCGCCGCGCGCGGCTCTAGATCCCGGCCATGCCCGCATCCGCCCAGCGGTGGGCCGCGCTGCTCGTGGTCGTCGCGGCGCTGCTCGGCCTGGCCTTTGCCGCGGTCTCCTCGTTCGACTACATCGCGCACCTCGACCGGCAGGTGCACGACCTGAGCTGTAGCCTCATCCCGGGCATGGGCGCCGCCCCTGGTGCCGACGAGGGCTGCCGCGCGGCCATGTACAGTCCCTACTCGGCGGTGCTGCACGACCGCTACTGGGGCGGGATCCCGATCGCGCTGTTCGCGGTTGGCTGCTACGCCTTCTTCGCGGCCTTCGGCCTTTACGCGCTGCTGCGCGGCCGCGCGACGCCGCGGCGGGCGGTGGGATTCCTGGCGCTTGCGGGGCTTGTGCCGCTCGCGGCTTCGCTCGTGATGGCCGCCGTCTCGGCCGCGAAGCTCGGGCAGTTCTGCCAGACCTGCGTCGGGATGTACGTCGCCTCCGCGCTGCTCGCGGTCGGAGCGATCTGGGGCTGGGCGGCCGGCAGGAACGCAGAGCGCGCCGCGCAGGATGGTGCTGGCGGAAGCAGCGGTCGGGGCGAGCGGCGCGCGGGAGGCGGGCTCGTGCTCGCCTGGCTCGTCGCGCTCGGCGCTTTCGCCGTCGTGCCGGCCATGGTCTACGTCAAGAGCGCCCCCGCGTACGACGTCTTCCTCGACAAGTGCGGCGCTCTCGGCGGCGCGCCCAAGAGCGCCAAGGACTTCGTGCGCGTGACGCCGCGCACTGCCCGGGTTCCGGCCCTGCTGCTCTTCGATCCGCTTTGCCCGAGCTGCAAGGGCCTGCACCAGCGGCTCGATTCCGAGGGCTACGCCGAGCAGCTCGACTTGACGCTCGTGCCGTTCCCGCTCGACAGCGCCTGCAACTGGATGCTCGATCGGCCGGTGCACCCGGGCGCGTGCGAGCTGGCGAAGGCCGTGCTGTGCGCCGAGCACCGCGCGGCCCAGATGCTGGGGTGGATCTACGACGAGCAGGAGCGCCTGGCCGAGGCGGGCAAGGCGCCGGCGGGGCAGGCCGCGATCCAGGCGGCGATCCGCGAGCGCTGGCCCGAGCTGGCGGCCTGCACCAAGAACAAGGAGACGGCCCGGCGCCTCGACCGCGTGCTGCGCTTCGCGGTCGACAAGCGGCTGCCGATCTCCACGCCGCAGCTCTTCGTGGCCGGCAAGCGCGTATGCGACGAGGACACCGATCTGGGGCTGGCCTACGCGCTGCCAAGGCTGGTCCCGGAGCTGAGGAAGCCATGAAGGGAGCGGCGCTGGTCGGCATCGTGGTCGGAGGCGCGCTGCTCGCCGGGTCGGCGGCGGCGGTTCGCCACCAGGTGCGTGTGGCCGTCCGGAGGCTCGAGGCGGGCGCCGCGGCCCCGGCCAAGCAGCAGGTGGCCGTGGCGGCCGACGCCGAGGCCGCGTACTGCACGCCCGCGTTCAAGACCGTGCTCGCCCGCGTGATCCATGCCTGCGGGCTGTCCGCACAGGGCGGGCGGCGCGGCTGCCAGCCGGGCGATGTCAAGAGCCTCGCGGCCATCGACGACAAGGACTTCAACGCCCTGTTCGCGCCGCTGCGGGAGCGCGGCGCGGTAATCATGTTCGACGACAACTCGGACAAGCTCGATCAGAGCGCTACGGATCTCGTCGAGGACCGCTGGATCGAGCGCAAGGGCGCGCGCTACTTCTTCGTGGTGGCGCGCGCCTCGCGCACCGGCCCGCCCGAGGTCAACCGCAAGCTCTCGCACCGCCGGGCCAACTCCGTGCTGTTCCACGTCTCCGACCGCTTCCCCGATCCGGAGCTCGACAAGCAGGTGGGTCTGCTGTGGCTGGGCGAGGAGTTCGCCCAGTTGGGCCAGGAGTTCTGCCAGTGGACGGTTTCGCGTCCGGGCGCCTGCAACGTCGAGGCCATCAACCGCAGCGCCTTCGTCTCGTGGGTGGACTGCCAGCTATGAGCCGTGCCGCTCGGGCGGCGAGCCTGCTTTGGCTCGGACTGGTGCTCGCGTCGGGGGCCTGTGGCGAGGAGGGCAGGGGCCGGCTGCCCCCGCCGCCGAAGGAACGAAGCAACGCCGTGCTCGCGCCCTCCGCGAGCGCAGCGGCCCTGCCGGCGGCGCCGGCCTCCGCCCGCCCTGTCGCGAGACCGGCGCGCCGGCTCTGCGGGGCGCCGACGGTCGGCCTGAAGGCGCCCAAGGGACGGGCGGTGCGCACGGCCCACGCCGCTGGCGTGGCCGCGCCGCCACTGCCGCTCGCCTTCGGCGCGGGCAAGTGGATCTGGGTGAACCTGTGGGCCGCCTGGTGCGGGCCGTGCAAAGAGGAGATGCCGCAGCTTCTGCGCTGGCACGCCGAGCTGCGGCGCGCGGGCGTGCTCGTGGATCTCGCCTTCGTCTCGCTCGACGACGACGAGCGGCAGCTCCGGCGTTTTCTCGACGAGCAGCCGGCGGGCGCGGTGCGCGCGAGCTACTGGCTGCCCGAGGCGATCCGGAGCTCCTGGCTTCAGCCCCTGGGCGTGCGCGAGAGCGCGAAGCTGCCCGTGCACGCCTTCGTCTCGCCGCGCGGCGAGGTGGCCTGCGTGGTGGACGGCACGGTCGAGGAAGAGGACTGGCCGCAGCTCCGGCGGCTGCTCAGCTCGGGCCACACCGCAGACCCGTGAGTCAGCCTTGCGCCGGTACGCGCAGCACGACCGGGCCGCCGCGCCGGGCGCACAGCTCGTCGCCCGTGCATAGCTCGATCTCGGGGCCGAGCCGCAGTCCCCGCAGGTAGAGAGGCTCGCGCTCGGCCGGGGCGTGCACCACCACGAAGCGGTCCTCGTCCTCCTGCGCGTCGCAGATCTGCCAGGCGCCGAGCCGCAGCGGGCCGAGCGGCGCGAGGTAGCATTCGCCGCCGACCTCCACGCGTAGCACGCCGAGCGGCTCGGCCGGATCGCTTGGTGCGAGAAGGCAAGGGACCTGGCCGCCCAGCACGAGCTCGATGCCGGTGCCGACCGGCAGCGGCGCGGCGAGGAGCGCACCGCGGAGCGTCGTGCCGTTGCGGGTCTGCAAGTCCTCACAGATCGGCTGCCCATCCCGCCGGCAGAGCCTGAGGTGCTGGCGGCTGACGGCCTGGGAGCACACCGTGATGTTGGCGCCCGCGCGGCCGATCGTGATCTCGGCGCCCAGGGCGTAGCGCCGGCGCTCGCCGCCCACCTCGAGCGCCACCACCGGCCCGCGGAGCAGGCGCGCCCGGATCTCGGCGAGCTGGGCGCGGACCAGATCCTCGTCGGCGCCGCGGCCTCCCGCCTCGCCCCGTGCACCGGCCTGCCGGCCCAGCCACTCGCCCGCGCAGTGCAACGCGCGGCGGCGTTCGCCGAGCCGGTCGAGGTCGCGCACCTCCTGGAGCACGCGGAGCCGCTCGTGCTCGCCGCGCTCCGCTTCCGTGGTCTCGCGCAGCCGCTGCTCCAGGCGCTCGATGTTGCCCGCCAGCTCGAGCACGCGCAGCTCCGACTCGGCGTCTCCGGCGCGAACGTAGGCGCGCGCGGCCTCGTCCCAGAGCCCGCAGGCCTCCAGCTCGGCCGCGACGGCGCGCAGCTCGCCGCCGAGCGCGACGCCGCCGGTGCCGAGCAGCAAATCGAAGCGAAGCTGGGCCGCCCGCGCGCGCCCCTGCCGGCCGAGCC
>JACQWT010000439.1:9533-12060 GCA_016209145.1 Deltaproteobacteria bacterium | reverse complement strand
GGCGCAGCGTATGAGGCGTCACGCGCTGCTCGATGCCCGCCTGGCGGACCGTCCTCTGCAGCGCCTTGCTGACCGCGGCCCGGCTCAGCGGCCGGCCTGCTCTGCGACCTGGAAAAACGCGCTCTTCGTCGGAAACCGGGCCGAATGATTCGGTGCGGTTGACCGCGATCGACGACGCGGACAGGCGCAGACAAGCCTGATGGCCCTTGGCGCCAAGAGTGCCGTCGCAGCTTGACCGGACGGCAGCCCGAGAACAAGGACGGCACGCCCGAGGGCGAGTACGACCCGGTCAGGTTCGGCCCGCAGGATCTGGGCGCCTGCGCCGAGAGCGCCGCGGAGGGAGATGACAAGGACTGCCTGTGGCAGGAGGGCTGGTTCACCTACACGATCCAGGGCCAGACGCCGATCACCATCTGCTTGATGGCCAAGGACTGCGAGACCGACATGGACTGCCCCTGGGACTGCGAGGACGCGGCGAAGGACTGCGCCGAGGGCGAGGAGTGCACGGACGGCAAGTGCATGAAGGGCGACAAGCCCGGCGGCACGACCTTGTGCAAGGACGTGGCGCAGCTTGGCAAGAAGTACTGCGTCGACCACGAGCCGAACTTGCCCGAGAAGTAGGAGGCTCTGGCCCCTGCGCCTGCTGCTAGGCGCCAAGCGGCAGCACGGTCTGCACCCTCACCGCGAGGGGCGGGTCGTGTCCGCGCCGCACGGCTAGAGCCAAGCGGTGCTCGGCGGTGGGGCTGAGGCGAGCAAACTGCCAGCTCCCGGCCTCGTCGCCGAGCTCGGCGGCGATGTCGATCCGGTCGCCGCCGTCCGGGGCGCCGAGCGCGAAGCCGAAGCGGTCGAGCCCGATGGTGAGGCCCATGCCCCGCGCCTTGGCGTAAGCTTCCTTGAGGGTCCAGAGCGCGAAGAACCGGTCGGCAAGCTCGGACGCGGGCGCGGCCCGAAGCGCGGCCACCTCGGCGGGCGCGAAGAACGACTCGGCAATGGCCCAGTAGGCCCGCGGGCGGACCTGCTCCACGTCCACGCCCACGTCGCGGCCCACGGCCACGGCGCAGGCCGCGAGGCCGCGCGTGTGCGAGAGGTTGAAGCGCAGCGGCGCCGGCGGCTCGGGAGCCGCGATCTCGGGCCGGCCGTAGGGGCCGGCGGCGAAGCGCCAGGCGGCCGGGGCGACGCCCGGCACCAGGCGCGAGAGCACCGTGCGGGCGAGGGCCCACGACACCAGATGGAGCACGCGGTCGCGCTCGAGCCCGTAGCGCACAAGCTCGTCTCGCTCCCCGGCGCCGAGCAACTCGGCGTACGCCGGGAGCAGACCGCGCTCCCGGGCCGAGGCCGGGTAGGCGAGAAAGAGGGCGACCTCGGCGCGGCCGAGCCCCATCAAGGAGCCGGCGCGGCGGTCGCCGGCTGGACCTGCCCTGTGGCCACCTTGTGCAGCAGATCGACCAGCTCGTCGATGTTCGCCAACCCCTTCAACTCCGAGCGCGGCACCTTGATCTTGAGCTCGCGCATCGAGCAAGAGACCACCTCGACGATGTCGAGGCTGTTGGCCCCGAGATCCTTCATGGACTTGGACGGGTCGATCTCGACGTTCTCCAGCTCCTCGACCGTGTCGCGCAGGTTCCGCAGGACTACCTCAAGCACTTGCTCGCGCGTGACCATCACCAGCTCCCTCCAAGACCCCGTCGTTCGGGGCCGGGGCGTCGAATATTCGACGCGCGGCAGCCCTATAGCACGCCTGGGGCGCCTGGGTGGCGAGGAAAAAACGTCCGGGGCCGGCCCTGATGGCGGCGCCGGCTAACTTGACAGGGTGAAGTGCCAGGCCGTACAAGGGGCGTCGGGGCGCTGCTGCATCCTTGCCGCGCGCCGTCCTCCGATGGCCACGAGCGAGCTCGATCTGTCCCGGGCGGTCGTCTTCGACCTGGAGAGTGGTCTCGTCCGGTTGCGGGGCGCGCCCCTCCAGGTGCTCCTGCCGGCCCAGGCGCTGGCCGAGCTGTGCCGGAGCGCGGGGCCGGAGGCGCGCCGGGGGCTCGGCCGCGCCATGGGCGGTCCGGTGGGGCGTCGCGTGGCCGCGCGTCTTGCCGGCGAGAGCCAGGATGCGCACGCGGCGGTGGGCGAGGCGACGCAGCACGAGGTCGTGGCCGGGCTCGCCGCGGAGCTGGCGATCTGTGGGCTGGGCGTGCTCGGCGCCGAGCAGTGGGGCCGGGCGCTCGTGCTCGTGCATGATCGGTCGCCACTGGGCGCGGCCGGCGACGAGCTACTCGGCGAGATGCTCCGGGCAGCGCTGGAGGAGATGGCGGGCACGGCGCTCGGCGTGGTCCTGCTGGAACGGGACGGGGCGCGCGCGCGCTTCTTGGTGGCCTCGACCGAGGCGGCGCCGGCGGTGCGCGAGCGGCTGGGCGCCGGCGAGAGCTGGGGTGCGGTGCTGGCCGAGCTGCACCGGCGCCCGGCACACAGCGAGGCACAGGCATGAGCATGGGGAGCGGACGTGCAGGCGGCTGAGAGAATCGGGGTCCTGGAGGACCTG
>JACQWT010000439.1:0-9526 GCA_016209145.1 Deltaproteobacteria bacterium | reverse complement strand
ACCTGCTGGCGCGCGTGCGCCGCAACCGTCCCCGGCCGCCGGCCGCGCGCCTGGTGCCGCCCCCGGCGGCGGCGGCAGCCGAGCCGGAGCCGGCCGCCCTGGTTTCGGCCCTGCCGGCGGAGCCCCTCGCCCCGGTGGCCGAAGTCGTGGCCCAGGCGCCGCCGCCTCCCGCTCTGGCCGAGGCCGAGATCGAGGTGGGCGCCGAGGCCGAGATCGAGCTCGCCGAGGAGGGGGAGGCGGAGATCGAGGTCGGTGCCGAAGCCGAGGCCGAGCTGGGCGAGGAGGCGCAGGCCGAGATGGCCGAACCGGCGACGCTTCCGCCGCTGGCGCCCGAGCCCGAGCTCGCCGCGGAAGCGGCGTTCGAGCTGCCTCCCCTGGCGGCGCCTGCGGTCCCGGTCGGGCTGGAGCTTGCCCCGGCGGCGCCGCCACCCGAGCCGGCACCGCCCGCGGCAGAGCCGGCGTTGCCGGTGGCGGCCGCGCCGTCCCCGGCACAGATCGAGCTTCGCATCGAGCCGGCCCCGGCCCCGGCCATGGCGCTGGAGGATCTGGTCGAGGCCGGGGTGATCGAGCTCGGGCCGGAAGTGGTGCGACCGATGAGAGTCGCGGCCGGCCCCGTGGCACAGTTCGCGGGGGCCCTACGCAGCCCGGCGCCGACCACGTTCGGCGCGGCGCTGCGAGCCTCTCTAGCGCTGCGATTCGATTGAGCCGTCAGCGCCCCAGCGTCTTGCAGCAGCGGAAGCCCAGGTGGTAGTTGCGATGGCTGGCGGGGCTCATGACCTTGCCGCCGTGCCAGAAGGGCGCGCGCCAGCGGCAGTGGTCGGGGTGCGCGTAGATCTGGTCGAAGACGAACCAGCTCCCCTTCATCTCGGTGTAGCCATACTCCTGTGACCCGGCGCTCGCCATCTCGCGCTGGCGCATGGGCAAGTTCATGTGCTCGGCGGCGTTGCCGTGCAGGTCGTAGACGCCGAGCGCGCTGCGGCACTCCGGGAAGCTCCCGGCCGGGTAGGTGTTCGTGCCGCACTGGCGCCAGCCGCCCGTGGTGCAGCTCTTGCTCTTGGCGCTGCCGGTGGCGCAGATCCCCTTGCGGTAGGCATCGCCGTAGCTCCAGATCTTCTCCTTGTCGGCGCGGCTGTTGTGGCGAGAGCGCATCAGGTGCATCGCGTCCTCCAGGCTCATCTTCTCGACGAGCCCGAAGTCGTAGTCGGGCGGCGTGAGCCGGCCGGCGCAGGCACCCTCCCATTCGTGCGCATCGCACAGCCGTTTGCCCATGAGCCGGCAGATCTCGACCGCCTCGTTGGCGCGCACCCAGGTGACAGGGTAGCGGCACGGGATGTTGGGAAACTCGAGCCGGTCGATGCAGGCCGCGGCTTGCTCCGGCTTCTGCGCCTCGGGGTCGTAGAGCGGGGCCATGAAGCGGCTGCCGCAGATCCGCTCGCTCCGCTCGTCCTCGTAGCGTACGTCGGCCTGCTCGAGCTTCGCCTCGCACTCGGCCGGGCTCATGGGGTGCCGGGCCGCGGCGAGGTTGCCCTGGCCGATGACGCCGGACTCGGCGAAGATGCGGCGTAACTCGGCGAGCTTGTCCTTGCCGAGGCCGTGGAAGTACGCGAGCTCGGCGAAGAGCAGCTCGTTCTGCTCGGCCAGGGTGCCGGTCCAGACGCGCTTCTCGCCCCAGCCGGCCGGGGGGACGGGCACAGGTTTGGGCTGGGGCGAGGATGGCGCCGGCCGAACGGGCGCCGAGGCGGTTGCGGCTCCTGACTGAGCCGGCGCCCCACCGCCTGCCGCGTCGAGGCGCTCGCCGCGTGGCGCCCTCTCGCGCTCGCAGTCGGCCAGCAGCAACGCCGCGATCCCGGCGCCGCAGAGCGCCCCGAGCAGGTGCACGGCGCGCAGGCGCCGCGGGCGGATCACGGATCTGTCCGGGGGAGGTTTCATGGCCCCACCATCCACTCTACCGGCTCGTCGCGCAGCCACGTGCGCTGCCGGCGCACGAAGACGCGCGTGGCGCGCACGATGGCCGGGAGCAGCTCGTCGCGGGCGAGCTTGCCGTCGAGGTGGTCGCGCACCTGCCGGTAGCCCACGGAGCCCATGGCGCGGGCGTGGCGGTAGCGCGGGAGCAGGCGCTCGACCTCCGCGATCCAGCCTTGCTCCAGCCACCGCTGTGCGCGAAGCGCTATCCGGCGATCGATCTCGGCGCGGTCGCGCCGGGCGCCCAGCAGGCGCGCTTGGTAGCGCCGCTCGGCGAACGCGTGGCCGGCGTGCCACTCCGACTGCGGCCGGCCCGTGAGCTGGAAGATCTCCAGGGCCCGGCTCACGCGCACGAAGTCTCCCGGCGCTAGGCGCGCGGAAGCTGCCGGGTCGACGCGGGCGAGCTCCGCGTGCAGCGCGGCCCGGCCGCCCTGCGCGCAGATGCGGGCGTGCTCCTCGCGAAGCTGCGGGTCGGCAGCGGCAGCCGGCGCGAGCCCGTGGAGCAGGGCCTTGACCCAGAGAAAGGAGCCGCCGCAGACGATGGGCGTGCGGCCGCGGGCACGAATGTCCGCGCAGCAGCGGTCGGCCTCATCGGCGAAGCGCCTGGCGTCATATGGATCGAGCGGGTCGGCGATGTCGACGAGGTGATGGGGCACGCGGCGCCGCTCCTCGGCCGTGGGCTTGCCCGAGCCGAGGTCGAGCTCGCGGTAGATCTGCACGCTGTCGGCGCCGACGATCTCGCCGCCGTAGGTTTCGGCCAGCCGGAGCGCCAGCTCTGTCTTGCCGCTGGCCGTGGGGCCCACGACCACGAGCAGCTCGCCGGGCGCCGGCGGCGCAGAGTGCAGCTCGCTCACGGGCAACCCTCGCGCCCTTCGAGCTCCCGCCAGCTCACGCGCAGCAGCACCGGCTCCCCGTGCGGGCAGCCGGGCGACACCGGAGCCCCGGATCCGAGCACGAGCGGGGCGAGCTCGCGCAGCCACCCGGGGCCGAGGGGCTCGCTCTGTGGCTCAAGGCTCGTGGCCGCAAGGCAGGCGAGCTGGCCCAGGAGCCCCTCGCTGCGCCCGGCGAGCGGCGCACCCGCGTGCTGCCGAGTCCTGTCCAGCACGAGCGCCAGCAGGCGCTCGGGTGAAGCGCTGCCGAGCAGCGCCGGCACGCCGTGAAGGGACACCGCGCCCGGGCCGGCACGCCGCAGCTCGAGGCCAATCTCCGCCAGCCGATCGGCCGCGCTCTCCACGGCTGCGGCGGCCGCATCGCCCACCTGCTCGACCAGGGGGAAGAGCAGCGCAACCGCCGGGACCGGGCCCTGTGCCGCGGCGCGCCGCAGGCGCTCGTGGATCACGCGCTCGGCGGCGGCGTGCGCGCCGAGCACGAGCAGACCGCCGGCGTGCTCGCACACGAGGTAGCGCTCCCGCAGCGTGGCGACGAGCCGCAGCGGCTCGGCGTCGGCCGCCGGCGCTGCGGCCGGCGCGGGCAGGGGCGGCGCGGCCGGCGCGCCGAGCGGCGTTGCGGCGGTGCCGGGCGCGTGCTCCGCTCGCTCCGGCGTCGGCCACTGCCAGCGCTCCTTGCCCGGCGAGCCCTCCGGCCCTCGTCGGGAGGGCCACGGCGCACGGCCGCCCGGCTCGGGCGGCCGTGGAGGGCGTCCCAGCGCCGGGGCCAGGGACTCGCGCAGCACCGCGTAGACCGCGTCGCTGGCGGCCCGCGCATGCGCGAAGCGCACCTCGGCCTTCTGGGGATGGACGTTGACGTCGACCAGGCCGGGATCGATCTCGATGAAGACCGCTCCAATCGGATAGCGGCCCGGATCGAGCGCGTCGCCGTAGGCACTCGCCACCGCGCGGGCCAGGGCGCGGTCCTGGATGTGGCGGCCGTTGACGAAGAGGTAGAGGCCGGACGCGCCCGTGCGCGCGTCCTCGGGCATGGTGAGCAGCGCATCGATCTCCACCGGGCCGCGCCGGCCGCTGCAAGGGCAGAGCGCGTGGCCCGGCAGGCTGTCCTGTACCCGCGCGCGCCGCTCCGGCGCACGCAGCCACTCGCGCGCCGTCCGTCCGTCCCGCACCAGGGTAAAGCTCACCGCCGGGTGGGCGAGGGCTGCGGCCTGCACGACCTCGGTAATGTGGGCCGACTCGGTGCTCGTCGCGCGCAAGAACTTGCGGCGGGCCGGCACGTTGTAGAACAGCTCGCGCGCCTCGACCACCGTGCCGGGCGCACAGCCGCACGGCGCCGCCTCGGGCGCGTGGCCGGAGACGACGCGCACCTCGGTCCCGGCCTGCGCGCCGTGCAGCCGCGTGCGCAGCACGAGCAGGCACACCGAGGCGATGCTGGGCAATGCCTCGCCGCGGAAGCCCAGCGTCGCGATGACCCCGAGATCCTCGGCGCAGCGGATCTTGCTCGTCGCGTGCCGCTCGAGGGCGAGCAGCGCGTCGCGGGCGTCCATGCCGCAGCCGTCGTCGCTGACGCGGCAAAGGGCCACGCCGCCCGACTCGATCTCGACCCGGACGGCGCCGGCGCCGGCATCGAGCGCGTTCTCGACCAGCTCCTTGACCACGCTGGCGGGACGGACGACGACCTCGCCGGCGGCGATCTGGTTGGCGAGCTCGGCCGGCAGCCGCTCTACCGGGGGCCTGCGTGGGACGCTCATGCTCATGTTCGCTCTTGGCGGGGCGGGCTCAGCGGTCTTGCGGCGCGTCCGTGCCGGTCTTGGCCGGGGCTTCGAAGAATGCCTTGGTCCGCGCCCGGGTCAGAGCGAGCAGGGCGCCGCCGTACACGCCAATCTCGAGCAGGGCGAGCCGCAGCAGCTCGGCCGCGCCGTAGATCCCGCGGAAGAAGGCCACCGACTCCTCCCGGCTCATGTCCGGGAGCTGGCCGAAGCCGTGCTCGACCATGTCGGCGGCCACCGCGCGGCCCACCTCGTCGCGCACGCTGCCGAGCAGCCCGTGGTCGAGGGCCGCGAGCAGCGCGCTGGCCGCCACCGCTTGCAGCGCCAGCGAGCGGGCGCTCGGCCGGGCCGCCAGCGCGGCCGCACTCGCCAGCACCAGCAGGGTGCCCAGCAGGAGCTTGGCGATGCCGAGCGGGAACGCGACGCGGTGCGCATCGGCCGTGGCCCGCAGCCGTGCCTGCTCCACCACCCGGCTGGAGTGGACGAGCGGCTGCGAGGCCGCGTCGATCGCGCCCGGATCGAGGGTCTCGGGCGGCGGCCGGTACCAGCCGGCCAGGTAGGCGACGTTGGCGCAGCCGCTGCTGGCGCCGAGCACACCGACCACCCAGGTCAGGCACATGGCCGCCACCAAGAACCAAGGGCGGAGCTTGCGGCGAGGGTCGGGGGCGTTCACGGCGCGGGGCGAAGCGAGCGGCGCGAGGCGCCGGGAGGATCCGCTCGGTCGTCCAGATCGCGGTCTAGTACACCATCCCGGAAGCCACGGGGAAGAACGGCTCGCGCGGCCCTTTTCGTGCAAGACAGAACTAGCGACTAGGAACAGGCCACGAATGCGTTTCTGCTCATCGGGTCGGAGCCGCCGGCCGTGAGCGGTCCGCCGCCGAAGTCAATGGTCCCCATGAAGTGGCCGGTGGCCACGACCACGCCGGTCGGGCTCATGGCCAGGCTGGTCGGCCTCGCGCCGTCACTGCAGCCTGCGGTGGTCGCGAAGGCGTGGCTCCACCTGTGGCCGCCAGCGGCGTCGAAGCAAGCGAGCCAGGCAGCGCAGTCAACCCCTGTGCCGATCTCGCCGCCTCCGAAGTCGGCGCCGCCCAGATCTGCCGACATCGACCCGGCGATGGCAAGCTCGCCGGAAGGCCCGGCGGCGATGGCACTGGGATGCAGCGGGTGCGGCCCGCCGAAGGCCTTGCTCCAGACGTGCTGCCCGTTCGGGTCGAGCTTCACGAGGAAGGTCGGCTCGTAACCCGCCGAGATCACTCCGCCACCGAAGTCCACGCCGGCCCCGGCGCTGGCGAGGAACACGACGTTGCCGCTGTCGTCGACCGCCAGGTCCCAGAGTTGGTCGCCTGCTTCCTTCTCTCCGCTTTCGGGCCCGGGGTCGGCGTGGCCGAACCGCTTGCTCCAGACCTCGTCGCCCGGGCCGACGGGCGCATCGCCGCCGCCGCCGGTCTCGACCAGGCCGGCACCGCCGCCTGTGCCGACCGGCTCGCCGGCTCCTGCCCCGCCAGCGGCCCCGCCGTCGAGGCCAGGGCCGTCCACGATCGCGTCGGCGTAGCGCTTGCCGCACCCGAACAGCAGCAGCGCGGTTGCTGCCCCAAGTCCCCACCTGCCGATGTGTGCTCGCTCCATGTCGGTATAGTGTACGCCACCTCGCCAGACGGCTCAGCCCGGGTTTTGGACGACAGGCATGGTGCTCGGTCGCCGGTGCCAGCCACCTTCACCACGACCATGACCTTCACCCTGGGCTTGGACCATGACCATCAGCGCCAGGCTCTGGGTCATCATCGATGTCAACCTCGAGCTGTTGCACGCCGGCCCGCCTGCCTCCCAAGAGCAGTCACGAACCCCCGCCTTGCGAAAAGCCCGGATTGTGCTTACCTAGGGCGCGGCATGGCAGCGCGCAAGGCAGCGGCGAAGGGGGCAGGCGAGCGGCGCCGCCAGACGGAGCCCCGGCGGGCCGTACGTCGGCGCGCATCGAAGCCAGGCGCGCCCGCGCCGCCGTCGTGGCCGCCGCCCCCTGTGCCCTCCCTGGAGCCCGGGCCGCAGGAGGATCGCCCCGAGGTCGCGGTCGAGCCCGGCGGCGCCGAGCTGCTGGTCGAGCTCGGCGAGGTTGCGCCCGCAGAGTTGGGCGATGAGCCGCTCGCCGTCGCCGTCGCCGAGGATCTGCCCGTGGAGCTCGTGGCCGAGACCGCCGACCTGGTGCCGAGCCAGCGCGAGCTGCCGCCGCCGCCCTTGCCCAGCTCCACGGCCCTGTCGCGCCTCGATCCGCTGCGGGCCTACTTCCACGAGCTCCAGCGCTACCCGCTGCTCACGCCCGAGGAGGAGCAGCGGCTCACCCGTTCCTACCAGGCTACCGGCGACGTGAAGATCGCCGCGCGGCTCGTCACGGCCAACCTGCGCCTGGTGGTCAAGCTCGCCTACGAGTACCGGTGCGCCTACCGCAACATCATGGACCTCATCCAGGAGGGCAACATCGGCCTGATGCAGGCCGTCAGGCGCTACGACCCGTACCGGGGCGTCAAGCTCTCCTCGTACGCGGCCTGGTGGATCCGCGCCTACATGCTTCGTTTCATCCTGAACAACTGGCGGCTCGTCAAGCTCGGGACGACCCAGGCCCAACGCAAGCTCTTCTTCAACTTGAACAAGCAGAAGGCCCTGCTTGCGGCCATGGGCATTGAGGCGACGGCGGGCGAGCTGGCGGAGCGTCTGGGCGTGCGCGAGAAGGAGGTGGTCGAGATGGACCGCCGGCTTGCCAGCCGTGAGGCATCGCTCGACGTGCCCATGGGCGATCCGGAAGGCCGGCCCGTCTCCCGCGTCGAGCTCATACCCAGCAACGACAAGCCGCCCGACGAGGCCGTGGCGGCCGAGCAGTTCGGGCAGCTCCTCGGCGAGCACCTGGGCAAGTTCCGCCAGGGACTGCGCGGCAAGGATCTGACCATCTTCGACCGGCGCATGGTCGCCGAGGACCCCGTGACGCTGCAGGCGCTGGGCGACGAGTTCGGCGTCTCGCGCGAGCGGATGCGCCAGATCGAAGCGCGGCTCGCCGGCCGGCTGCGCGAGTACCTCAAGGGCCAGCTCGGCGATGCCGTCGAGCTCGGCGTCTAGGCCGCTGCGATGGGCTCCGCACCTGGCCGGCTGGTGGTCGTCGCGACGCCCATCGGAAACCTGGCGGACCTGTCGGCGCGTGCCGCCGCGGCGCTGCGCGAGGCTGACCTCGTCCTGGCCGAGGACACGCGGCGCGCGCGCCAGCTCCTCAGCCACCTCGGCCTCCGGGGCAAGCGCGTGGAGCGGTTCGATGCCGCCGCGGAGCGCCGCGGCCTCGAGCCGCATCTGGCGCGGCTTCGGCAGGGGGAGGTGGTTGCGCTCGTGGCCGACGCCGGCACGCCCACCATCAGCGATCCGGGCGCGGCCCTCGTGCGCGCGGCAGTGGCGGCGGGTGCGGTGGTGACGCCGGTGCCGGGTCCGTGCGCCGTGACGGCCGCCCTCGCCGCCTCCGGCCTCGCGAGCGGCGGCTTTCTGTTCCTGGGCTTCCTGCCGCGCGCCGGCCCGGGCCGGCGCCAGGCGCTCGATCGCATCGCCGCCACGGCCGAGCCGGTCGCGCTCTTCGAGGCGCCGCAGCGGCTCGGCGCGACCCTGGCCGAGCTCGCGGCGCGCATGCCCGGGCGCGAGGCGGTCGTCGCCCGCGAGCTGACGAAGGTCCACGAGGAGCTCCTGCGCGGCACGCTGGGCGAGCTGGCGGCCGCGCACGCCGGCCGGCGCTGGCAGGGGGAGGTGACGCTGGTGCTCGGGCCACAGGAGCCGACCCCGGCCCCGGCGCTGGGCGAGGCCGAGCTCGAGGCGAGAATCGCCGAGCTGCGCGGCCGCGGCATGCGGGCCAAGGATGTGGCCAAGGCGCTCGCCGCGGAGGCCGGGCTCGGCGCTGCGGAGATCTACGCGCGCATCAGCCGAGCGCGGCGGTGAGCGCCACTACTCCTCGCACACGAACCAGTCGTACTGGTTGCCCTTGTCCCAGCAGCAGCTCTGATTGCCGGTGTTCTGCTGGCCGCAGCAGGTGCACTTGCCCGTGGCCGGCTCGCAGAAGGAGCAGCCCCAGCGGCGGAAGCCGCCCCAGGCGCTGCCGTCGTGGCCCCAGCAGCAACTCCCGTCGTCGACGGTGACGGAGTAGCCACCGATCGTGGCCGGGTTGATGGTGGTCTTGAGCCCGTAGATCTGGACCCAGGTGGGGCTGCCGTCGAGGCCGGCCGCGAAGGTGACGAGCTGCTGGGCATCGGGCTGCGACTTGGGCTGCCACCACTTCAGGCCCCGCTTGGGGCAGAAGTCGGTGTAGTTCGGCAGGAAGGCGCACGGCACCGGCGTCTTCCAGATGTGCACGTTGCGCCCGGCGAAGGCGTAGCTCTTGAAAACGCCGGACAGGTCCACGTTCGTACACTTGCTGCCGCTGCACACCGGCGTGTTGTTCGGGCAGACGTTGCCACAGGAGCCGCAGTTGCTCTTGTCGCTCGTCAAGTTGACCTCGCAGCCGTTGCCCGCGTTCTTGTCGCAGTCGGCGAAGCCCTGATTGCAGCTTCCGACGCCGCACACCGAGGCCGTGCACCCCGCCGTGCCGTTGGCCACGGGCGGGCACGGCTTGCCGCAGCCGCCGCAGTGGCTCGCGTTGCTCGCCGTGTCGATCTCGCAGCCGTCGTTCATGTTGGCGTTGCAGTCGCCGTAGCCCTGCTTGCACACGAGCCCGCACACGCCCGCGCCGCAGGTCGGCGTGGCGTTGGGCGCGCCGGGGCAGGGGTTGTTGCACTTGCCGCAGTGCTGCGGGTCGAAGCTCGTGTTGGTGCAGACGTTGCCGCAGACGACGAGCGGCGCCGGGCACAGGGCGGTGCACTTGCCGCCACTGCACACCTCGCCTTGCTTGCAGGT
>JACQWT010000468.1 GCA_016209145.1 Deltaproteobacteria bacterium | reverse complement strand
TGCGGACTTGCTCAACTGCGGGGGCTGCGGCAGCGCCGGCCCCCAGCCGCAGCACCTCAAGGTGTGGTGCGAGGCCGGGGCTTGCCATCTGGGGGACTGCGAGCCGGGCTTCTTCGACTGCGATCTCGATCCGAGCTCCGGCTGCGAGCAGCCGATGGAATGCAAGTGCACGCCGGGCGAGGTCCAGCCCTGCTACGAGGGGCTGCTCGGCACGGAGAACGTGGGCGCCTGCCACGGCGGCACCAAGACCTGCGCCATGGACGGCATGCAGTGGGGCTCCTGCGAGGGCCAGGTGCTGCCCGCCGAGGAGAAGTGCGCCAACGGCATCGACGACGACTGCAACGGCGGCATCGACGACATCCCCGATCTCGACGGCGACGGCTGGACGGTGTGCGACGGCGACTGCTGCGAGCAGAAGTTCCAGTGCGGCAGCCCCGAGCTCGTCAACCCGGGCGCCTTCGAGTTCGTGGGCAACCAGGTGGACGACGACTGCGATCCCAACACGCCGGACGACCAGCCGCCGCCGCTGTGCAGCACCCAGGTCAAGTTCAAGAGCGTGACTGCCGAGGACGTGGCCAAGGCCATCGACCTGTGCCAGTTCGTGCCCAAGAACCCGGCGCCCAAGGACAAGAAGTGGGGCGTGGTGGGGGCGGAGTTCCGGCTCGCCAACGGCAACGCGCCCGGCGGCCAGATGTCCAACATGCAGAACTTCCAGGCCGCGATCCTGCAGAACTACGGCACCGGGGGAGTCGTGCCCAAGAAGGGCCAGACCATGGCCGGCATCAGCTCCGGCCGGATGCGCGATCAGAACGATCCCGAGTACACGAACCCCAACGGCGGATCGAGCTTCGGATCGAGCTCGCAGCCGCCCGCCGCCTACCTCGCCGCCCATGGCGGCCAGTTGCCCGCGTCGTTTGGCTGCAAGGGCAACTGCCCGGCGGGAAACGGCGCCAACGACTCGGTGAACGCGCGGATCGAGATCCGCGTGCCGACCAACGCCCAGTCGTTTTCCTACAAGTTCAAGTTCTTTTCGGCCGAGTACTGGACGTACGCGTGCACCCAGTACAACGACTTCTACCTCGCGCTCTTGACGAGCAAGGCCCCCAACCTGCCCAAGGACAAGAACATCTCCTTCGACGGCAAGGGCAACCCGGTCAGCGTCAACAACGGCTTCTTCGATGTGTGCGTGCCCAAGAGCTGCTACACCTGCCCGAACGGCACGGTCGAGCTGCAGGGCACGGGGATGCAGGTCGGCAACACGGGGGGCGCGACGCAGTGGCTCATCACCAAGGCGCCCATCGTGCCGGGCGAGACGATGGTGATCGAGCTCATGGTCTTCGACGTCTCCGACGGGATCCTCGACTCGCTCACCATCCTCGACGACTTCGCGTGGAGCGTGACGCCCTCCGAGGTCGGCACGGATCCGACGGGCTGAGGCGGCGTCAGAACGACCCGGACAGGCTCAGGCCGCCGCCGCCGGGGCCGAGCACCGGCACGATCCGCGCGCTCTGTGCCGCATCGGCGCCCCGCTCCGCCTCGGGGCGGTCGCCGACGATCAGCAGGACGATGCCGGCGATGGCCGAGGCCGCACCCACGCCGATGCCTGCCGTGGAGATGTTGGCGTTGCGCTGCGCCTTCTTGTGAGAATCGATGGCCTCTGGCTTCTGGCACACGCTGCCGGGACACAAGGTCCGGAGATCCTTTTCGTTGCCGATGGCCATGACGCCGAAGACGGTGCCTACGCCCACGCCGGCCACGCCCACGCCCGTGAGCACTACGCCGAGCACGGTCTTGACTCCCAGCACGCGCTCGCCCGCCGCGGGCCCGGCTGGTGCCGGCTTGCCCGCCGGCTCCTCGCCCTCGCCCTTCTCCAGGGTCGGCACGGCCACGGTTCGGCGATCGGCGTCGGGGCCGACCGTGACGAGCGTGCTCCAGGGGCGGTGCCCCGGCGCAGCGGCCCGCACGGCATGCTCGCCGGGATCGACGGGAATGGCCACGCCATAGGACGGGGCGCCAATCTCGGCGCCATCGCGGGTGACGCTCAGCCCGGGAACGGGCTCCGCGACCGTGATGGTCAGCCGGGAGAGCTTCGCCTCGAGCTTGCTCGCCAGCTCCTTGGCTGCCGCCGCCCGCTTGGCGTCGCCTTCGTCGCGGGCCAGCGCGGCCGCCTCGCTGTACTCGACCCAGGCCGAGGCGGTCTTGCCCTGCATCTCATAGCAGCGTGCGAGGTTGAGCTTGGCGCCGACCGACGGATCGGCCTTGAAGCTCTCGGCGAACTTCGGGCACGCCTCGTCGAGCTTGCCCTCGTCCATGAGGTCCCGGCCCAGCTTGAAGAGTTGCTCGGCGGCAGCCTTGTCCCCGGCCCGTGCCGGTCCGGCGGCGCCCAGCAGGATCAAGGCGGCCAGCGCTGCCAGAGCCGCCCGCGCGGGACGGCGGGTGCGGCTGCCGCGGCGATGTTTAGCGATGCCTGAAGAGATCATCATTGTTCTTGGGGCGGGTCTTGGGCGGGACCGGCGGGCCGGTCCGGGGTGGGGGCTTGGCGCCCCATGGCTTGGCAGGTGCCGGGCCCGCCGTTGCGGCCGGCGGCGCCGTGGCGCTCGCCGACGCCGCCGCGTCCACGGCCTCCTCCTGCTCGGATCCCCCGGCGCCGGCCGTGCCCGTCGGCGCAACGCCCGTTCGCGTGGCTGGCTCGGCGTCGGCCGCGGCGGCTGCTCGAGCCGAGGAGCTCGCGGCCGCGCTCGCCGTGCTCGTGCTCCCCCGTCCGAGGGCCAGCGCCGCAGCGATGCCTCCTGCCAGGCCGATCCCGGCCAGAGCCGCCACCACGAGCGCCTTGCGCGAGCGCGCGGGTCCCGTCGCGGGCGCCTGCTGCCAGGACTGCGCGGTGTGGGCGCGCCCGGGGGCCGCGAGATCGAAACCCGCCCCGGGCATGGCCGGATGCGCGCCGCTCGTGCTCGCCAACGCCGTGGGCGAGGTGCCGTACGCCGGTCCCCCGGCGCCATACGAGCCGAGCGCCTCGGGCGGCACTCCCAGCGACTGCGCGCCCGCGCCGTACGAGCCGAGCGCCTCGGGGGGCACCCCCAGCGACTGCGGGCCGGCCAGGCCCGCGGTGCGCACGTCGATCCCGGCCGACGTGGTGACCCCCGCCTTCTGGAACGTGGCCGCGACGCGCATCGCCGATTGCTGGCCGCGCTGCGTGGTGAAGGGCGCCAGCGCCAGCGCGAGCTCGGCCACGTTGGGGAAGCGATCCTCAGGACGCTTCGCCAGGCATCGGGCCACGACGTTCTCCAGCGCCGGCGGGACGTCGGGCCGGTAGGTGCTCATCAGCGGGTGCGGCGCGTTCAGGATGGCCGAGCACATCTGCGCGAGCTGCTCGCGCTGGAAGGGCTGCACCCCGGTCACGAGCTCGTAGATGATCACGCCCAGGGCCCACAGATCGGTCGAAGGGCCGACGTCCTTGGCGCTCATCCACTGCTCGGGCGACATGTACTGCGGCGTGCCCATGACCTGCTGCGTGGCCGTCAGGGCCCGTGACCGCATCGAGGAGTCACCCGGCGCGCGCCTGACCTTGCTCAGCCCGAAGTCGAGCACCTTGATGCAGGGCGAACCGTCGGCGCGCTCGATGAGGAAGAGGTTCTCGGGCTTCAAGTCGCGGTGGATGATGCCGATGGTGTGGGCCTCGGCCACGGCCTCCGCCGCCTGGAGCACGTACTCGACCGCGTCGTGGATGGGCAGCGTCTTGTTCCGTTCGATCAGCGACGCCAGGTCCGCGCCCGCCAGGAACTCCATCACCATGTAGGGGGCGCCGCTGTCGAGCTTGCCCACGTCGCTCACGCGCGCGACGTGCTCGCTCTTGATCTTGAAGGCGGCCCGGGCCTCCCGCTCGAAGCGCGCGAGCGCCTCCTGGTTGGCGCCCATCTCGGGCAGCAGGAACTTGACGGCGACGCGCTCGTCGAGCTGCAAGTGCCAGGCCTGGACCACCACGCCCATGCCGCCCACGCCGAGGACCCGGTCGACCCGGTACTTGCCGGCCAGCACGTCGCCCGGCTGCACGGCGTCGCCGAGCGAGTCTTCCCAACCAGGCTGCTGCGCGGACATAGCTCTAACACTCCCGCGGGACGCGCCCGCGGCGAAGCACGCGGATCAATCTACCACGAATGCCGGCCTGGTGCCGTCAAACTGGCCCCCCCTGCTTTCTCCGGTCGGTCAGTAGGCCGCGCGCCGTAGGTCGGTATTCGCGAAGTCGTCGCCCTTGCACAGCAGCTCCTCGTCCGCGAGCGCGGCCGTGGCATAGACGATGCAGTCGCCGAAGTTGAGGCCCGCGGGGGAGCGGCTGCGGCCGTAGCGCCACCAGGCAGCCAAGGCCGCGGCGCGGTGCTCGTCCGTGAACGGGATCACGCGGACGCCCAGCTTCGCGAAGAACAGCTCCAGCGCGTGGACCATGGGGTGCGCCTTGCGGTGGGAGAGCACGATGCCCAGCTCCAGGAACGTCGCGGCCGAGATGGACACCGAGTCAGCCGCCGCAATGGCGGCGAGCAGACGTTCCGCCTCCGGCTCTTCGAGGAAGACGGCGGCGACGGCCGAGCTGTCGAGGATCATGCGCCGCTCGGACCGTAGCCGAGGAGATGATCGTCCGGGAGCGGGTCACCCAGCGTGGGGCGCGTCCAGACCTCGCGTTCGAGGAAGTCGCGGACATCGGCGAGCCGCTGGACGGCGCCACGGCGACGGAGCAACGCCGCCCGGCGGTCGGCCAGAGCGCTGATGACGGCCTGGGTCATGGATTCGCCCGCGAGCCCAGCCACCTCCGCGGCCAGCGTCTCGGCCTCGCGGTTCTTGATGTTGAGGGCCACCCGCTCATGGTGGTGGAAAGGTGGACTGCTGTCAAGCCCGGTGGAGGCAGTCGTATACTCGACGGCAACGACGGCGGCCGATCCCCTAGGTCCGCGCTGGTCCGGCATGAGCTTACGTCCTGTCATAGTCAAGTGCTTTCTCCGGTTTTTCTTCAAATTTCTGGATCCCTCTCCCTACTCCCCGCGCAGCAACCCGGTCGTGCCGGCTCCCCCCAACGGGAAGCGGCGAGTTGGTCTGCGCGATGCGCTC
>JACQWT010000467.1 GCA_016209145.1 Deltaproteobacteria bacterium | reverse complement strand
TGCAGGGCCGCGTGGTCTTCAAGCACGCGGTCGAGCGCATGATCGGCGTCATGATGCAGGCATTCGCCGACCAGAAGATCACCCTCGACGACGTCGATCTGTTCGCCTTCCACCAGGCCAACCTGCGCATCAACCAGTACATCCAGAAGCAGATCGGCGCGCCCGAGGAGAAGTTCCTCAACAACATCCAGAAGTACGGCAACACCACCGCCGCGACGCTGCCGAGCCTGCTCTACGAGGCCGAGCGCGACGGACGCCTGAAGCGCGGGATGAAGGTCGTGCTCGTGGCCTTCGGCTCGGGCTTCACCTGGGGTTGCGCGGTGATCGACTGGTAGCCGGTCGTAGCGCGGGCTTCGCCCGCAACCCAAGCAAGAAGATGAACCGCCAAGGCGCCGAGAACGCCAAGGAAGAAACAAAATCGGATTCGATCTTGGCGCCCTTGGCGCCTTGGCGGTTCGTTTTTCTTCGCGCCACGCGACGATTTTCGGACCTAGTAGATCAGAAGCTCAGCCCGCCATCCACGTCGAGCGTGCGGCTGTTGAAGTACTCGCACTCGAGGGCGAAGCGCACCGCCAGCCAAACGTCCTCCGGCTCGCCGATGCGGCCGACCGGGATCTTGTCCACCCAGCTCTGCAGGGCCTTCTGGTTCATCCCGGCGGTCATGGGCGTGCGGACCATCCCCGGGGCGACGGCGGCCACGCGGATGCCGTAGGGGGCGAGCTCCAGCGCCCACGTCCTCGTGTTGGCCGCCAGCGCCGCCTTGGCCGCGACGTAGCTCGACTGCCCGCGGTTGCCGTGGCGGGCGAGCGAGCTCAGGTTGACGATCGCGCCCCTCTCGCCGCGCTCGATCATGGCCGCGGCCACCTCGCGCACCATCCAGACGGCGCCCGTCAGGTTGACATCGATGACCGACTGCCAGCTCTGGCGCGTCATCTTGACTATCTCGCCGCTCGTCCGGTCCTTCTTGACGAGCAGGCCGTCGCGCAGGATGCCGGCGTTGTTGACGAGGCCGCTGATGCCGCCCATGGCCCCGGCGGCGAAAGCGACGAAGGCGGTGATGCTCGCCTCGTCGGCCACGTCGAGGCGGCGCGCGTGAACGGCGCCGGCGAGCCCCTGCGCCTCCTGGGCGAGCGCGGCAAGGCCGGCCTCGTCCACGTCGCCGGCGGCCACCTGCCCGCCGGCCTCGGCCAGCCGCAGGGCGAAGTGCCGGCCCAGGCCGGACGCGGCTCCCGTCACGATGAGCTTGCACTGATCGAGCTTCATTGCCTCTCCCGGTCACGGCGGCGGCGCCACGATCGAGCCGCGCATGGCCTCGCCCAGCGCCCGGAGCAGCGGCCGGTAGCCGAAGTCGGGCTGGGCCGCATCGGCGGTCTGCGCCGGGCAGACGGAGCCCGTGACACCCTGCGTCCCCACGGCCTTGAGGAGCTGCAAGTGCCTGCGCCCCGGGTATGCCTTGGCATAGTACTGCGTCTGGTCGAAGCTGCTGTCGCCCGCCTGGCACAGCGGGTTGTCGTTGTACGGATCGGCGCAGTCGCAGGCCGTCTGGCTCGGATCCTGGCAGTCCCGCGGTACCTTCAACGAGAAGATGCACGCGTACTGTAGATCGTTGCTGGCCGGGATGCTGTACTCGTGCCCGTTGATCGGGTTGGCCATGATCTTCGCGCCAGGCGGAGCGATGACGTCGCCCGTGACGGGATTGGTGCCCTGGCGCGGCTCGATCGACTCGATCATCAGCGGATCGGTGGGCTGCACGTAGGAGGCCGGGTCGCCCAGGATCACGTCCCAGACGCCGCTCTGCACGAGCTCGGCCGCGCTCTGCAGCCCTCCCACGGGCTTGCCGTTGGCGCCCAGGCCCGCGGCGAGGTCGGGCTTGCCCTGTCCGTTGCGGCGGGCGATGTCCTGCCAGGGAACGCCGGCGATGGCGGCGAAGTAGACCATGGACGCGTCGCGCTTGCCGGCGAAAACCGGGTTGGCCACGAGGTTGCCAAGGCGGTCCGGGACCTGGGGCGAGGTGAGCCCGGCCACATAGCGATCGATGGGCTGGAGGAAGTCGATGCCGAAGCGCCGCTTCTGGTCGAAGCAGCGCAGGTTGATCTGGTCGTCCTCGGGCGAGAGCGAACCGGAGCAGTCGTCCTTGCTCTGGTCGCAGCCTTCGCCCCCCGACTGGCCGCAGGAGCGGCAGCAGGGGTCGTTCGGATCCTCGGCGCACGCGGCCCGCGGCTTGGGCAGGTGGTAGGGTGCGCTCTGCGAGCCGGGGGCGAAGATCTGCTCGGCGAAGTAGTACTGGCCGCCGTCCTTGATCGAGCAGTCGTTCTCGTCGCTGAGCAGGAGGATGGCGAGAAGCGAGTCCGGCCGCAGGAATGCCTTGCGCTGCTCCAAGAGCACGCTGTCCGTGCCCTCGAGCACGGCCTGCATCTTGTCGTTGAGCGTGATCTTCTCGTACGGATCGGGATCGACCAGGAACCGGTACCACGCCTCGAGCGGCGCCTCGTAGCCGCAGCCGACCTCGCCGACGCCGTTCACGATATCGACCACCCCGGCCTCGAGCTCCGCCGGATCGCTCGTGCCCGGCGGCTCGAGGTCCCGGCCCGGATCCCAGGCGAGAAAGCCCTGGTTCTGGTAGGTCGGCACGGTGCCGCCGCCCGAGGGGCTGGTGCGGGCAAGCAGGTGCGCCTGGTCGTTGACGCTCGCGTTCCCGGTCGGATCGGCTTCGAGGTTGCAGGCATCGGCGCCGTGCCCGCCCAGGCTGGAGCTCACGACCCCGACGTGCAGGTCGGTCACGGGCGCGAACAGCCGCTTGGTGCCCTCCGGGCACGGCTGGGAGGCGTCGGCAGGCTGCTCCCCGCCCAGGGCGCCGGCCTCGTCCACGCAGGGCGGGTTGATGAACGCGCCCGTGATGTGGCTGGCGCCGGCGGCGAGCACGCGCTGCTTGTCCGCCATGGAGCGCGAGTTGTCGATCACGAGCAGGAGATCGACCTTGTGCGAAGTGCCGCCGGCGTGACTGCCGCCGCCCGAAGAGGACGACGAGCTGGAAGAAGAGGAGCCGGACGACGTCGAGCCGGAAGACGAAGAGGACGACGTGCTCGTCACGTCCTCTCCGCAGCCGGCGAAGACCGCCGCCGCCGTCACAAGCAGCCCGAGCAAGACCAGCAGCCGATGCATGACCACCTCCCGCGCGACCGGCTTACCGAGCGTGTCGCGACTGGAATCAAGACTATCACAGCCGGCAGCGAGCGG
>JACQWT010000466.1 GCA_016209145.1 Deltaproteobacteria bacterium | reverse complement strand
CGCCGTCCCAGGCCTCGGGCGGCGGGCAGCACCAGTTCAGGCAGTTCCAGCAGGGCGGATCATATGGGGGACCGTAGTCATACACGCACCCAACGGGAACGGTGCGCGCGGCGAGGCATCCGTAGCCGAGCGGCGGCTGGCCGTACTTAACGCAGCCCTTGTCTGCCTCAGGAAAGCGCTCACACTGGTTTGCCTCGGCATCGCCGAGGCAGTCGTAGGCGCCGCCAGTGCCCGAGCCAGAGTAGGTTTCGTTCCAGAAGTGAACGATGCGCTCGTCGCTCACCTCGCCAGCACAAGAAAGCGCGCTGAGCAGTGGCGGGGCTGTGCCGGCACCCACAGCAGCCACCACCGCGAGCCAGCGCCACGATCGGCAACGCGCCGCCCGCCCGACGCGTGCTCGATCCAGCGCTCTACGACGCATCGGCAGGCCCACGGCTACCAGAGCTTGCAGCTTCCGACGTCCTTGGGAAGCCAGCACGTCATCTGGGGGCAAAGCGGGTTGTACAGGCAGATGATATTGTTGGGCGCCCCCTGGCACACCGCCTTCGGCATGCACTCTTGCTTATCCTTCACGCACTCGTGCCCGGCGCATGCGCCGCAGTACTGGCCGTCGACCGTGACCCCGCCGCAGGCCACTGCGCCCTTGACGTTGCCACAGAAGCGGCCTTCAATATCACACTTCTTCTCGCCGTCCTTGCACACGAAGACGCCCTTCACCTTGAAGTCGGTGGCGCAAGTAGGGGGCTGTTGCTCACAGGTCTCCGGCGCGAGATCGTCCACCTTCCCGTTGCAGTCGTTGTCGATCTCGTCGCACTTCTCCGGGCTCGCGAAGGTCTTCTGCGGGCAACTCCCCTGCCCCTTCGCGTCGCACACGAACACGGCGTCGTTGCACGGGCCCTTGAGCTTGCCAACCTTGCACTCCTCGCCAGCGGGGCACGGCTTGACGCACATGCCACTGCTGCTGCAGATCTTGCTGCCGCAGCAGTCCGAGTCCTTGGTGCAGCCCGTCTTGCCCCAGCCGATGCACGGCCGGCAGGTCCCCGCGAGGCAGATCTGCTCGTCGGCCTGGCAGCACTCGGCTGAGCTCTCGCAGTCGGTGCCCTCGTCCACGCAGCAGGTTCCGTCCACGCTGCAGTGCGTACCCGAATCGCAGCAGCGCCGCTCCTGGTCGCACTGCTCGTCCATGTGCCGGCACTCGTAGCACCAGTTCTGCCCGGATTTGTCTTCGGGAAGCTGCACGCAACCGAGCTCGTGCAGGGTATCGGGACAGGGACAGTCCCCCACGCTGGCGCAGCGCTTGTGGCAGAAGCCGAAGGGGTCTTGCGTGTGCTTCTTGATGCATGCGAGCCCGCGGATGCACGGCGAGCACCCGGGATCGTCCCATTCGCTATCGCACTTGGCGCCGTTCGTCGCGCCGCGCGAGCACAAGCCCGTCCGGAGCGAGTCAGGGAAACACACGCGATCGTCGCGACAGAACGTGTCCGCGGGGCAGAGATCAAACTCGTCCGGGTCGCACTCGCTCAGGATGCCGAGACCGCCCTCCGCCTGCGTGCCCACGCACTGGTGGCCGCTGTCGGCAGGCACGCACCCAAGCCCGCTCGCGCACACGCTGCTCTGCGTACAGTCGACGATCGAGCACGAGCCGTCGTTGGGCACGGGGGTCACGCAAACTTCGCTGCACGTGAGCACTTGCCCCTCGGGGCACGTGAAGGTGCACGCCGGCTCCTGCCCTGGCGTGGCGGGCACCTCGCAGCCCTCGCACCCGGCGAACGCGACGCTTGCCACGGTCCCGAGCACGGCCAACCCCACCCGTAGGCACGCCTTGTCGCTGCCCCCTCGCTCAGACGGCCCGCCTGGCTGCGCGCTCACATCGTGGCGGGATTCTTGCTTGCTTGCTTGCTTGCTTGCTTGCTCTTCACCATGCCCTATTGTCGCCGAGCGCGCTGGCGGGTGTCAACGCGTTCGAGCTGCCTGCCGGGCAGCTCACCATGACCATGACCTGCACCATCACCCCAACCATGACCGTCACCCCCGCCGAGCTCACTGCGCCACGAACACAAACGGCACGTTGACGGGCGTCTCGCCGCCCGACGGCGGGAACTTCCAGTTGCGAACCTTCTTCGCGATGCAGCTCGACAGGCCGGGGAACTCCGCCTCGGACCCGCTGGCGCTCGCCGAGCTGACCTTGCCCGACGCTGAGACGACAAGAGAGGCCACCACGCGCGCGCTGGCCGGCCCGATGCCAAGGCGGTTCTTCAACGCCGGCTGCCAGCAGCCGCCGGAGACGACCGGCTTGTTGGCGCCCACGACCGCGCCGATCTGCTCGGTCGTCAGCCCTCCTGCGCGCGACGCCTGCTCCCCCGCGCTGCCCTTCGAGGGGGGGCCCTCGCCGCCACCTTCCAGCATGCCGGCCAGCTCCGGGTCGAGCGGATCGGCGGGCTTGCCGGCCGAGGCGCTCGCCTCGGCGCTGGCGGAGGCGGCGGCGTCGGCGCCGGCCGCAGGCAGCGGCCCGGGCAAGCGCCCGGAGGGTCCGGCCGCGGCGCCCGCGCTCGACTCGGCCGCCGGCCCGGCAGTGCCGGCCGGGCCCGTGCCCGCCGGCCGCTCGATGTACTTGTAGACCGTGTTGACCGTCGGCGCCGCCGGCACGGGGTTGGTGAGAAGCACATACGCGGCCGTGCCGCCGAACCCGCCGGCCATCGCAATGAACGCGTAGGCGAGCGGGCTCATCCCGCGCCGGCGCCGGCGCCGCTCGCGATGGCGCGGCTTCAGCTCGCCCAGCTCTGCCAGCTCCTCGTCGAGCCGCGCGTCAGCCGCGCGCGCCGCGTGCGCATCCGGTCGCTCGCTCGGCCGCCGCTCGGTCGGCGGGATCTCGGCCGCTTCGGCCTTGGGCGCGGCGACCGCTCGCCCCTCGACGTGAGCCTCGGCGACGGGGGGCCGGACTGCCTCCTCGCGCGCCGCCGGCGGCTCGGCCGGGAGCTCACCCGCCGCCACCGCCACGTCCGCCGCCGGTCCGGCCGCCGGCGCCGCGGGCGGCCGATCCTCCTCCTTGACGCGCATCAAGGCCAGCGGATCCGAAACCGACGCCGGCGGCACGTGCACCGGCGTGGGGGCGGAGCCGCCCTCGGCCGCCACGGCCCGATCGTCGTGCAGCTCGGGGCTGGGGCCGAGGATGAGCCCCAGCGCGTGCAGGCGCACGATGGGATCGAGCTCCAGCACGCTCTTCATCGGCTGCCAGTCGGCCATCCCGTCGCGCCAGACGAGCGAGTCGGCGCCAACCTTGCCCGTGGCCAGATGGTGGCGCAGAAACGAGACTCCGACCGGGCCCACGGGTTCGTTGTCGATGCCGACGAACCACTCCTGGTGCAGGTCCCCTTGGACCGCCAGCGACCCGGGCGATGACGCCCGCATCGGCCCCGGCGCAGACGGGAGCTTCGGCAGGCTGGGGAAGCTGCCCTCCCCGCTCTCTGCCGGCCCGAGCGGCGCGAACTCGATCGAAGGCTCGTCGGCAGACGCCGCACCGGCCGGCGCGGGCGCCTCGATCGGTGGCGCGGCCGGCGCCGCCTCCGGGGCAGGCACGGCCGTCTCGAGAACGGGCACCAACGGGAGTCCTAGCGCGGCGAGATTCGGGGGCGGCACCTCGCCCGCGGGAGCGAAGCCCCGGGGCGAAGGCATGGCCTCGACCGGGGCCGCTGGCGGAGCCGGCACGGGTGCCGGCGGGACGCCTGTTGCGGCGCGCGGCAAAGCCGCAGAAACCTCCGGCTCAGGTCGGCCGGGGAAGATGCCGAGCGCGGCGAGCGCCTCCACCGGCGCCTTGCGCTTCATCACCTGCGTGGCTTCGTCGGCGCTCGGCTCCTCGCCCAGCGGAGCCAGCCCGAGCCCCGCGGGCTCCGCAACGGCCACCGGGGCCCGTGGGGCGGGCGCGGCTGCCGGAGGCGGCGCAGGGGAGACGAGCGGACGAGGCGGCCCGGGCGGGCGCGGCGGCGGGCGGGGGACGAACGGAGCGGGGCCGGGGGGAGGCGCACCCGGACGCGGAGGCGGACCCAGCGGCGAGGGGCCGGCGGCCGGCGCACACGCTGCGCCCGGTGCCCCCGGCGCCGCGCCGGTCGGCGGCAGCGGCACGGCGCGGCCGGCAAGGGGCGGTCCGGTCGGAGCCCACGGGCGCGGCGGACCAAGGGGGCTGGGCGGCCCGGGCCGAGGCAGGCCGGGCCCTGCGGGCGGTGCGCCCGGTCTGGGCCCGGCCGCGACCTGGCCGGCGGCCGGCGGCGCCGCGGCGCCGGCGAGGGGAGACGGCCGTGCCGGAGCGGTTGCTCCGCCCGGCAGATGGGCTCGGGGCGGGGCCGGTGGCGCCGCGGGTGCTGGCGCCGCCGCGGCGGGCGCCGTGGGCGCCGGCGGCCGCTCGGAGGCTCCCGGCGGAACCAGCACCGCCGTGACGGCGCCATCCGGGCCGATCTCGGCGCGCACCTGGATGGAGCCGCCGCACTTGCGGCACTTCATGCGCACCGTCTTCCCGGCGACCTTCTCGTCGGCAATCTGGTACTTCGCTTGGCAGGCGGCGCAGTTGAACTTCATTGCCTAGGCGGTGCCGGTTCCGGGGGGACGGACGGGGAACATCCTGTCTAGCCTAGCGGGCAAGGGCGGGCAGCGACAAGTCATCAGAGGAGGGAGAGAAGGTGCTTCTTCGCCGTCTGCTTCGCGCCCTCGTCCGGGGCGGCGCTCAGGCAACGCTCCCACATCTCGATGGCCTTGTTGCGGAATCCCGCGTTCTGATAGAGCACGGCGAGGTTCTTCAAGGCGGCATGGTGGGTGGCGCGGATCCCCACGGCGGTCTCGAGCTCCTGGATGGCGCTGAAGGTATCTGCCTTTCTTCCGTACAGTAGCCCGAGCTGGAAGTGCAGGTCGAAGGCGAGCGGGTCGGCACGCACGCCCGCGTGCAAGTGCTCCAGCGCCTCGTCCAGCTCGCCGCGCTTGTAGGCGGCGATCCCCGCCGCGAGGCAGCGCTCCGCCTCGTCGGTGGCCTTTCGCCCGGATCGCCACTCGGCGACGCTCCCGCGCAAGGCCGCGGCCACGACCTCCGCCAGCTCACCCACGTCGAAGGGCTTCTCGAGGTAGGCATCGACGCCGTAGTTCTCCTTGACGTCGGCCGCAAAGCGCCACCCGCGGAAGACGGCCGACACCATGATGACCGGGATGGCGCCGTAGCGCTCGCTCTGCTTGAGCCGGCGCGCGATCTCGAAGCCGTGCACCCCGGGAAGCATCGCGTCCAGGATGATGGCGTCCGGCGGCTGCTCCCGTACCTTCTGCAGGGCCTCGTCGCCTTGCTCCGCCTCGATCACGCGATAGCCGTGCGCCCGGAGCACGTCGCCGAGAAGCTGGCGTACATCCGCCTCGTCGTCCACGACGAGCACGGTCTTCTGCGCCAGGGCGGCCCGCGGCGGCGTCGGCGGCGCCTCCTCGTCCTCGTCGCCCTCGACGGACTCCTCGTCGAACAGCACGCCCTCGTCGAGCGGCTCCCGCCGCCCGGGCAGGATCGAGTCGCGCATGCCGTCGTCGAGGACCACCCCCGCGGGCCCGTCGGCGCGCACGGCGTCGGTTTCGTCGCCCGGCTCAGGCATCATGCTGTCGAGCAGCGGCTCGGGCTCGGGCGCGCCGACCTTCCGGCGCACCTCCGGCGGGCAGGTGGGCCCGATGAAGTAGCGCCCCCCCTTGTCCTTCAGCGCGTATGCGTCCTTGATGACGCGCCGGAGCGTGCTCTCCAGGGCGACGTAGCTGAAGACCTTCTTGCCGGTGGCGAATTCCAGCTCGCCGACGCTCTGCTGGTCGTCGGGCCGGGCCATGGCAACGAACAAGCTGTCCTCCCGCACGAGGACCGGGATGAGGAGCCTGTGCTCGGCCACCTCACGCGGCACCAGCCCCAGGTCGCTCAGCCGGATGCAGATCTGATTGAGGTCCATCCCGGGCACCCCGGTCTGCTCGCTCAGCGTCTTGAGCGCTTCGATCTCCCGGGTGATGCTGCCCTTGGTAACTTGCATCGTCGATGGCGCCCTCTGGCCGCTGTGCCCGTACCTGGGTCGGGCAGGTCGCCCGCACCGGGACCACGCGAGGCAGAGCCCGCGTGCCGTCACCCGGCGCCCGGTCCGAAAGGGCTGGACACTACAGACCCGATACGCGTACGCCAGATTGGCCGCCGCGTCACGCCGGATCGGCGGCCGGCTCCCGGTCCCCGCTGGCGAGGGCGGCCGCGCTCCAGCGCCCGGCGAAGGCGTCGAAGCGTCCGTCCAGGATGGCCTGCCGCGCCTGCGCCATGAGCGTGCCGTAGAGCTGCAGGTTGTGCAGGCTGAGGAGCCTTCCGGCCAGGCCCTCGCCCGCGAGGAAGAGGTGGCGCAGGTAGGCCCGGGCATAGCCGCCGCGGCAGGCGGGGCACCCGCAGTCCGGATCGAGCGGCGCGCCGTCGTCCGCGTAGCGTGCCTGCTTAATGCCGATCCGGCCCGAGGGGACGAGCGCCTGCCCGTTGCGCGCGTTGCGCGTCGGCAGCACGCAGTCGAACATGTCCACGCCGGCGCGCACGGCCCGCAGGAGGTCGAGCGGCGTGCCCACGCCCATGAGGTAGCGCGGGCGCTCCGGATCGAGCCGAGGCACGAGCTCGGCGAGCACCTCGTGCATGCGGCGGTTGGGCTCCCCGACCGAGAACCCACCCAGGGCGAGGCCGTCGAAGGGCAGCCCGGCGATGTCCTCGAGGTGCGACAAGCGCATAGCCAGATCGGTGCCCCCTTGCACGATGCCGAACAGCGCCTGGAGCTCGCGCTTGGCGGCGAGGCAGCGCCGTGCCCAAGCGCTCGTGCGCCGGCACGCATCCTGGTGCAGGCGGTGCTGTGCCGCGGACGGCTCGGCTGCGGCCGGCGGGCAGACGTCGAGGGCCATGGCGATGTCGGCGCCGAGCAGCCCCTGGATCCGCATGGCCTCTTCGGGCGACAGGAAGTAGCGACTGCCGTCGAGGTGCGAGCGGAAGGTGAAGCCGTCGTCGCTCACGCGTGTGCCCGCCAAGGAGAACGCCTGGTAGCCGCCCGAGTCGGTGAGCATGGCGCCAGGCCAGCGGGTGAACGCGTGCAGTCCGCCCAGACGCGCGACGCGCTCCGGGCCCGGCCGCAGCCAGAGGTGATACGCGTTGCCGAGCACGATGCGCGCCCCCGTGGCCGCCACCTCCTCGGGCATGAGCATCTTGACGCTTCCCCGGGTTCCGACCGGCATGAACGCCGGCGTCGGGACCTCGCCATGGGGCGTCGTGAGCACGCCGGCGCGCGCCGCGCCGTCCCAGGCGAGAACGCGAAAGCCGAAGCCGGCGGTCGTCACTCTCATGGTGCCCCGGCGCCAAGGCTGCGGCGCAGGTACATCGCGTCCCCGTACGAGTAGAAGCGGTAGCGCTCCAGCACGGCCAGGCGATAGGCGCCGAGCACGCGCCCCAGGCCGGTGAAGGCGGCGACGAGGGCAAGCAGCGTGGAGCCCGGCAGGTGGAAGTTGGTCACGAGCTCATCGACCACCTTGAAGCGGTATCCGGGCTGGATCAAAAGCCGTGTGGCGCCGGTCTGCACGCGCACCAGCCCGGGCCGCTCCGTGTCGGCGGCGCTCTCCAGCGCGCGCACCACGGTCGTGCCCACGGCCACCACCGGCCGGCCGGCGGCGCGCGCCGCGGCCACGGCACGAGCCGTCTCGTCGGCGATCTCGAAGCGCTCCGCGTGCATGGGGTGCTGGTCCAGATCCGCCGCCGCGACCGGGCGGAAGGTGCCGGGGCCGACGTGCAGAGTCACGCTGGCCAACGCGCAGCCGCGCGCACGCAGCGCCGCGAGAAGCTGCTCCGTCAGGTGCAGCCCGGCCGTGGGCGCCGCCACCGCCCCCGGCCGGCAGGCGTACACCGTCTGGTAGCGCTCGCGGTCGGCCGGCTCGGGCTCACGGCCGAGGTACGGCGGCAGCGGGACCAGGCCCTCGCGCTCGATGAGCTCGCCCGGCGGCGCGCCGGATCGGCCGTACAGAAGCACGCCGAGCAGGCCGTCCGCGCCGCCGGAGCCGTCCACCCGCACGACGAGATCCTCGCCCACGGCGATCTCGGCGCCGGGGCGGAGCCGGCGCGCGGGCCGGCCCATGGCGCTCCAGCGCTCGGCAAGGGTGGCGCGACCCGCGATCTCGACCTGCAGGGTTCCCTTCCGCTCGACGAGCAGCACCTGCGCCTTGCCGCCCGTGCCCACCTTGTGGCCGCGCAAGCGGGCCGGGATCACCATGGTGTCGTTGACGACCACGAGGGCGCCGGCGGGAACGACGTCCGGCAGATCGCGCATCGTGCGGTGCTCGATGGGCTCACCGACGACCATGAGGCGCGCGCCGTCGCGCTCGCGAGCGGGGTACTTCGCGATGAGCGCGACGGGCAGCGGGTAGTGAAGCAGATCGACGCGCATGGGCGGGGGCACGCCCCGGGCGAGAGCCTAACCCGACAGGCCTCGCGCCGCAGCCGCTCCCGTTTGCCGGCATCGCGCCGCACGCTGGCGGAGCCCCGGACGCCCGCCGGGGCGGCTGGCGCTTGTGCCCAGTGCGCGCTACCCTCTTGGCGATGGATCCCGAGCTGAGAACCCTGCTGGCGGCCCTGCTCGACGGCCAGATCAAGCTGGCCGAGGGCCAGGCCAAGCTGGTCGACCGCATCAATGTGCTGGCGGCCTCGCACAGCGAGCTGGCTGCGGCCCAAGCTCGCACCGAGCGCAAGATCGAGGCACTCACCGAGCGCGTGGACACGCTCGCCCAACGGCTCGACCGCTTCGCCGAAGCCATCGTGCGCGGCTTCACGGACGGCGCCGAGAAGCACGTCAGCCTCGAAGCTCGGGTGCGCAAGCTCGAGGGGGCCGTCTTCGGCGACGTCCCGGCCCAGCCCTGATCTAGAAAGCGCCTCAGCCCTTCCCCTCGATCTCCAGCCGGCTCATCCGGCGCCACAGCGTGATGGGGCTGATGCCCAGCGCCCGTGCCGCCTGCGCCCGGTTGCCCCCGGCCGCGCGCAGCGCCACCTTGATCGCCTTGCGCTCGGCCCCGTCGCGCGCCGCGGCCAGCGTGCGCCCCTCGCTCGACGGCTCGGGGGACGAGCCGTCTATGGGGGTCACGTCCTCCACCGTGATCGGGCCGCCGTCGGCCAGCGCCACGGCCTGCTCGATCAGGTTCTCGATCTCGCGGACGTTGCCCGGGAAGCTCCGCTTCATGAGCGCGTCCACGACCCCCTCGCCCGCGCGCACGTTCTTGCCGTGCTTGCGGCGGAAGCGCTCCAGGAAGAACTCGACCAACAGCGGGATGTCCTCCACGCGCTCGCGCAGCGGCGGCAGCACGAAGCGCACCACGTTGAGCCGGTAGTACAGGTCCTCGCGGAACTGCTTCTTGGCTACCGACTCGTGCAGATCGCGATTGGTGGCCGCGATGATGCGCACGTCGACGTTGATCGCGCGGTTCTCGCCCACGCGCCGGATCTCCTTGGCCTCGATGGCGCGCAGCAGCTTCGCCTGGAAGCTAAGGCTCGTCTCCGAAATCTCGTCGAAGAAGAACGTCCCGCCATCGGCCTCCTCGAACAGTCCCTTGCGGTCGGAGACGGCGCCGGTGAAGGCGCCGCGCACGTGGCCGAAGAGCTCGCCCTCGAGCAGCGTCTCGGTGATGGCGGCGCAGTTGACGGGAACGAAGGGACGGTCGGCGCGCCTGCTGTTGGCGTGGATCGCCTTGGCGACGAGCTCCTTGCCCGTGCCGCTCTCGCCGGTGATGAGCACGGTGGCCTCGGTCGGCGCCACGCGCACGATGCGGCCGAGGACGGCCCGGATGGCCTCGGAACGGCCGATGATGTTCTCGAACTTGTAGCGCTCCTTGAACTCGCGCGCGAGGAGCTGCACCTCGCCGGCGAGCCGCCGGTTGGCCAGCGCCCGGTCGACCTTCATCAGCAGCTCTTGCTCGGTGAAGGGCTTCTGGATGTAGTCGTGCGCCCCGAGCCGCATCGCCTCGACCGCGCTCTCGATGGTTCCGAAGGCGGTCATGACGATGACCTCGGCCATCTTCATCGAGCTACGCACGGCCCGCAGCACGTCGAAGCCGTTGCGCGGGCTCATGCGCAGATCGGTGATCACGAGGTCGAAGTCGCCCGCGCCCACGAGCCCGATGGCCTGCTCGCCGTCGCCGGCCTCCTGCACGTCGTATCCGGCCCCGCGCAGCATCAGCGCCAGCGTCGTGCGCATGTGGCGCTGGTCGTCCACCACGAGGATCTTCTCCATGATGCCTCTCGCCGGCGAAGGCGCCTCGCCTCCCGCCGCCCGCGCGCGCTTGGGCCCCGGCGCCGGAGAAGCGCGCGGGCGTCTCGAAGTGTCCGCCTCCAGCAGACTGGCAATCGGTGGACGGTCCTCCCCCATGGCGAATGGCTACCCATAGCACGGATGGCGCCGGAAGACAGCGGCTTCGACAGGGACTCCTGGGGCCAGCGCGCCGAGGGGGCCGTAGCCCCGGCCCAGGCGGCGGTGCTCGTGGCGGTCGCCTGGGGCGACCCCACGCCGCGCGGCTGAAGGGCGAGGCGTTCTGGGTCGAGATCGAGCCCGCGGGAGGCGGCTGCACGGCGCGGCGCGCCCCGACAGCGACGACCCGGCCGGGCGCCCCGGCTCGCCCGTCTGGTGCGGCCGAGCTCCTTGTTCCCCGTCTGGCATCGGCCGTTCGGCTGGGTCTCCGGTGTGCAAGAGGCGCCAACGGGCCCAACGGAATCACGCACTTGGCGACCAAGGTCCGAGCGTAAGACGATTGTGCTTG
>JACQWT010000465.1 GCA_016209145.1 Deltaproteobacteria bacterium | reverse complement strand
GCGGCACTGCCGCCCCGACCGCGGGCGCGGGCTCGGGCGCAGGCGCAGGCGAGACGGGCTCCGCGTCGGCCGGCGCGGGCGCCGGTGTGCCGGCAGGCGCGGACGGGCCGGCGCCGCGGGCGGCGGCAAGCTCCTCGGTGAGCGCGGCCACGCGCTCCTCGTAACACTCGCAGCGCCGCTCCAGCTCCGCCCCCTGCGCGTCGAGCATGGCGCAGCGCGTTTCCAGCTCGCGACCGTACTGCTCGAGCTCGCGGTTTTGCGCCTCCAGCACCTCGATCCGCCGCTGCAACGCCCGCTGGCCCGGATCCTCGGCAACCGCGAGCGGTGCCACCGCCCCGGCGTCGGGCGCGCTCGGCAGGCTGGCCGGCGCGACGGGCTGGGCTGGCGCGGGAACCGCCGGCGGTCCCTCGCCCGCGCCGGGCCCGCCCCAGTCCAGGTCGGGCTCGCCGCCCTCGTCGTGCACGAGCCGTACCTGGTGGCGCACCTCGTACTCCGCGCTCAGCGCCTGCTCGATCTGCGCGGCGCGACCGGCCGCCAGGCCGAACACCTCGGCTGCCGTGTCGAGCCGTACGCGCTCGTCGGCGGTGATCACGCCATCCCAGATGACCTCGCGGAACAGCTCGGCGTACTTGGCCTCGGCGTCGCTGATCTCCACGGCCGACTTGCGCTCGCCGGGATCGAACATCGACTCGTCGTGCACGAAGGAATCGTCGGCCATTGCCCCGCTACCACCTCCACCAGCGCTTCCCTTTATCATGCTCCGCGGCCTTGCGCGAGCAGGAGCGCAAGCACGCCGCGCAGCCGGTAGCACTCATCAGCCGATGAGCCGGAAGACGACCAGGACGAAACCGTCCACGCAGAGCATCCCCGTACATCGCCCGTCGGGCGTCAATCCGGTCGCCCTGGGAGCCAGCCGCCGCCCTGTTCGTGGGCAACGAAGCACCGACCAAGGTGCTCGTACCCATCATCGAGTGGCTGCGGCGTGCCGTGAGCCGACTACTTGGCCGCCGCCGTGCCCGCAGGGCACTGGCAGGTCTTCATGCTCGACCACGAGGCCAGCTCGGCGGGCAGGCACTTGGCGCGATTCTTGGGCGAGGCCGCGCACGCGTTCTTGGGGCAATCCGCGTCCTTCGCGCACACCACGGCGCGGCCCGTGAGATCGATCTCCCCCATGCACGCCGTGCCCGTGGCGTGGGATTGGCAGGTGGTGCCGTTCGGGCAATCTCCCGGCGTGAAGCACTCGTACAGGCTGCCGCCCTGCGGGCAGGACGCCGCCGCCTGGCAGCTCGGCTTGCCTTGCCAGTCGAACTTGCCGCAGCACAACGGCGCGCTCCCCGTGCAGCTCTGGCCGAGGCAGTCCGGCTTGCCCGGCAGGCGGCACTGTCCCTCGACACAGCTCGTGCCCGGCGTCCGGCAGGGCACCTCGGACACGCAGCGCTCGGCGATGGCGCAGGCTTTCCCGCCGGCCTGGGGCGGCGCGCACACGCTCACGTCGGCGTCGCCGAGGGCGGCGGCGCGGCAGCTCATCTCGCCCGCGGCGCAGTCCCCCGAGTCGTCGCAGCGCGCGAGCCGGGACAGTGACACGTCGCTCTTGACCCGATCCATGCACTGTTGCGACTGCTTGAGCAGATCCGGCTCGCTGTTGCCCGGCGTCGCCGGCGCGCAGCCGACGTCGTTGCCGAATGCGCAGCATGCCTCCGCGCCGGCCTTGCAGGTGCTCGCCCCGCAGCGCACGGTGCCGGGCTTGTACGGAGCGGGCTGCGGCGGGGCCTCGGCCGCGGCCGATGCGCTCGCCTCGGGCTCGGAGCTGGCGCTCGGCTCCGGGGCGGCCGTGGCCGGTGGCACGGCCGTGCCGGCCGCCGGCTCCTTGACGGGTGCTTTGGCGCAACCCGCTGCCAGCGCCCCTGAACACAGCAGCGCAGCCACGGCACGCGCCGCCACCTTGGACCGTCGAGCCTTCGCGACCATGGTGCCTCCTAGCGCTGGCGCGGCGACGCGTAAAGGCACCCTCAACCCCGCTGGCGCGGAAATGCCGTGAACGGGTACAAGCGCGCAAGCGCCGCAGTGTGCTAGACGGCAGGGGCCGGGCCGATCCTCTGCGGACGGCCCCGGCCCCGCCGCGGCCCCGTGGCGGAAGCGGTAGACGCAGTGGGCTTAAAACCCACGGACCTCGCGGTCGTCCCGGTTCGAGCCCGGGCGGGGCCACTCGTGCCTGCTACGCCGGTATGGTGGCGCAACCGAGCAGGATCTCGATCTTGGCATTCGGATCGGCGCGCACCGCGGCGCACGTCCCCTCGCAGAAAATGATGCGCGTGGGCTTGACCGGATCGTCGTAGTACCAGCCCCCGGCCGGCCCGCAGCCGCCCGCGCTCGGCACCTGCCCGATGATCTGCGGCGGCCCGTCCGGGCCCGACTTGTAGATCACGTTGACGAGATCTGGCTCGATCTGCTTGCCGGGCCCCGGATCGGGCATCAGGAACTCGCAGGCCACGCTGGACTCGCGGATGGCATTCATGGCCGCGAGCAGCTCTTGCTCGGCGTCGGGGCTGCCGACGAAGATGCCCTTGCTCGTGCCGCCGGCCTTGGCGATGTCGTTCATCAGCGCCTCGCTCGAGCCCTCGAGCCCCACGGCGAAGGTCAGGACCCCGTGGGCGCTGTACGCATCGGCCGCCAGGCCGACGATGTAGCTCGACTTGGTGTTGCAGTCCGTGGGCTCGCCGTCGGTCACGAGCACGACCACGGCCTTCTCCGTGGGATGGCTCTGCAGGTAGTGCACGGCCCAGCTCGTGGCCCCTTGCAGCGCCGCCGACATGGGCGTCGCCCCGCTCGGGATCACCTGGCCGAAGGCGTTGATCAGCGCGTTCTCCTGCTGGTCGGTGGGCGCGTACTCGACCGTGAGCTCGCCCAACGGCACCATGGGGGTGGCGCAAGCCTGCACGGTGCAGCTCCCGTCGCAGCCGGAGTCCGGGAAGAAGCGCAAGGCTACACGCAGCCCCGCGCTCGCCTGCTCGGAGAAGAACGACTGCAGGGCGGCCGTCGACGCCGCCCACTTGCCCTGGTCGAGCATCGAGTTCGACTTGTCGAACATGATGTACATGTTGACGGGCACCCACGTCGCCTCGTCCCGGGCGGAGGCGCAGGCCGCGTCGGGATCGAGCGGGTTCGCGTCCCCGGCACCCGTGCCGCCGTCGAAGCTCATGGCCCCGCCCTGGCCGGCCGCCGCACCCGCGCCGCCAGCCCCCTCCCGCCGGCCGCCACCGGCGGCGCACGAGGCCGACGCCGCCAGGGCGATCACGGCCGCAGCGAACGCCACGACCAGCGCCCGGCCCTCGTCCCCCGATCTCCACGCTCGGCGTCCCGCCATCGACTCCTCCGCACCCGTGCCCGCTGCCGCCAGGCCGAGCACGCCAAGCCAGAGTAGCACGACCGATATCCAATCGATGTATGCTATCCGCTCCAACCGGAAGCGATCGGCCATGGCGGCCTCCCTCGGCGAGCACTTCCTGCAGCTTGCGATCGAGCCGGTCGAGCGCGCGGGCCGCACCATGCTCTCGGGCCAGATCCGGGCCGGCATCGAGTCGCTCCGCGAGGACGAGCTCCTCGGCGCCGTGGACGGCGCCGTGCGCTCCGTCGCCCGTACCGCCGGCCGGCCCCAGAGCGCGATCGCCGGCCGGCTGCCGTACGAGGAGCTGCGCGCCGCTGCCGCCCGCGTGGGCCGGAGCCAGGCGCAAGCCGCCAAGCAGTGGCTCACTCATAGCTGGCACGTGCTGCTCGACGGCGTGGTGGATCTCGACAAGGGACCGCGCCCTCCGACGCCGAGCCAGTGCCTGCTCGAGCTCGCGCACCAGATGGCCTCGGACAAGCTCCTCTCGACCCCGCTGCGGGCCGTGGGTGAGGATCTGCGGGCATGGGAGCACCTGCTCGGCCGCTGCCGCGCCGCCCTCGATGCGGACGAAATTCTGGCTCGCGCGGCGCGACGGCGTCGCCGGGCCGCGCTCGTCCTGGGCGGCCTGGCCTCGGTAGCGCTCGGCGCGTTCGCGGCGTGGGCGGTGGACCGACAGGTGGCACGATGGCGCGTGCAGGAGCTTCTGGCCGGCGCCGATCCGTGCGCCGTGGAGGGCATCGGCCGGGGCGATCTCGGCCGCGCGAGCGCGACGCAGCGCCGCGGAATCGAGCAGCGCCTCGCGAGCTGCCGGCGCGGGCGCGAGGCCGCGCTGCTGGCCGCCCAACGCGAGCGCGAGGCGGCGCAAGAGCGCCGTGCGCGCGAGGCCAGGCGGCAGGCACGTGCCCGGCGCTGCGCGGCCATCATCGGCGCGGTGCAAGACGGCTCGTTCGAGCCGCGACCAGGCGACTCCGACCCGGCCGAGGCGGCCCTGCTGGGCCGCATCGCCGCCCGCGACTTGACGGCGGCGGATGCCAAGCTCTTGCCCGAAGGGCTTCCGTGCGCCGATACGCCAGAGGCGGCGCGCATGCGGGCGGCGTTCGCGCACGCGCTGCTCGCCTCGCTCTGGAGCTGGTGGCGCGCGGGACCGCTGCCGCCGGCCACGGAGCGCCTGATCGCGGACAGCCGCGGCGTGCTGCCCGAGCGCGCCGTGGCAGTGTTCGGCGACCACGTCGAGAGCATCGCCGACCGGGCGCTGCGCTCGGGCGAGCCCCCGGAGCTCGATCGGGCCCGGCGACTGTGCGAGCTGCGCGCCGCGCTGGGCGCTTCCGGCGGGCAGAGCTGCCCCGCGGTGGCGGCGTACCTGCGGCGCTGAGCGGGCCCGTACCCGTTCACGGCATTTCCGCGCCAGCAAGGACGGCTCGCCGAGTCGGCCGCGATTG
>JACQWT010000464.1:4234-4900 GCA_016209145.1 Deltaproteobacteria bacterium | reverse complement strand
GGGCGTCGAGCAGTGCGACGACGGCAACAAGATCAACGAGGACGCCTGCCTCTCGTCCTGCGAGAAGGCGTCCTGCGGCGACGGCTTGGTCCAGGCCGGCGTGGAGGCCTGCGACGACGGCAACAAGATCAACGAGGACGCCTGCCTGACGACCTGCAAGAAGGCGTCCTGCGGCGACGGCTTCGTCCAGAGCGGCGTCGAAGCGTGCGACGACGGCAACAAGATCGACAACGACGCCTGCCTGTCCTCGTGCAAGAAGGCATCCTGCGGCGACGGCTTCGTCCAGGCCGGCGTCGAAGAGTGCGACGACGGCAATAAGAACGACGCCGACGCCTGCCCGTCGTCCTGCAAGAAGGCATCCTGCGGCGACGGCTTCGTCTGGGCGGGCTTCGAGGAGTGCGACGACGGCAACAAGATTAGCTCCGACGCCTGCCTGTCCTCCTGCCAGAAGGCATCCTGCGGCGACGGCTTCGTCTGGGCGGGCTTCGAGGAGTGCGACGACGGCAACAAGAACGACGACGACGCCTGCGTGTCGTCGTGCAAGAAAGCGTCCTGCGGCGACGGCTTCGTCCAGGCCGGCGCCGAGCAGTGCGACGACGGCAACAAGAACGACGACGACGCCTGCCTGTCCTCCTGTCAGAAGGCGTCCTGCGGCGACGGCTTCGT
>JACQWT010000464.1:0-4157 GCA_016209145.1 Deltaproteobacteria bacterium | reverse complement strand
TGCAAGAAGGCATTCTGCGGCGACGGCGTACTCTGGCAGAACGTCGAGCAGTGCGACGACGGCAACAAGAACGACGACGACGCCTGCTCCAACCAGTGCAAGTGCGGCCTGCTGACCTTCGAGGATCCGAGCCAGATCCAGGGCTGGCAACGCAACGGCGGCTGGGGCCTGTACACCGAGGCGCCGCCGAGCCAGCAGGAGCCGTGGCCCATCGTGTTCCAGTCGCGCGGCACGGTGTTCGGCACCGACGGCAACCGCAGCCAGCCCTACCCCGGCGGTGAGGTCGAAAACTCGCAGGCAATCACGACGCCCTTCAAGGTGCCGGCCAAGATCACCTTCCTTTCGTGGCACGTGGACGAGGGCAGCCACCCGTACGACACCGAGACGATCGGCCTGTCGCTCAACGGCGGCCAGAGCTGGCTCATGCTCGTCGACTGCGAGCAGGACATCAACCCGCAGACCTTCTGCCAGCAGCGCAACCAGCGTGGCGCCGACGACTGGGACAGCATCGTGCTCGACACCGCCGCCTGGCAAGGCCAGACGGGGATCCTGCGCTTCACCTACAACACCGGCGACGACTGCTGCGACTTCGAGCGAGGCTGGTTCATCGACAACGGGAAGTTCCGGAGCTGCCAGTAGGCGGGGGCACCGCCGGACCGCCGGCGCTTCGGCTTGACAGCGCCCGGGGGACGAGTATCCTCCGCCCTCCGCGGATCCGCAGGAAAACGCGGTACTTCCCATGCCCACCATCAATCAGCTCATCCGCTACCGCCGCGAGGACAAGACCTACAAGACGGCCGCGCCCGCGCTCAAGGCCTGCCCGCAGCGCCGCGGCGTGTGCGTGCGCGTGTACACGACGACCCCGAAGAAGCCCAACTCGGCGCTGCGCAAGGTCTGCCGCGTCCGGCTCACCAACGGCATGGAGGTCACGAGCTACATTCCGGGCGAGGGGCACAACCTGCAGGAGCACTCGGTGGTGCTGATCCGCGGCGGCCGGGTCAAGGATCTGCCCGGCGTGCGCTACCACGTCGTGCGCGGCACGCTCGACGCGGCCGGCGCGCTCGGCCCGAGCTCGACCAACAAGCGTGAGCGCAACCGCAAGCGCTCCAAGTACGGCGTCAAGCGCCCGAAGAAGTGAGCATCTCACCATGCCTCGTCGCCGCGAAGTCCCCAAGCGCCGGATCACCCCGGATCCGCTGTACAAGGACAAGCTCGTCGCCAAGTTCATCAACGCCCTCATGCTGCGGGGCAAGAAGAGCACGGCGGAGCACGCCATGTACGGCGCCTTCGACATCATCCGGGACCGCTTCAAGCTCGATCCGGTCGAGGTGTTCCGCAAGGCCCTGGACAACGTCAAGCCCAAGCTCGAGGTGAAAAGCCGGCGCGTCGGCGGCGCCACCTACCAGGTGCCGGTCGAAGTGCGGCCCGAACGCCGCGTCGCCCTGGGCATGCGCTGGCTGGTGGGGTTCTCGCGCGATCGCGGCGAGAAGACCATGCGCGAGCGGCTCGCCAACGAGCTGGTCGACGCCTCCAACAACCGCGGCGCCACGGTGAAGAAGCGCGAGGATACGCACAAGATGGCCGAGGCCAACCGGGCCTTCGCCCACTACCGCTGGTAGCCGGGCGCCGCGACGCAATACGGGAACGCAACCACGAGAAGATGAAGCCAAGCACATAGGACCGGGCTACGCCTCCTGCGCGCCAGCGAGCGACGTATCCCGGCACCCTCTCCAGAACGCAGGCGCCCGCCACACGGCGGCGGGCCGGGCTGGAGAGGGTGTTCTGTTTCCGGCGCCTCACCCATCCCTCCTCAACCCCCATGGCCCGCGAGTACAGCATCGAGCACACCCGAAACATCGGGATCATGGCGCACATCGATGCGGGCAAGACGACTGCGACCGAGCGCATCCTTTTCTACTCCGGCGTAAACTACAAGATGGGCGAGGTTCACGACGGCGCCGCCACCATGGACTGGATGGTGCAGGAGCAGGAGCGGGGCATCACCATCACCTCGGCCGCCACGAACTGCTTCTGGGCGCCGGCGCAGGGACCGTTCAAGGGAGTGCGCCACCGCATCAACATCATCGACACGCCGGGCCACGTCGACTTCACCATCGAGGTGGAGCGCTCGCTGCGCGTGCTCGACGGCGCGGTGGCCCTGTTCGACGGCGCCAAGGGGGTCGAGCCGCAGAGCGAGACGGTCTGGCGCCAGGCCGATCGCTACCGGGTCCCGCGGATCTGCTTCGTCAACAAGATGGACAAGGCCGGGGCGGACTTCCCCATGTGCCTCGGCTCGATTCGCGAGCGGTTGGGGGCCACGCCGGTGGCCATCCAGTGGCCGCTGGGCCGCGCGGAGGACTTCCGCGGCATCGTCGATCTCCCGTCGATGACGGCGATCGAGTACGATGCGGAGTCGCTGGGCGCGCGCTTCCGCACGGTCGCCATTCCGGACAGCCTGCACGCCGAGTGCACGGCGGCCCGCCTGGCGCTCTGCGAGGCGTGCGCCGACCACCACGCGGCGGTGATGGAGAAGTACGTCGCGGGCGCCCTGGAGGCGATCACGGAGGACGAGTTGCACGCCGCCCTGCGCGCGGCGACCCTGCGCTTCGCCTTCGTGCCCGTGCTGTGCGGCTCGGCCTTCCACAACCAGGCCATCCAGCCGCTGCTCGACGCGGTGGTGAGCTACCTGCCCTCCCCCCTCGATGTGCCGCCGGTGCGGGGCATCGATCCGAGCAAGGGCACGAAGTCGCGCCGGGCCAGGCGCGGCGGTCGCGCCCCGCAGTCCAGTCGCACCTTCGGCGAGGGAGAGGACACCATCGGGCGCCGGGCCGACGACGCCGAGCCCTTCGCGGCGCTCGCCTTCAAGGTCGTGAGCGACACCTTCGTCGGCAACTTGACCTACTTCCGCGTCTACTCCGGCACGCTCGAGACCGGCTCCACCGTGCTCAACGCCACGCGCGGCAAGCGCGAGCGGATCGGCCGCATCCTGCGCATGCACGCCAACAAGCGCGAGGACGTCAAGAGCTGCTGCGCCGGCAACATCTACGCCGCGGTGGGCCTGCGCGAGACGGGCACCGGCGATACCCTGTGCGACCAGAAGCACCCGATCCTGCTCGAGCGCATGGAGTTCCCCGACCCCGTCATCTCCATCGCCATCGAGGCGCGCACCAAGGCGGATCTCGACCGGCTGGGGGGCTCGCTGCAGAAGATCGCGAACGAGGATCCGTCGTTCCGCTTCTACGCCAACGAGGAGACGGGCCAGACCATCATTGCCGGCATGGGCGAGCTGCACCTGGAGATCATGGTCGACCGGTTGCGGCGCGAGTTCGGCGTGGCCACCAGCGTCGGCAAGCCGCAGGTGGCCTACCGCGAGACCGTCACCCGGGCGGTGGTGGGCGTCCAGGGGCGCTTCGTGCGGCAGACCGGAGGCCACGGCCAGTACGGGCACGTGGTCATCGATCTCGAGCCCGGCGCGCGCGGGAGCGGCTTCGTCTTCGAGAACGAGATCGCGGGCGGCGCCATCCCCCGGGAGTTCATTCCCCACGTGGAGAGGGGCATCGAGGGCGCCATGAGCCGCGGCGTGCTGGCAGGCTTCCCCGTGATCGATTTGGTGGTCCGGCTGCGCGACGGCAGCTTCCACCAAGTCGACTCCTCGGGCCCGGCTTTCGAGGTCGCCGCCTCGCAAGCCTTCCAGGAGGCCTGCCGGCAGGCCGAGCCGCAGCTTCTGGAGCCCATGATGGCCGTGGAAATCCTGACGCCGGAGGGCTACCTGGGCGAGGTGCTCGGCGATCTGAACTCCCGGCGCGGCCGGGTCACGCAGATGAGCCAGCGGGGCGGCCTGCGCATCGTGCGCGCCGAGGTTCCCCTGGCGACGATGTTCGGCTATGCCACGGACCTGCGCTCGCACACCCAGGGGCGGGCCGACCACAGCATGCAGTTCTCGCACTACGCGCCCGTACCCCAGAACCTGCAAGAGGAGATCGTAAGCACGCACTACGGCGGCTACTTCCGCTTCTAGGGGCGGAACAGGAGACAGCGATGGCCAAGGAGAAGTTCGTCCGAAACAAGCCCCACCTGAACGTGGGAACGATCGGTCACATCGACCACGGGAAGACCGCCCTGACCGCCGCCATCCTGGTGGTGCAGTCGCGGGACGG
>JACQWT010000491.1 GCA_016209145.1 Deltaproteobacteria bacterium | reverse complement strand
CGCCCCTTTGTCCGCGGGACTTGCGGGACGGCCCACTAGGCGGGCCCGCGCAGGGCGCCGGCGGGCTACCGCGACTCGCGCGAGCGCAGGGCCTGGCCGATGAGCTGGTACAGGACGCGGGCACCCACGTTGGCGTCCCACTCGTCGCCCTCGGCTCCGGCGCCGACCTCGCACAGATCGAAGCCGACGAGCCGGCGGCCGCTCGTGCGCACGGCGGCGATCACCGCCACGACCTGGTGGAAGGACAGTCCCCCCGGCACGGGCGTGCCGGTGTGGGGGCAGAGCGCCGGGTCGAGCGCGTCGATGTCGAAGGAGACGTAGATCTGCTCGGGCAGCGCGGCGACGATCTCGTCCACGAGGCGGCCGAAGGGCTCGGCCGCGAGCACGCGCCGGGCGATGTCGGCGGCGAAGAACGCGACGATGCGCCCGCCCGAGGCTTCCACCAACCGGTGCTCGGTTTCGCATAGATCGCGCACCCCCACCTGCACGAGGCGCGCGACCGCCGGCAGCTCGTCGGCGACGCGGCGCATCACCGAGGCGTGCGAGCTGCGGAATCCCTGATAGGCGGCGCGTAGGTCGGCGTGGGCGTCGAGCTGGAGCACGCCGAGCCCCGGATGGCAGTGCGCGTGCGCCGCAATGCTGCCGAAGGCGACGGAGTGATCGCCGCCCACCACGCCCACGAGCTTGCCGCGCCGCAGCCAGCGATCGACGGCGCGGGCCACCTGGTCGTCGCGCCACGCGCCCAACGCGTCGACGCGCGCCCGCAGGACGGCAAGCTCGCTCGCCGCCGTCCCCGCCTGCGTCGCCTCGACGACCGCACGCGCCGCCTCGGCCGCCTCGGCGCCGGCCGCGGCAATCGCCGGGTCGGCATCGAGCATGGCGATGCCCGCCTCGTACGGCCGTCCCGTGTCGAGATCGTACAGCTCCACCTGCCCGCTCGCGCGCCGGATGGCCTCGGGCGCGGCGGCCGTGCCCCGGCCATAGGAGACCGTGGCCTCCCAGGGAACGGGGAGGAGGACAACGCCGGCGTCCTCCGGATCGCAGCTCAGGCCGAAGATCCCCTCCCCGGTCGCCTCGTCGGAGGGATCCCCGGGCGGCGCCTCCAGGCAGCTTGCGTCCCGAGAGCCCACGACCGCATGCTAGCATCCGACTCGTGGGCAGGTACACGGCCCGTCACGCCTCCTGGCCGCCCGCCGTAGCGCTCGTCCTTGCCTGCTGCGCCGGGTGCGGGGAGCGCGGCGGGGGGCTCGATCTGGGCCCGCGCGCCGGCTCCGGCGCTGCCGGCGGCTCGGCCGGCACAGGCAACGCTGCTGCCGGCGGCGAGGCGGCTGGTGGTCAGGCCGCGGGGGGCCAGGCGGGCGCCGGGGGCGCCACTGCCGGGTGCTCGCCCAGCCCTGGCGTGGGTTCAGACGGGCTGTGCTCTGCATCCTGCGGAGCCGCCGCGGCCTGCGACGCTCTCGTCCCGGGCCAGAATCTGGAAAGCTGCCAGGGCGGCGGCAGCTCGGCAGTGCAGGATCGCTGCGCCGAGAGCTGTCAGCCCGAGGACCAGCCCGGCGCGATCTGCCGCGAGCAGGGCGTGGCCGACTGCATCGGGGATCCGGCATGTGCGGGCCAGCAGGCCGCCACCGGGAGCTGTGGCCCGGACTGCAAGCTCGCCGACCCCTGCGCGGTCGAGGGACACATCGTGGTGAGCATCGACGGCGAGGTCATCTTCGATCGGACCCCGGCCAAGAGCCTCGTCTGCCTCGGCCTGCACTACGAGCCGGACCAGCAGTACGGCTCGGGGCCGCCGGGGGCGCAGGTGAAGGTGACTAAGGAGCAGCCGGGCCTGCTCGAGGCCGAGCTCCTCGGCTTCAAGGACGACCACGAGAACTGCGGCGAGAAGTGGGGCTTCGTCTACCTCAAGGGCAACTGCGCGGACGTCTACTTGGAGAAGTGGAACGAGAACCCGTGCAGCCCGTACTACACGGACAAGCTCAAGCTGGAAACCTGGGTCGACACGAACAACGACTGCGCCTACTCCAACGCCGAGAACGACGAGCTCTACGGGGGCGGAATGAGCTGGGACCCGGCGCACGGCTACGCCCTGCGCATCGAGTGGCAGTAGTCAGACGCCAAGCACGTCCCCGGCTCCCGGCGGATCGGGCGGCGGCTCCTGTGCCCCCTGGGCCGCCTGCGCCGGCTGCGGCGCGGCGGCGCCCGCAGCTTGCGGCCGCGGCCGCGCCTTGCGGGGGACGCTGCGCCACAGGCCGCCCGTGGCAAAGGCGTCCCACGCCCACGGCAGCCAGCGCACGAGGCTGAAGGCCAGCCACAGCGCCCACGCCATCATCACGAGCCGCCAGGCCCACGAAGGGGCGCTGAACACCCAGGGTCGCGGCAGCGCGCCGCCGAGCCGGTCCGCGTACCAGGCGAGCAACGTGTCGGTGCTCCCCGCCCCGGCCACCTGCATGTCGGGGCGCAGCGCCAGGCCCGCGTAGACGGCGGCGACAAGGCAGATCGCGAAGAGAAGCGTCCAGAACGCAACGCCGATCTGCCCGAGGTCGTAGAGCGCGGGCCGAGCTAAGAGCCAGCGCTTGCGGTAGGCCAGCAGGAAGAACCAGGAGGCCACGACGAGCGCCACGACGACCGGAACCTGCGTCAGGCCCAGCCCGAGCAGGATCCACTGCCAGCTCCGCAGGGGGCTGTGGGGCAGGCGCGCGGCCGCAAGCCCGGCGGCCACGAGCAGCAGAAGGTAGGCCCAGAAGAGCACGGCCGGACCCCAGCGCGGCCCGCCGGCCCACAAGAGCCAGCGATCGGCCGGAAGCTCGATCTCCAGGCGCGCGTTTGCCGCCTGCCCGCCAATCTCCACCTCCGGCGCCCGAAAGAACAGGCCGAGGCCGCCCGGCTGCTGCCACTGCACGACCACGCGCTGCCCGCCAGGGCGCAGCGAGACGGAAACCTCGCGCGGATCCATCGGGATCGGGCAAGCCTCGCCGTCCACCGCGAGACCCTGGATCTGTGCCTCGGCCGGCAAGCGCAGCGCGTGCATGCCGCCGGTGCTGGTCCTGAGTCTCACTTCGAGCCTGGCCCGCGCGAGCCGGGTGCCCGGGCTCAGCGTGAGGCGCGCTTCGTCGATGGTCAGCGACTGGCCCTCGGCCGGCGCCGGCCGCCGAAACGCCAGCTCGATCCGCTCGCCCGGCCAGGGCCGGAACACCGGCTCGTAGCGACCGGCGCGCTGGTGCTCGACCGGGGCAAGCCCGGCGGACGAGCAATGCCAGACCGGGCCGCAGCGCAGCGTCCAGATCTCGGACCAGGGCTTGCCCTCGGTCGCACGAAGATCGAGCTTCTCGCGCGGCCGGAGCGAGGAGCGGAAGCCTAGCTCCTTGTCGTCGCGGCCGAGCGAGAGCACGAGCTCGCCCTTGTCCACGAGCAGCCCGGCCTGCGTGACCTCTTCCCCCGGCCAGAGCGGCAGGCGCGCCACGATCGGCGTGCCGGTAGGGCTGACGCGCCGCACCGTGGTGGCGACGGTCCAGCTCACACCCACCTCGATCGAACGGGTGATCTCGAGCCAGGGCGCCAGGCCGAGATCCGCGCGCGCGCTCTCGCCGCCGCCGGGCTCGGGGCCCGCCTTGCGCGTGAGCCGGAGCGAGCCCTCGCCCCGGCCGTCCTCGTTCAGGCCGTCGATCTCCCAGCCCGCGGCCTGAACGCTCACGCGATGGGGTGGCGTTCCCGGGGTGAGCGTGAGCTCGTCTGCGCCCACGGGGCCGGCGAGCTCCACCTCGTGCCGGCCGGGCCCCAGGCGCAGGTGCAGGAAGCCGTCGGACAAGAGCGCCACGGCGTAGCTCGGCTTGCCGTCAACTCCTATCGCACGCGGTACCCAGACCGAGGCCGGTCCCGGAAGCTGGTAGCTCGCGATCGCGCCGGCGTGCACCTCGGCCCGCAGCAGGAGCTGCCGCTCGGCGAGGCTGAGGCGCAGCTCCGAGACGGCCACGCAGTCGGGCTCGCACTCTGCCTTGCGCAGAAGCCGGCTCTTGAGATCGTCGAGGACCTCCTTGCTCGGGACCTCCGCGCGCGCCACCGCCCCGGAGAGCAGCGTCGCCGCGGCAACGGCGAGCCCGATCGCCGGCGCACCGCCCTTGGCGAGGCGAGCGCCCGGCGCGGCCCCGGCCTTCGGCGCACGGGGCGGCGGCTCGGCGCCGGCACGGGAGCGCCGCAAGAGAAGAAAGGCCAGCAGGCCCATCAACGCCGCGCGGAGGATCGAGAGCGCCGCCGCCTCCGGTGGCGAGAGGAGCCAGAGCCGGAAGGTGTGATCCCGATCGACCGGCCCGGACCAGCCGAGCCGCCACGACGCCCAGTCCCACGTGGGCAGGCCCGGCCCCGTCTGGATGACGGCCTGCGGATCCTGCCGCAGCGCGGCCTGCTTTCCCGCCACGTCCTTGACGCCAGGAATGAGCCCGGCCTCGGCGGGTGCCGGCCCGCGCAAGGCGTAGCGCGCCTCTCCGGCCTTTGCCCGCGTGCTCTTGCCCTCTTCTTCCGCCACCTCGGAGTCTGCGTGGGCCTGGATCTCGTTGCGCGTGGTGGCCACCGTGCTCGATCTGAGGTTCATCTCGTCGCCCGCGACAAGGCGGCGCTCGACGGACGCGTCCGCGGCCTGCGGGAAGAGTGCCGCGCGCGCCTGCCCGACGCAGAAGCCCACGGTCATGACGACCAGTGCCGCGGCGGTGCCGAGCCATGCCACGCGCGCCAGGGTCCGCCACCGGCCCCGAGGCAGGATCTCCAGCAGGCCCATCAAGCCGAGCAGAGCGAGCCACACATAGCCGGGGGTGTCCGGCTCGCCGTGGCTCGCCACCAGCGCGAGGAGGGCCACCACGCCCCAGCTCCGCCGGCCGAGCCGCGCGGTTGCCAGGGCCACGAGCAGGACGAGAAACACGTCGAAGAGGTTCCAGCTCGACAGCCAGCCACCAGGAACCTCGTCGACCCCGCTCGCTCCGAGAAGCTGCCAGCCGGGCGGCAAGCGCAGCTCGGTCGAGACGCTCTGCGCGTGCTCGCTCCAGCCCACGGCCGGCAGCTCCCGCGTGGCCCCGTCGATGCGCCACTCCGCCACGAGGCCCATGTCGCCGCCGAACGCGCCCGTTCGGAGCTCGACCCCCGGTTTCCCGGTGGCCGCGTCAACGGTGAGAAGCTGATCGCCGGCGTCCTCGGCGTCGCCCGAGACGGACACCCGCCCGAGCCGGCCGCGGAGCAGGTCGAGCCGCCAGCTCCGGCTCATCCGACCCTCGAGGTGGTCGCGCACGGTGTAGCCCTGGCCGTCGAGATCGAGCCAGAGCACGCGGTGCAGGCGCAGCTCGTTGGGCGCGGGATCCGGCTCCCCTCGTCGCGTCGTGGTCAACCCGAGCGCGGCCGGCGCCTGCACGGCAAACGCCCGGAGCTTGCGCCACTCGGTCGGAAGGTTCGTGCGCGCCGGATCGGTATCAGGCACGCCGGTGAGCTCCACGGCCCGGAGCTTGGCGTCGGGCGCCCAGACCCAGATCTCCTGCTCGGGCCACGGAGCGCGGCGCTGCCCCAGGACGAGCCGCGCGGGGGGCTTCGCGTAGTGCGCGGCGAGCTCGATCTCGTGCTCGCCCGCGCGCACCTGGACCACGAGAGCACGGCTGGGATCGAGCCGCGCCGGGAGCCCGGACTGCAAGCCGAGCGGTACGCTGCCTTCGAGCAGCGCGCCCTCCAGACGGATGTCCCGCGCCGGCCCGGCGACGCGCAGCCGCAGGTGAGTCACGACATGCAGCGGCACCCCGTCGTCGACGCGCCGGAACACCTCGATCTCCAGCTTCTCCGGCTCCGTGGCGCCGGCGCCGGCCGCGCGCAGCCACACGCCACCGTCCTCCGTGCGCCTGGGGCTCTCGACCGGCCGGCCGTCAACGGTCAGGCTCACCCGGGCCACGTCCGCCGGCAGGGGCAGCACCTCGGGCAGGGCCCGCCACGCGAAAACACCACGCACGACGTGCGCGCCCTTGGGCAGGAGCACCGCCGGGCGGTCGCCGGCGTCCAGCACCACGGCCTTCTCCTTGTCCACTTCGACGCCGGAAGGCCATTGCTTCTTGGAGCCGGGCAGGGCCACGCGGACGGCGCGGTCGGTCACGACGTGGTGCCGGAACTCGCCTCCCGACTCGCCCAGCTCGAGCTCGAGCTCGCCCGGCCACGCGCACACCGCCTGGCCGTCCACGGCCGGGCACAGCTCGTCGCCCAAGGCGTCGAGCACCCACGGGACCCAGGGCCGGAGCTCCGGCGGCACGCGCGCCGGATCCATGGGCTGCGCGCGCGCCCCGGCCGCGCCGGTCAGGCTCACGAGCAGGGCCGCCCCGGCCCACAACCACGCCCCGTAGCGGATGGCACCGCCAGACGCCGCGCCCGCGCTCCTGCCCATGTTCTCGCTCCTCCACGCCCGCCCGGCGCCGGTCGCGCCGGGGCACCTCCGCACGTCCGTTCGGCGCCGCTCAGCCCCGCCGGCGCAGCCGCCGCGCGCCGGCAAGCGCGAGCGCCGCGATCGCGCCGAGGACGAGCGCCGCGCGCCCCGGCGCCGAGCGGCCGGGCAACGAGTAGCCGCAGCCCCCGTCCTCGTCCGGCTCGCCGGCCGCAGCGCACTGGCACGCGCCCCAGGAGCCGGCGGCGGAGCAGATCTGCGTGCCCGTGCAGCCGTCCGCGCCGATGCAGGTGAGCGACTCGGATGGCTGGCAGGTCGGGGCGGCACCGCTGCCCGCGGCAGCGCCGGTGCCGCTGGCGCCGGCGCCGCCCCCTGCCCCGCCCGCGCCGCCTGCCGCGCCGGTCTCGACCTCGGCGCGGATCACCCAGTCGCCGTCGCCGCCGAGGTCGGTGCAGAAGTCGTACCAGCCCTTGGGCTGGGGCGCCGGCTCGCCGTAGATCCAGTTACGACCCCCATTGCAGCTTCCGTCGTTGTCGCGGGCGATCGACGGCAACCCCGTATGCATCAGCTCGATCGCCACGCGGAAGCTCGACTTGGCCTCCATCAGGATGTCGTCGCCGCTCATGTCGAGCTCCTGCATTGCCTCGCTCGATGGCTCGACCTGGAAGGCGTTGACGTACAGCTCCTCGCCCGGATCGGTTTCGCCCGTGTCCTCGTAGACGTGCACCGTCACGTTGTACGTCTCCGAGCCCTCTTGCTTGGGCCCGAAGACGAAGTGGACCTTGTTGATCCGGTAGCCCTCATCGACCGGCCCCAGGGTCGCCGCGCCCATCTCTCCCTCGGCGAAGCCCTTCTGAAAGCCGACGGTGCCCTCCTGCTCGACGCCGTCGTTCTGGAGCTCGATGACCTCTGCCTCGACGCGCGCGGCAAGGGCCGCCAGGACGGTGGCAAGCAGGACGGAAACGGTTGTTCGCATGGCTGCGTGACGCATGGGGGCCTCCTCGGGTACCGCTCCTCGGTGGGCACAGGGTAGCACAACCACGACGCGAGAGACGGCGCCACGGCTGGCCGGGAGCTGGCGAGGATGCTAGGCGTTCGGGGTGGAGCTGCACTGAGACAATGCCTCCCGCAAGAGCATCCAAGCCGATGCGGCCGCCGCGACAGAAGCGGCGCGCGCCGCCCGCGGTGCAGGCCGAGCCGGGCAAGCCGATCAGGCTCGGGCTCCAGCTCTTCCAGCCCATGCTGGCGGACGCCGTCGGCCGCAGCGAGCTCGACGTGGAGCTGGACGGCCGGACCGTGGGCGACCTGCTGGGCTACCTGGTGCGGCGCTACGGCCGCCGCGCGCGCCAGGCCCTGCTCGACGAGCAGGGCCGGCTCGATCTCGAGGTCCAGGTGCTCGTCAACGGCAAGACCTGGGCCAACCGAGACAAGCTCGATGCCCCGCTCGCCGACGGCGATCAGGTGATCATCATGACCTTGCTGGCCGGCGGGTAGAGGCGCGCGCCGGCTGCCCCTACCCCATGCGCTCGATGATCACCGCTGTACCTTGCCCGCCGCCGATGCACATCGTGACCAGCCCGTAGCGCTGCCGCGTGCGCCGTAGGGCATAGGCGCAGGTCAGGGTGAGGATCGCGCCCGTGGCGCCGAGCGGGTGGCCGAGGGCGATCGCGCCGCCCATGGGGTTCACCTTCTCGGGACTGATGCCCATCTTCTCGAAGTCGCGCACGCACGCCAGCGCCTGCGGCGCGAATGCCTCGTTCAGCTCCACGCGGTCGATGTCCCCGCCCTTGATGCCGCCGCGCTCCAGGGCGATGCGCGTGGCCGGCACCGGGCCCCAGCCCATGATCTGCGGGTCGCAGCCGGCGACGCCGATGCTCACCACCCGCGCCAGGGGCGAAAGCCCGCGCTTGGATGCCTCGGCCTCGGTGCCGATCACCATGGCCGCGGCGCCGTCGACCACCGCGCTGGCGTTGCCGGCGGTGATCACCCCGGTCGGCTCGAACGCCGGCCGCAGCCGCGCCAACCCCTCCAGGCTGGCCTCCTCGAGGATGTGGGTGTCGTGTCGGACCACGACCGGCTCGGCGGCCCCGTCGGGCCTCGCGCCAACCGGCTCGGTCTCCTCGTCGAACCAGCCGGCGTCGCGCGCCCGCTTGGCGTTGTGCTGCGATCGGAGGCCGAGCTCGTCCGCCTGCTCACGCGTGATGCCGTAGCGCCGGCCGAGCTCCTCGGCCGTGTTGGCCATGGCCATCTTGGCGCCCGGATCGTAGAGGCCCATGAGCAGCGAGTCTTGCAGGTGCGTGCCCGGCGCCAGCCCCTGCGCGTCCACGGGGCCGTACTTCTGCACTGCCTCGCCCACCTTGCGCCCGCGGTAGCCGAAGAGGCAGAAGGGGTACTGCATGCTCTCCCCGCCGCCCACCACGATGAAGGGCCGCGCCGCGTCGTGGCGCAGGCCCGCCAGGATGATCTCCGCGCCGACCGCCAGGGCCTCGGCCCCGCTGCCGCAGATCCGCGCCACCGTGAGCGCCGGCACCGAGTGGTCCAGGCCGCCGCGCCAGCGCATGCCCTGCGCCGCGTAGATCGAGTCACGGTGGCTGTGCTGGGCCATGCCCATCACCACGTGCCCGATGAGATCCCTGTCGATGCGTGTGTGCGCGAGCGCCGCCTTGATCGCCAGGCCGCCCAACTGCGTGGCCGAGAAGCCGGAGAAGAGGCCGGGCTTCTTGTTGTCGATGAGGATGTCCGCGCGCGGGGTCCTGCGGCCCCCGTCCAGGATGACGATAGAGGGTTGCGTTGCCATGGTGTCCTCCCATCACTCGTGCAAGAAGGCCGCCGGCACGCGCGGGCCGTTCTGGATGAAGTTCTTCATGCCGATGTCCATGTCGACCGTCGCCCGGCAGCGCTCGAAGCCCTGCGCCTCGATCTTCAAGCCCTCCGCCAGCGGCTGGCTGAGCCCCTCGCGCACGACCTCGACGAGGACGGCGTCGATGACGCGCGAACGGTGGCCGATGTCCACGGCCGCAAGGCGCGCGGGCACCGGCTTGGGCTCCGGAGAGACCGGGGCGAGCTTGGTCTCGCCGCGCAAGTGGCGCCGCACGAGCTCCTTGGCCGCCCGCACGAAGTCCTTCTCGGGCGAGCCCGTGGCCCAGCCCCACTCGCACGCCTCCTTGGCGCCCACCGTCCGGCCGGTGCGCAAGAGCTCGAGGCCGCGCTCCACGCCGACGAGCCGCGGCAGCCGCTGCGTGCCGCCATAGCCGGGGATGATGCCGAGATTGACCTCGGGCTGGCCCAGCATCAGGCCGGGACCTACCACGCGCGCGTGGCAGGCCATGGCGAGCTCGCAGCCGCCGCCCATGACCGGGCCGTCGACCGCCGCCACCACGGGCTTGCCGCAGGCGGCGATCCTGTCGAGCACGGCCTGCCCCCGCAGGCACTTCTCGCGCGCCTCGGCCGGGGTCTTCAGGGCCGCCAGCTCCTGGATGTCGGCGCCGGCGATGGCGCCGTCGAAGCTCGTGAGCACGACCGCGCGCACCGCGGCGTTGCCCGCCAGCTCGGAAAGCGCGCTCTGTATCTCGTCCATCACTTGGTCGGAAAGGGCGTTGCGCACCTCGGGACGCTGGATGGAGATCACGCCCACCTCGCCGTCGACGCTCACCGCCACGGTGCGGTGGAAGCGCGCGAGCTTGCGCTTGGCGATGCTCGGCGGCACGGCGAAGCCGGGGTGGCTCGCGGCGTAGCTCGTGCAGATCTCGTGGACGCGCTCGGCGCCGAGCTTCTCGGCCAGATCGAGCAGCCCGTCCTTGAACCCGAGCGCGGTGCGCGTCATCCAGTTGAGCTCGCGCGGGTCGCAGATCTTCTCGTCTACCACGAAGTAGCTCCGGCCGACGATCACGGCGAGGATGCGGTCCAGCACCTGCTTGCCCAGGGCCGCGTCGTAGCGCGCGTCCGCCGATTTGCTCCGATCGTGCCAGGGCGTGTTGGCCTGCTTGGCGAAGCTCGCGGGCGGCGTGAACCAGCCGCTGCCCGTCGGTGCCTCCTTCATGAGATCGAGGCAATGGATGTTGAGCAGGTTGCCGCGCGTCAAATCCATGACGTTGAACGGCCCGCCGCCGCCGATGGCATCGTTCACGATGGCGTCGATCTGCGCGACGCTCGCCACCCCCTCCTCGTAGATGCGCACCGCCTCCGCGCAGTAGTTGCAGAAAACGTCGTCCGCGGCGAAGCAGGGCACGTCGGCCGTGACGATGGGGACCTTGCCGAGCAGTCGCAGGGTCTCCAGCATGCGCGCGCTCAGGGCCTTGTCCTCCGAGAGGACGACCTCGATGGGCTGCGCGCGCCAGGCCGGGAAGAAGGGATGGTTGACGAAGCAGCGATCGGGATGCTTGGCCTGGGCCGCGATCTGCGCCCGCGGGATCCCCGACGTGGCGAACCCGACGAGGCAGTCGGGCCGCACGACCGCTTCGAGCTTGGCCAGGATGCTCTTCTTGACGGGCAGATCCTCGGTCGCCGCCTCCAGCACGTAGTCGCAGCTCGCCAGATCGCGCAGCTCCATGGTCGGGCACAGGGCGTCCTCGACCGCCTTGGCCGCCTTGGGGCTGAGCTTGCCCCGGCCCAGGGCCTTGCCCACGTAGCCCTTGATGCGCGCGACGCCCGCGTCGAGCGCGTCCTTCTTGATGTCGAGCAGGTACACTCGGCTGCCACTGGTGCGGCCGAGCGCCGAGACGAAGCCGTAGGCCAAATCCGGGCCTATGGATCCGGAACCGATGACGCCAACGATCATGGAGCCCTCCTTCGTGACACCGGGTCACGCCGGGTCGGTGGGTTGAGATTCGGTTGGTCGACGCAGCCAGCGAATCGCTGCGACGAGGGTCGTGGCGGCAAGAGCCAGCTCTCGCCCCTCGTCACGCTCCCTGTTGCCCCGCGAACCGCCCGCGACGGACGGGCGAAGCACCGGGGGGCGTCCGCGGGCCCCTCGTAGCACGGGCCCCGGCGGCCGTCGACGGGGCCCGCGCGCCGAACGTCGTGTAGGCTCCTGCCGAGCAGCCGCCCGCGCGACCTGCCATGGCCACGATCTTCTCCTCCGTCCCCGAGCTCGCGCTCGCCTGCCTCGTGCTGGCGGTGGCCGAGGCCGTGTACGTGACCTTCGGCTTCGGTGCGGGCCTCATCGCCGTGGGCGCCCTGGCGGCGTTCATGCCGCGGATCGAGGACGTGGTCGTGCTGCTGCTGCTCGTGAGCCTGCCGGCCGAGACGCTGGTCGTGGCCACGAGCTGGCGCCAGATCCGCTGGCGCGGGGTGCTGCTCGTCTGCGTCGGCATGGCGGTAGGCGTGCCGCTCGGCACGCGCCTGCTCCAGACGAGCGAGCCCACGATCCTGCTCACGCTGCTCGGCGGCCTGCTCGTCGCCGCCGGCGCGGCGTTCCTCCTCGTGCCCGGCGCCCGCCCCGTGCGCTGGCCTCGCTGGGTGGCGCCGCTCGCCGGCCTCGGCGCGGGCGTGCTGGACGGCCTGTTCGGCACGAGCGGCCCGCCGCTCATCCTCTACTACCAGCTCGGCGCCACGCCCAAGGCGGCCTTCCGCGGCAGCCTGATGGCCATCTTCCTCTCCGAGACGCTGGTGCGCGTGCCGGTCTACGCCCTCTCGGGCCTGATCACGGTGCCGCGCCTTCTCTCGGCGCTCGCCGTGCTCCCGGCCGTCGCGCTCGGCGCCTGGCTCGGCCAGCGCATCCAGCTCGATCTG
>JACQWT010000490.1 GCA_016209145.1 Deltaproteobacteria bacterium | reverse complement strand
GGGCCGCGCCAACACCCGCAGCCGGCGCACTGGACGCGGGCACCACCCACCGCCGATGGAACTCGCCCTACGCCGGGGATTCTGCGTCCCCGCCGTTCAACATCGCGAGATCATTCGGCCCGGTTTTCGACGAAGAGCCACAATGTCGCCATCAGGGTCGGTCAGCGGACCGTCACCGTAGCCCCCCGGTGTGAAGTGGTCGTGCACCCACTCAAACGCGTTGCCGCTCATGTCGTAGAGGCCCCAGCCGTTCGGCTCCTTCTGCCCCACCGGATGCGTCCTGGGCCCCGCGTTGTAGCAGTACCAGGCGATCCGCTCGAGGTTGGCGTCCGGGTTGCACTCCGTGTCCGTCGGGTACACCTTGATGTCACCCGAGTAGAACGCCGTCGTGGTTCCAGCCCGCACCGCGTACTCCCACTCCGCCTCCGTCGGAAGCCGAAAGCCCCTGCAATCGTACAGCGTTGCCACCGTGAGCTTCACCGCGTTGCAGCCCATGCCCTGGCCGAGCTCCCCCGTGCAGCCCCCGAGCTCGTAGCAGACCGCCAGCCCCTTGGCCTGCGACAGCACGTTGGCGAAGGCCACGGCCTCGAACCAGGTGACGTTGCCGACCGGACAGTCGGGCTCGAGGCAGTTGCCGGTTCCGTCCTGCTTGACCTTGCTCGGGTTCGGTGCGCCGTGCGCCACCCACTCCTGCTGGCTCAGTTCGTGCTGCTGAATCAGGAACGGGCGGGTCAAAGTGACCTGCACCTGATCCTCGCTCCTGGCGGGGTGCCCCCACTCCTCCTCGGGCGAGCCCATCGTGAACGTGCCTGCCGGGACGCGGCACCAGCCCTCGGCGCAGTCGGGGGCGACCGCCACCTCAGTGGGTGTGGGCCGCGCGTCCTCGGGGCCACTCGAAGCCGCCTCGCTGGAGCAGGCGCCGCAGCCGAGCAGCAGGGCAGCCGCGCAGAGGGCGAGCAGGCGACCGAAAGGGGAAAGGCGCATGCCGGTAGCCGCCTCGAGGCTCAGCCCTACCCATCGGGCAGCGTACGGACGAGGCGGAAGCCGAGGCCAGGGCCGCGGTCATTCCAGGACCCCGAGAGTCGGTCCGCAGAGCGGCACGTTGTTGCCCAGACGTTGAACCCTCCCCCACGAAACACCCGATCATTGTCCAGGACTACTTCACCGTCCGGATCGGTGAGTGGCCCCTCCCCGTAGCCGCTCGGGGTGTAGTGATCGTGGACCCACTCGAAGGCGTTGCCGCTCATGTCGTAGAGACCCCAGCCGTTGGGCTTCCTCTGCCCCACGGGATGCGTCCTCGTGCCAGCGGTGTAACAGTACCAGCCGCTGGCCTCGAGGTTTGGGTCGGGGTTGCAGTCCGATTTGTTCGGGTACACGGTGATGTCGCCTGAGTAGAAAGCGGTGGTCGTGCCAGCCCGCACCGCGTACTCCCACTCGGCCTCCGTGGGAAGGCGGTAGCCCTTGCACTCGTAGAGCGTCGACGCGGTGAGCTTCGCCGTCTCGCAGGTCATCCCTTCACCGAGCTTCGCGCTGCAGCCCTCGAGCTCGTAGCAGGTCGGCAATCCCTCGGCCTGCGAGAGCACGTTCGCGAAGGCGACCGCCTCGAACCACGTGACGTTGCCGACCGGGCAGTCGGGGTCGAGGCAGTCGCCGGTGCCGTTCTCCATGAGCCCGCTTGGATTGGGCAGGTCATGCGCCGTCCACTCGCGCTGCGTCATCTCGTGCTGCTGGATGAGGAAGCCGCGCGTGAAGGTGACCTCGACCTGATCCTCGCTCTTCAGGCCGCGGCCCCACTCGGCCTCCGGCGATCCCATGACGAAGGTGCCCGGCGGGATGCGGCACCAGCCATCGTGGCAGTCCGCCGCGATGGGTCCCGCGCCACCGCCGGACGAGGTAGCCAACGTCCCGGTCGGCTCCCTCGAGCAGGCGCCGCAGGCGCTGACGAGCGCCACGCACGCCGCGAGCAGCAGCAACCGCACTCGCGCCGGCACCACCGGTCCGCTACTTGTCCTCATCAACGCTGAAATCGTCCCCGTCATCACGGAACCTGATGTACTTCGGATCACTTGGACCGTAATGGCTAGCAGCAGCGCTCCGTAACACCTCCCACGTCACATCGTCCTCCGACGAGCACCACCCCCCGCAAGCGCTCTTATAGATGGCGTACAGGTTCTTCATCGACGTCGTGTTGCTGCCCACCGTGTTCACGTTCCAGTAGAACTGCATCCAGTCGTACTCGGTGCCCATGGCCGCGTGGAAGCACTGTTTGTCACGCCACTTCACGGCGTTGCGGCAACCAACGTCGTACGGCGGAGGGTGCTTCACGTGATCCTCGTCGAGGAACTCCTTGTAGTAGTTGAAGTGGCAGTCGGGCCCAGCCGCATCGTTGAACAGCCTGGCTGCCACGAAGTGCGGAAAGCCTTCGGCCTGGGCCGTCGACGCGAACTCCGCCGATTGCAGGCAGTGCCAGTCGTTGGCGGGCCACACGTGGTCGCAGCGGCACAGGTCGGAGGTCACCGGGATGTCAGGGAAGTAGTCCCTCTTGGGCATGCCGCTTCCCTGCGCCTGCACGACATGCCCGGCCTCGTGACCGATGACGTACTTGTACTGAAGGTCCCCTGGCTCGCCGTCCACGGAGCGCACCCATGGCCCGGTGTAGACATCCGGTGATGGCCCGCACGCATCATCGACCGGCAGGCTACTGCCGCTCGGGCAGCCCCTGCCAGCGTGCACATGGTACCAGCTCCCGGAGGTCACGAGGTCGGGCGCGCGCAGAAGCTGGGACATGACGCCCGCCGCGTTCGCTGTCGGATGCCAGTTGGTGGTCAAGTCGGCAAAGGGCGGAAGGATGGATTCGGGCGGGGGAACGTAGAACGACAGCCGCCAGCGCTGGATGCCCTTGTTGACGCTTTTGGAGTCGTAGTAGTCTACGTCTACGCTGGTCGCGCCCTGCTGCAGCTTGCTGTACACCCAGATGACGTAGCTGTGCGCCACACTCGGGCTGGCGAGCTTCGTGCAGCCGTCCTTGTCGAGCAGGCCTTGCCAGACAACCTCGACGCACGGGTCTTCGGGCCCAGACAGTAGGCATGGCGGGGAGACGACCTTTGCCATGACCGCCTGAGCGTATGCCGCGCGCAGAGACTGGGTGCCCGGCGAGGCCGCGTAGTCTTCGCCGTGGGCGGCGTCGAGGTACCGGGTCTGCCAAAAGACGCACACAGAGAAGCCCTCGGCAGCGGGCGGGAACAAGTCGCCCCACGGGGTCGCCGAGTCCACGTACGGACCGCTCTGATCGGGTGGGGCGCCGCTGTACTGCGTCCAACGCACGTCGTTGATGTCGAGGAACTGGCCGTCCTGGTAGATGCGGCCGCGGAGGTCGAATGCGTGGTCGGTGAGCTGGCCGCCGCCTAGCTCCCTGGTCATCGTGTCGAAGTCATACACGTACGTCGACTCGTAGTCGGCGCTGAAGTGGTGATAGAAGGGCGGCGAATGCAGGGCAAGCAGGCTTCCGTCCGGGCGCGTGATGGTAGCTTTCACGGTGGCGAGGCTCGAGTAGCTCACACCCTGAAGCGGTAGATCAGCGAGGCTCACGGCTACGTCGGCCGGCTGCCTTGGCGCGAGGACTAGTGAGCGATATGCGCGCTCGACGGTGCGAAAGTCGAGCCCCTCGGATACGAGGTCGAGCTGCACGCTCACCGGCTCCCGGCTCTCGACCCTGAGCGTGAGAGAGTCCGCTTGGCGAACGCCCGCGAAGTCGAAGCGCCAGCCGAGCTTGAGCGGCGGTGCGGCCGCGCCGTCGTGACAGGGCAGCTCGCGCATCACGCGCGCAACGGTCACCGTCCGGACTCGAGTTGTCACCGCGTCGAGGACGATTTCGTCGCGCGAGGCCTGGTGTCGGCGGACGTATTCAACCGAGAGGCGGTAGTAGTAGGTCCCGTCTGGCATGAGCCTCCCGCCGCTGCCGTGTCCATCCCAAGTCGCGGGAATCCGCACCGTGCCTTGGCTCGTCACGGCGAGCTCGCCCGAGAGCACGCGTACACGTTCACACGTGGCGCTCTCGAAAAGCTCGAAGCGGTACCGCAGCAGGTACTCGAACGCTCCGGATGGCTGGCCCGGCAAGGCGCTGACCGACACGTCTGCGCGGAGCTCTGTTTCGTCGTTGGTGCCGTCGCCGTTGGGCGAGAACGGATCGGGCTTGTCGAACAGATTGAACGCGACGATGCGCTCGTTCGCTCCTGCGGCCGGATGAGACGGCGGTGCGGCTGGCGGGGAAGCGAACCGGATCTGCACGGTGATGAAGGAGCCGGGCTTCGAGGTGACGAGCGTCTCGATGGTGTGGTCCCCCGCCTCGAGGTCGAGTCGCTCCTCGATCGCTCCGACTGTCTTGTTGAGCCGCTCGGGGCCGATGAGCTCGGCGCCGTCGATGGCCAGACGCGCCGCAGCGGTGCGGGTCTCGATCGTGCCGTCGCCGTTCCTCACGATGATGCAGATCGTGCCGGCGGACGAGACCGAGAACGGGCTGAGCACGGCCAACGGAGGGCCCTTCTCCCGCGTGAAGACCTGCGGGCCGAGCACCGTCACGACTCCTGGCGCGGGCAGGCAGGGATTGACGGGCTCTGGCTCGCGAGATTCGACCACGTCGAAGCCACAACTGGCAGCCGTTGGCGGATCGGGCGCAGCGCCCTCACATGACGCTGCTGCGATGAGCGCTACTGCGGCGCAGACCTTCGGAAAGACGCAACGATGGCTTCGCATGACATGGTCTCCCTTCTCGACGCCGGGCAGACGAGAATGTAGCACGAACGGCAAGGGGCGGGGAGCAGGTAGGAAGTCCAGGGCCGATCGGATTCGGTGGCCAGCGGGGTGCTGCCGCCTTGGGCGGCGCGCCGGCCGCGGAACTGCTAGCATCCTGAGCAATTCCAAGGCGTTGCTCCGCGGCACGGCAACTTCTCAGCGCGGGCCTCGCCCGCAACCCAAGCAAAAAGATGAACCGCCAAGGCGCCGAGAACGCCAAGGAAAAAACCGCTCTTCGTCG
>JACQWT010000489.1 GCA_016209145.1 Deltaproteobacteria bacterium | reverse complement strand
TCCCCCAGGCTATCCCCCCGGCTACGCCCCCGGCTACCCTCCACCGGGGCCGACGGGCGCGGCCCCTGGCCCGGCCCAGCCGGGCTTCGCTGCCCAGCCCGGACAGCCTGGCGTCGCCGCCCCGCCGCAGCCCGGCTACCCGGCGGCGCCCGCAGGGCCGCAGCCCTACTCAGGCACAGCCCCGCCGCAGCCTGGCTATCCGATGCAACCAGCGGTCCAGCCCGGCTACGGCCCAATGCCGGGACAGCCCGGCTACGGCCCCATGCCGGGACAGCCCGGCTACGGCCCCATGCCGGGACAGCCCGGCTACGGCCCCATGCCGGGACAGCCCGGCTACGGCCCCATGCCGGGACAGCCTGCCGGCGCCCCGTTCGGTCAACCCGGGGCCATGGGAGCGCTTGCGCACGGTGCCTTGGCCCACGGCGGCCTGCTCGGCGGCTCCTTGCTCAAGGTGCTCGATCCCAACGCAACGCCCGCGCAGGTGCGTACGCACGGTGCCGTGACGGCGGGCATCGGCGTGCTCCTGCTACTGGCGAACGTCGTTACCATCGTGAGCATGGGGCGCTACTACCCGTATCTCGTGGCGCTCGTGCCGCTGACCCTGTTCACGGGGGGCTACCTCGTCGTGCTGGGCCGGCCGACCGATCCGGCCACGGGGCAGCCGGCCGGCTGGTGGAAGGTGGGCCTAGGCGCCACGGCCCTGGGCTCGCTGGCCATCGGGATCCTCGCCGCCGTAGTGCTGGGCTTGTGAGCGCTGCTTGGCGCTTCGGCCCGGCCCTGTTTGCGCCCCTGGCGCTCTGTCTCGCGTGCGCGAGCTCCGACGGTAGCGGCGCGCCCCCGGACGGCGCGGGCGCGGCCGGCGCCGCCGGCACGGGCGGTGGCGAGCCTTGGCCTCCGCCTCCCTCCGCCTTCCTGGCTCCGGAGCAGTACGACTGCCGCGCCTCGGGGCCCTTCGAGCCGCCCGAGCGCCCGCACCCGGCCGACTGCTTCGCCGATCCGGGCTGCAGCGCACGGCTCGTCGCCGGCCATCGCATGGCGCGGCCCTTCGCACCGGAGAACAGCCTCTCGGCGCTGCGCGCGGCAATCCTCCTCGGCGTGGACATCGCCGAGACCGACGTGCGCCTGACGGCCGACGGGCAAGTGGTGCTCATCCACGACGGCGAGGTCGATCGCACGCTCCAGGGCTCCGGGGCCGTCTCCGACATGACCTTGGCGGAGCTGCGCGCGCTGCCGATGAAGACCGGCGGATACGACCCGGCCGCCGACTTCTCCTGCGATCGCGTGCCCACGCTGGACGAGCTCTTCGCCCTGTCGCGCGGCCGCATCGTCGCCGAGCTCGAGATCAAGGATCTCCCGGCCGGCCTCGCGGCGGCCGCGTACCTGCGCGAGCACGATCTGTACGCGCACGCCTACATGCTGTGCAGCCCCGACGAGTGCGCGGCCGTGCGCGCGGCCGTGCCCGACGTGCCGATCATGCCGCGCGCGAAGCAGCCGGACGAGGTGGCGGCCCTGTGCGAGTACGATCCGCCGCCCGTCATGGTGCACATCGATCCCACGGAGGACTTCCTCGCGCCGCAGGTGCTCGCAACGATCCACGCCGCCGGCGCCAAGGCATACGGCAACGCCTTCACGCGCGCCGATTTCGAGGCCATCACCACGGGCCGGATCGAGGCTTATCCCGAGATGTACGAGGCCGGCTTGGACGTGGTGCAGACCGAGTACCCTCACTGGGCGCTCTTGGGGCTGGGCCGGCTCGCTGCACCGCCGTAGGGGCTCCGCCGCGACCCCCGGCTCACTCGGCCACGCGGCCGAGCGTGACGAAGTGCGCCACCCACTGCCGGTTGGGATCGATCTGCACGAGCTCGGCGGCCTGGTCGTCGAAGAACGCGCCCACGGGGCAGGCGCCGAGGCCGCGCGCGACGGCGCCCAACTGCAAGCGCTCGCCCACCATGCCGACCTCCAGGTAGGCGTGGCGGTAGCCGCGGGCGCCATCGCTGCCCAGGGCGAGGCCCCGGTCGATGGTCAGCACGAACAGGGCCGCCGCGTCGCCCACGACATCCTGGCCGAGCGCCGCCGCGCGCGCCTGGCCTGCCATGTCGCCCTGGTGCACGACGCCGAGCGCATGCGCCTGCGGCCGGTAGCGATAGACGCCTGGCGGCAGCCCGCGCACGCGGGCGGCCACGAGGTAGACACCAAGCGCGCGCGACAGCACCGGCCCCGGTGCCGTGGCGTCACGCAGGATCGATGCGACCTGGCCGGCGTCCACGGCCTCGCCGCCGTACCGGCGCTCGCTGCGGCGCGCGCCGATGGTCGCGAGCGCGCTGCGGGGCGCGGGCTCGGCCGGCGGGAGGCCGAGCAGGCCCGGCGTCGCGGACCCGCTCGGGGACGGCGCCGCGGCCGACGCCCGCGCACCTCGGCCGGGCCCGAGCAGGCGCAGCGAGGTGGCCGCCAGCGCCATCCCTGTCGCACCGATGGGCTCGGCTGCGGCGGCGGGCGCATCGAGGTACGCGAAGCGCGGCGCCGCCTCTACGCCGCCCTGCGGCCACGGCGTGGCGTCGGCCGGCGCCAGCACCACCACGGCGAGCACTCCCTCCTCGCGACCGTCGATGCCCAGGGCCGCGGCTGCCAGCCCCTCATCGAAGCGATCAAGCGCCACGGCCCGGAGGCCCAGCTCGGCGGCGGCGAGCCGCGCGTTCTCGATTGCGTGGCCCGTGTCCGCCGTGACGTAGCGGAAGGCGCGGTCCTGGTACTTGTGACCGGTGCGCCGGAAGATCGCCGAAAGCAACAGCACGGCGGGCGCGCGCTCCAGCAAGGGGCTGCCGTCCACGCCAAGCCGCGCGGCTTCCGGCACGCCGGTCCCGATCCGGTCGAGCGCATGCTGGTCCGGTGCGTAGTGGTAGACGCCCGGCGGCAGGCCGGCGACCGCGCGCGCGACGACATAGACCTCGTTCGGGAACAGCCCGCCGCTCGAGGGCGCGGCGCGCTTCTCCGGCCGCTCTCCCGTGATGCCGGCCGAATGAAACAGGATCTGCGCCAGCGCTTCCAGCCCCAGGCCGGCCGCCGCGCCCGAAACCGGCCCGAGCACGACCTCGCTGAGCGAGCGCCCCTGGGCCGCCGCCCGTTCCACGGGCGGCAGAGCCACGCGCTCGGCCCCGGGATACGCCTTGAACCTGGGCGGCGCCGGCCCCCAGTCGACGCTCGGCGCGCGCGCGAACACGCCCCGCCGCGAGAGCGACGAGAGCTCGTGATAGCGCTCCACGAGCTCGACCGGGCCGCGCGCGGCCGCGCCCGCGCTGGCCTGCCCGGCGGGCCAGGCCACGCGCACCTCGTTGCGGCCGTGGCGCATCCCGAGCAGGAAGGCCGCCGCGAGCGCTGCTCCCACCCCCAGCCACAGGCCGAGCGGCGCCCGTCGGACGGCTCCCTCCTCGGCCTGCGGGCGCGCCCTGCTCTTCGGGACGAAGAAGCGCAGCACGCTGCGCAGGTTGAGCGACAGGTGCACGGCGAGCAAGACGAGCGTCGCGTAGCCCAAGAGGTAGTGAAGATCGAAGGGCGGGAGCTGCTGGTGGGCCACCCAGAACACCCCGAGGCCCGCGGTTGCGGCCGCGTAGAGCAGCAAGAGCAGGCTCGTGTGCACGCCGAGCGCGCGGCGCAGCGGGACGCGGCCGCGCACGACGCGGTGGGCAACGTAGAGCCCGTAGAGCAAGAGGGGCAGGGCGACCCAGAGGATCTTCGGCATCGCGGGGGAGATCCTAGCGCAGCGGGCCGAGCGCGGGCGAGCGGACCACACCCCGGGAATGCCCATCGCCGTTGACGGCGCAGCGGCCCGAGACGCGGGCGGACGTGAGCCACGCAAGCGTGGAATGCCCAACCCGGCGGCCGCGCCCCCGCGACAGCCCGGCCATCAGCCCGATGCGCCCACGAAAGCCAGCCATTCCTCCGGAACGGACGGCCCGCGCACGCGCAAGGGCTCCACGGGAAGGGCGTGGGGCCGGCGCGGGACCGAATGAAGCATCATGCCCGCCTCCTGCGGCGTACGATCCCCCTTGAAGGCGTTGCACCTCCTGCAGGCACAGACGACGTTCTCCCACGTCGTCTCCCCGCCCCGACTCTTGGGGAAGACGTGGTCGTAGGTGAGCCGGGAAAGGGGGAACCTCACCAGGCAGTACTGGCAGCGATGCTGATCCCTTGTCGCTACGTTCGACCTCGAGAACTTCACGGCACGCTTGATCCTGGTCGCATGCCGAAGAACGCGGATCACGGCCGGCACCCTCATCGCCACGGACGGGGAACGGACCACCTCGTCGTAGTCGATGACGGATTGTACCTTCCCCAGGTACAAGGACGTGATGGCATCCTGCCACGGCACGATCTGGACAGGCATCCACCAGGACGTGAGCACAAGCGTTCTTCGTTCCACGACGCACCTCCAATACACGCAAAGGGCCCCCGGATCAACTTCGGCGGAGCCATCCAGAGTCGAACTGGCCGCCCTTGAGGGCGGAACGGGTTAGCAGCCCGCCGTCGGGGCCACCCCGACCACTGGCTCCTTGGCGGCGGGACCGAGGAGGATCGAGCTCCCCTCGCTTGGTCGACAGCCAAGTCGCCTCACCAGAGGCGTACGGTCCCAGGCACCGGCGTCCCCGGCCAGACTCGAACTGGCAGCCTTTCGCTTAGGAGGCGAACGCACGATCCGTCCGTGCTGCGGGGACGATGGGGTGGTGTACGGGTAACGCTCCCGCCATACTGCGGTCACAACGCAGCCCCTTCGCTTGCTGGGTCACACCACCAGATCGTCGGGGAAGCGGGATTTGAACCCGCAGCTTCGTGCTCCCAGGGCACGCGCCCTAGCCAGGTTGGGCTATTCCCCGTCGGTGGTCGGGGCCGGAATCGGACCGGCGTTGATGGATCTTCACTCCACGGTTCTGCCGACTGAACTACCCGACCGTTGGCGCCATCGCGCGCGCTCTGCCGGCGCTCCCAGCCGGGATCGAACCGGCGCCTCGGGCTTGAAGGGCCCGCCACCTGACCGCTAGTGTATGGGAGCGGGTGGTCCCAGGGGAGGGAATCGAACCCTCTCAATAGTCGCGTATGAAACGACTGCCCAACCGGAGAGCTTCCCTGGGCTCGGCGTGTGATCGGGGAGACTTGAGCTCCCACGGGCTTGAGCCCACTAGCACCTCAAGCTAGCGCGTTTCATCCCGTCGGGTAAGAGCCGAGTGCTCTTCCCTTGAGCTACGAGCCCTCCTTCCTGCCGGCCCGCGCCGGCACGTGCTTGAGCCGTTTCCTGCGGTGAAGCGTCTCCTTCTCTCTGGTGGGGCGTGGTGGAGTCGAACCACCGGCGCAAGGCCCGCTGGTTTACAGCCAGCTAGCGTTCCCGGACGCCCGTCACACCCCGAGCTTGGATGGCAAGAGGGGCCAGAAGGAGAAAGTTCGCAGCCGCTGTCGATTTCCGGCTCCGGCCTCCTGGACGTCATGGGACAGCACGACGTGGCTGGGGGCTGGGCCTTCCAGATCGGCGCTCGATCTCGCTCGTGCTCGTCGAGGACGTACACCTGAGAAGACTTCCGGCAAGACCCCAGGGCCGTGCCACAGTCTGGCGTCCCCGCCGGGGGGCGGGGCACGCGTCGCCGCCCCTCATGGGCTTGCCCGAGCTACGACGCGATTCGTTGCTGAGCGGGGCGCGCGCGGTGGCCACGGCGGGATTGGCGTTCGCGAATCGTGCACCCCGACCCGGGGAGGCTAGTGGAAGGCGACGGGTTGCTCGGCTGGGCAGCCGACTGGGGCAAGGCCTACGGCGTCGATGCCATGGCCCGCTACGGGCGCACGCTCGAGGGGTTCGCGTCGTTCCGTCGCCGAGGCGAACTTCAACGTCCAACGTGCGATGCACCTTGCGGGGCACTCGGATCCCCAGGTACACCTGGGCTACGTCATGCACGCGGCCGCGATGCGGGAGATCCCCGACGCGGTGGTGGCGAAGATCGACCCGTCGCGTCTAGTCTCGGACAAAGACGAAACCAGGACGAATGAAGGCGGAGAGGAGAAGTCGAGTCCGGAAAACACAGGCGGAAACGAGAACTTGAAAAGTCTTGCCCTCGTAGCTCAGTGGATAGAGCAGCGGTTTCCTAAACCGTTAGTCGGAGGTTCGATTCCTCTCCGGGGTACTAGAAAGATAGAAGCAGTAATTAAATCGAAATGCGAAATCAATTGAGGATGAAATGAGAAGAATAATGGCTGTAATTGTTTTTGCGCTTGTAGATATTGTCTGC
>JACQWT010000488.1 GCA_016209145.1 Deltaproteobacteria bacterium | reverse complement strand
GGCCGTCGGCCGCGATCTCCGAGGGGACGAAGCAGTCGCCCGCGCGCCCCGTGCGCTGCATGGCGCCAATGTAGGATGATGCGCCGGCCCTGGGACCGAACCGCTGTGGGATCTGGTGTCGCCGCTTCGAGCCGAATAGGCGAGCCCACCGAAGTGCTCGCGCCGTAGCCGCACGCCCGGCGCCAGGCAGAGCCACAAGGAACAGAGGTCGGTCATCGGGGCGCCGGCGTCACGCCGCCGAGGCTTGCTGTCTACGAGCTCGCGTCAGGCTGTCCGGTACGAACCCTGGTGCCCTCGCGCAGCTCGGCGAGCTCCAGGAACATTGGCCGCGGCTCGGGGCGGTCCCCGAGCTGCCCCGCCACAGGATCGAGCGGCAGGAACCCCAGCCTCTCGTAGAACGCGACGGCCTCCGGCTTCGCGTCGACGAGGACGCCGGCGCAGCCGATCTCCTCGGCCATCTGCTGCGCCAGCACCAGCACGGAGCGCAGCAGGAGGCTTCCGGCGCCCCTGCCCTTGGCCCGTTCGTGCACGGCGAGCCGGGCCAGGCGCAGGACGGGGACCGGGTACCGCGGCAGCCGCTTGCGCTTCGAGGCAGGCAGTGTGGCCGCGGCGATCTCCGACGCAGTGACGGTAGCAAACCCGGCGATGAACCCGGACGCGTCGATGGCGATGTACGTCGTGGCGATGTGGTGCCGGAACTGGTTCTGGCCGGCGTAGCGAACGAAGAACCGGTCGAGATCGACGTTCCCCGACCGGAACGCGCTGCGATCGTCCTCCCGCTCCAGCCTGCGGACCTTGAGCGTCACCGCCGCCTCAGGGCTCGCCGTCGATGGGTTTGCCCGCCATCAGATCGCGCAGGGCCTTGGTGGGCTTCCGCGGCTTCTTGATGAGCTCGGCCACCTTCTCGAATGACTCCGCCGTGACCGTCAGCCGCGGCGGGATGACGATGTCCGCCGGCAGCTCGCGCAAGGCCTGGAGGTGGTGCAAGAGGGCTTCCTCGACGAGATAGCCCTTTCTCACGCCGTGCGCTTGGGCGTAGCGTTCGACCTGCTGCTTGGTCGACTCGGAGATGTAGGCGGAAATCTGCGTCCTAGCCATGGGACGAAGCCCCTCCTCTGCGGAAGTGTGGACCATCAGCTTCGCCGCGGCAAGGGCGCGCTCATCGGGCCGGTTCCTCTACTCTCTCGCGCCCGGGCGACCGCGCCGCCGCAGCGCGGCTGCGCCGACGGCGGCGAGCAGCACGGCCCAGCCGCCCCCCGCCCGCCTGTCATCACCGCCGGCTGCCCGGCAGGTGCAGCCCTGCCCTGCCACTGCCGCCGCCGCATCCGCCACGCAGCGCTGGCTCGAGTCGCAGCGGTAGCCCGCGGCGCAGTCGCCGGTGTTGCGGCAGGAGGTACGACAGCTCGCGGCCTCGAGATTGCAGCGGTAGGCGCCGCAGTCGCCGGAAACGCAACCTATCCCGGTGCAGTAGCCCTCGAGGCAGTAGCCACCCAAGCAAGTGTCCGCGCTCAGACACGCCTGCCCGTTCTTCTGCTTGCACTTCCCTGCCCCGTCGCACGCGCTCGTGGCCTGGCACGGCGGCTTCCCGCTCGCGTCCTCGAGCCCGGCAGGCAGTGGCCCGCAGACGCCATCCCTGCCGGCGGCCTTGAGCGGCGCGCTGCACGCCAGGCACGCCTCGCCACACGCGGCGTCGCAGCACACGCCGTCCACGCAGAAGCCGCTGCCGCAGTGCTCGGCCGACGCGCACGCCTTGCCATCTGCCTTCTTGTCCAGGCATTCCCCGGACGAGCAGTACGCCGCCGGCGCGCAATCGGTCCCCGCCGCGCACGTGGTGCCGCACTGCGCCGACGCGCCCGTGCAGACGTACGGCGTGCAGCTCGGGCTCCCCGCCGTCCCGGCCTTCGCGTACGCGCACGTGCCATTCTCGTCCGCCCCCAGCGACTTGGCGCAGACGTCGCAGGCCTCGGAGCACGGCGCGTCGCAGCACACCCCGTCCACGCACTTGCCGCTGAGGCACTCGCCGCCCGCCGCGCAGGCCTCGCCGTTCATCTTCTTGCAAGCGCCGAAGCCATCGCAGCGCTCGCCCAGCCCGCAGTTGCCGTCCGGGTCAGTATTGACGAGCTGGGGCTTGCACACCCCGGCCATGATGTTGCACGCCTCGCAGGTCCCGTCGCAGAGCGTCATGCAGCAGACGCCGTCGACGCATAGCTCGCTCGTGCACTCCTCCCCGAGGACGCAAGCCTTGCTCGGGAGCTTCTTGTACAGGCACTGCGGCGCCGCGCAGTACGCCCCGGCCGCACAGTCCTTGCTGCTCGCGCAAGAGGCCCCACAGGCGGCGGACGCGCCGGTGCAGACGTAGGGCGTGCAGCTTGGGCTGCCAGGCTCGCCCGCCACGAGCCACGTGCACGTCCCGTCCTCGCTTGCGCCGAGCTTGGCGGCACAGACATCGCACGGCCCGGAGCACGGCGCCGCGCAGCAGACGCCGTCGGCGCAGTTGCCGCTCAGGCACTCGCTGCCCCCGGCGCAGCCCTGCCCGTCCTGCTTCCGGCACAGCCCGAAGCCGTTGCACCGCTCCTGGGGCCCGCAGTCCCCGTCCGGATCGCTCCCGAAGCCGTGCGGCGTGCAAGTGCCAGCGATGAGGTTGCACGCCACGCACTTGCCGTCACACGCATTCTGGCAGCACGCCTCGTCGGCACAGAAGCCGCTCAGGCACTCCGGCCCAGAAGCGCACTTCTCGCCCTGGACCTTGCGGCATTTGCCGGCACCGTCGCACCTCATCTTGCCGAGGCAGGCGCCATCCACTGCGCCTTCGGGCTCAGGACTACACGCTCCGGCCTTCCCAGGGAGGTCGCAAGAGGAGCAGTCCGCCTCGCACTTCGCGTCGCAGCAGAGGCCGTCCGCGCAGAATCCGAAGGCACAATCCTCCGGTTTCGCGCACTTCTGGCCGTTCTTCTTCCTGCAGTGGCCCGCGCCGTCGCAAGCGTTGGCGGCTTCGCAGGGGGGCACGCCGCTCGGCTCCTCAATCCCCACGGCCACGAACTGGCAAAGCCCGTCTTCGCCGCCACCCTTCAGTATCGCGCGGCAGGCCTCGCAGGTGCCATCGCACGCCGCGTCACAGCAGACCCCGTCCACGCAGATGCCGCTCTTGCACTCCAAGCCGTCGCCGCACGGCACCGGCGTGCATCCCTTCGGCACAGGGTAGCTCTGGCATGCGCCCTTGCCGTCGCAAAGCCCGTTCAGCCCGCACGCGGGCGAGCCCTCGTCGAGGCACTCGTTGTCCGGGTCGGCCCCGATCCCGACGGGCTCGCAAGCCCCGTCCTTGCCGTAGCCTTTCTTGGCGGCAATGCAGGCCCTGCACAGCCCTTGGCACGGCTGGTCGCAGCAGAGCCCGTCGGCACAGAAGCCATACACACACTCGTCCGCCTTGGCGCACGGCTGGCCGTTCCTCTTCCTGCAGTTGCCGGCACCGTCGCACGCGTTGGCGTCGGTGCACGGAGGTTGGCTGTTCGGGTCCGGAAGTCCTACCGCGATCAGGGTGGTGCATGTGCCGGTAGTGCAAGCGTAGCAGGTCTTGCTGCAGCCATCCTGGCAGCAAGTACCATCGACGCAGAAGCCGGACGCGCACTCGCTTGGGTGGTTGCATGGCCCACCGTTCTTCTTCTTGCAGTTGCCCTGGCCGTCGCAGGTGTTGGCCCCCGTGCATGCCCCCGGAGGAACATTGTCATCGAGGTAGTACTTGAGGTTGGCACATAGGCCGGGCTGAGACGCCGGTAGGTTGCATGACTGGCAGGGCGCGCACACGCCAGCGCAGCAGACCCCCTCGATGCAATGGTTGGAGATGCACTCCTGGTCGAGCGCGCAAGGCCCTCCGACCGCCCCGGGACCGACCTGAGTGATCGTCGAATGGCTCGGAATGCCCGCTACAAAGACGGTGACCAGATCGATGCGCAAGGGGTGCTCCGGGGGAATCGTTACGGAGAGGGAGCCGCCGTCGAAGGTGGAGGGGCGCAGCCACCGTGGAAGGGCGCCCTCAAGAGGCAGCAAGCCCACGACTGGGACGTCTGCTGCGGCGCCCAGTGCGCCTCCGCCAGAGGCCTGGGAGCTGCCGCGGAAGCCTGCCCCCGTGGCCGTGAGTTGCTCGGACGGCATGGCCGGGGAGGGGAGGGCAGAGCCTACCGTGGGCTGCCAGGCCTTCAGGTAGTCCAGGCCAGAGTCGTAGAGGTCGGCCCAGCCGAGTTGGTTGACGACGAAGACCTTCCCGCTCGGAAGAATCGTGGCGCCGTGCGCCAGCCGCGCCATCGTCATCGAGCCCACCGCGGCCCAACTGTTTGTCGCGGGGTCGTACAGCTCGGCGCCTGCGATGGCGCCCTGTCCGCAGCCCCAAGGACAGCCGCCGGCAACGAGAACCTTGCCGTTGGGCAGCAACGTGGCGGTGTGGTATTGCCGTTCCGTTATCATGTCCCCGGCGGGGCTCCAGCTATCCTTCTCGGGGTCGTAGAGCGCGGCGCACTTCCCCGTTGCCAGCACCTTTCCCGTTGCGAGCAACGTTGCTTTGATATTGCCGCAGTGACAGCACGACGAGGAGGCTGCGGGGGTCCAGGTGTTTCCTACTGGGTCATACAGCTCCGCGGACGAGGAGCACGGGCCTTCGTTGCCGCACAGCAAGACCTTCCCAGTCGGCAACAACGCCGCCGCGTGCTCGCTGCGCGGCTGGACCATGGAGCCCGCAGAGGTCCAGCTATCTTGTTCGGGGTCGTACAGCTCCGGCGCGGAGGGATTGCCCCCTGCGACAAGGACCCTGCCGGTCGGCAGCAACGTTGCGCTGTGGCCGTAGCGGGGGTGCGCCATTGGGGCCGTAGCGGTCCAAGTGTGCTGTTTGGGGTCGTATACCTGTGCGCCGCCGGTGCTCACCACCAACACCCTGCCTGATAGAAGCAAGGTCGCCGTCGGCCGATAGGGCAGATTGACGTAGTACTGCAGCAGGCCGGTGCAGAAGGAGGTCTCCGTTGCCGGGTCATACAGCCCTGCATTCGCACCCATCCCGGTAGTTGCAAGCACCATGCCTGTTGGCAGCAGCGTTGCGGTGGTGAGCCCAGAGCCCGAAAGTGACCAGGAGCACTTGATCTTGGCCGTGGGCGACCAACTTCCCGTTGCCGCATACCTCTCCACCGCCCCCACCGCCTTCCCATCAAGCCCCCCCAGCACCACGACGTCCCCAGATGCCAGCAGCGCCGTCCCCGGGCGCTCGCGCGCCTGCTTGAGGGTCTCGCCCGGCCCGAAGGTACCGCCGCCAGGGTCGTAGATCTCCGTGCTCGCGAGGGCCGCGTTGCCATCGCTGCCACCGAGCACCAGCAGCTTGCCCGACGGCAGCAGCGCTGCGCCATGGCGCCGCCGCGCAGTGCCGAGCGAGCCGGTCGCCGCCCACTTGCCGCCAACCTCGTCGTACAGCACGGCGCTGCCCGCCGCCGTCTTGCCGTCGGTCGTCCCGCCGGCGACGATGACCTTCTCGGTGCGGAGCCGCGTGGCCGTATGCTCAGCCCGCGGCTCGGGCAGGGGTGCTGTATCGCTCCAACTGTTGCCCTTGGGGTCGTAGATGTCGGCGTCGGCCACGGGCTTTCCGCTGCTCCAGCCGCCGGCCAAGAGCACGCGGTCATCGCCGATCCTGACCGCGGTTGCGCCGCTTCGCGGCGCGATCGTGCCGGCGGCTGACCACTTGTCGCCTACCGGATCGTAGAGCTCTGCCTTGCCCTGGGCATCGCCACCGGCCATGAGCACCTTCCCCGCCAGAAGCAGCGTGGCGGTAGCGCCGGAGCGGGAAGCGACCATGGTGGGGACGGGCTTCCAGCTCCCCTGAGCCGCATCGAAGATCTCGCACTTGTCCGTCCCGCCCCCGCACACCAGCACCTTGCCGTTCGGCAGCACGTTCGCGGTGGCGGCCATGCGCGGCGCTGACATGGCGGGCGTCGTCGTCCATGTGCCGCTCTGCCAGTCGTACAGCTCGCAACTCGACAGCGGCGTGACGCCGTCGGCCGTGCCGCCACAGGCGAGCACGCGGCCGTCGCCGAGCAGCGCAAGCGCGGCGTCGTAGCGCGGCTGCGCCATGGCGCCGACGGTGATCTCCCACGAGGGATCGAGCAGCACCGGGTAGTCGAGGCCGACTGCGTCGAGCTCCACGCTCAGCGTCGAGCCGTGCACATCGAGCCTGGCATCCACCCGCCGCCCCGCCGCGTCGAGCGCCCACGGCCGCGCCACGCGAAGCCGCGGGACCCCGGATGCGTCGACGACTTCTCCGCTCTCGCGCAGGCTCCCGCCCGCGACCGAGACCTGGTACTCGAACCGCACCGGAGCGCGAGCGCTGCGCAGGTAGACTAGCTCCTCCACCCGCCGGCTCGATGGCACGAGAAGCACATCCGCGTCCTGGTACGCGCCGCGGTAGACGGAAACCCCGTCCTCCAGCTCCCGGCCTACGGCGGCCGCCCCGGGGGCGCGCACCTCGACCGCTACGCCCGGCAAGCCGATGCGCAGCGTCTCGCCGGCGCGCTCGGGCGGCGCCACCTCGAGCCTGTTCGCCTCGCCGAGGTCCTCGGCGCGAAGCTGGCTGGCAGCAGCCGGGAAGCGCTCTCTGAGCTCCACGAGCAAGCCCCCGGCCTGGCCGGCCGGCTCGTCAGCCGCACAGCCACCGCCAGCGGCCAGCACGACCAGAAGAGCGCCTGGCAGAATCCGTGACGGCAGCCTCGATAGTTGCACGTGCTTGTCGTCCTCTACGCGCTACCTGCCGCGGGATCGCTCGTGCTGCCAGGAGTGATTCACAGAGACCCCTTCGGCGGCAACGGCACGAAGCAGCGACCAACCCTCGTGCGTGCGGACATAGTCGTTGTCTGCGAGGAACAGCGACACGAGGATCCCCGAGTCGAGCGTCAGCTCCGCGGCGGTGGCGCGGGCCGCCTCGCGGAAGGCGGCCGGCATGCGGTCGAGACCCACCGCAACAAACAGGTCGAGGTCGGAGCCGGGCTCGGCATCCCCGCGCGCCCGCGAGCCGTAGAGAGTCACGCGAAACGGGACGCCCCCGACTGCGTCCGCGAGCCGCCGCGCGAACTCGGCTGCCAGGCGCCGATCTGCCTCCGCGCACGGAGCGCGCCCACCAGACGCTACCGCCGTGGCCACATCCACAACCTCCTAACCCGGCGTAGCCGGAACCAAGAAGGGGCAAGGGGCAAGGGGCAAGGGAAGAAGGCCGGAAGCCGTGCTGCCACGTTCGCTCCAGGAAGCGGACGAGGCCGGCGAGCGCGCGTTCGACTTCGCGGTAGCACTCCGCCAGCTCCTGCGCTTGGTCCCGCGCAGGGGTGCGGCCCTGCGCTCGCGGTAGAGATCTGGACCCTTACCCCTTGCCCCTTGTCCCTTATCCCTTGCACGATGCCGCCCTTTG
>JACQWT010000535.1 GCA_016209145.1 Deltaproteobacteria bacterium | reverse complement strand
CTGTTCATGAACCGCGACATCCCCGGGGGGCTTCACGTCGGCCTCCACGGCGAGGTGCTGGCGCAGCTTGCCGACAGCGTGCACGACTGGCCCTCGGAGGATCTGTTTCCAGCGGTGGGCCTGCCGTCGCTGGGCTAGAGTAGCCGGGCGTGGGCATGACCCGCGGTCTCTTCAGGCAGGGCTTGCCGGGCGCGTTGGTGGCGGCGCTGGCGGTCAGCGGCTGCGCGGGGGGCTCGGACGAGGAGGCGCCGTCCTGCTCGCCGCAGGGTTGCGGCGGGCCAAGCCGGGGCGTGCCGGAAGAGTCGCCCGTCGTCGAGGCCATCGCCGCTGGCGGCAACGGCGGCCACGCGTGCGCGCTCATGTCGGACCGCACGCTGCGGTGCTGGGGCGACAACTACTGGGGCCAGGCGGGCGTGCCCGACCCGTACCCGTGTGCTGCGAGACCGACGCGCGTGCGCACCATCGAGGACGTCGTCGAGGTGGCGCTCGGGGCACAGCACTCGTGTGCGCGACTGGAGGACAGCACGGTCGCGTGCTGGGGCGCGAGCAAGTACGGGACGCTCGGCAGCATGTACGCCCCGGGCGGTATCGTGCCGTCTGCCGTACCGAGTCTAAGCGGGGTCGTGCAGCTATCGGCCCTCGGTTTCTACAGCATCGCGCTCCTCCAGAACGGCACAGTATACACCTGGGGAGGGAGTTGGGGGGGGCCCAACGACCTTGCGACGCTCTGGACGCCCATGCGCATCGACGGGCTCGATTCGGTGCGGGCGGTGGCCGTGGGCGCGGAGTGCGCCGTCAAGGACGACGGGACCGTCTGGTGCTGGGGATGGAACGAAGTCGGGCAGCTCGGTGACGGTACGACCCAGCACCGCTGGGCTCCAGGCCCTGTGAAGGGCCTCGCGGACGCCGTGCAGGCGGCCGGGAACGGGGATACGACCTGCGCCCTACGCTCCAACGGCGAGGTGTGCTGCTGGGGTGACAACCACTTTGGCGCGCTCGGCAACAGCTCGGTGAAGGAGAAGATGAGCCTGGTTCCGGTGGCCGTGGCCGGGCCAACGGATGTCAAGCAGGTGCGCGTCGGCGGCTGGGTGGGAGCCTGTGTTGTCCTTGCCGACGGCACGCTGGAGTGTTGGGGTGCGCATGGCGCCGACTGGGCCGGCGACGGCAGCGGCGTTTCCGCCGAGCCGGTCGTGATCGAGGGCCTGGCGCCCGTACGCTCGATCGCGCTCGGGTTCGACTTCAGCTGCGCACTTCTTGAGGATCGCTCGGTGTGGTGCTGGGGTGCGAACGAATGCGGCCAGCTCGGCAACGGCACGACCGACGCGAGCTGGGGCCAGCCGACCAAGGTCCGGTTCTGAGGGGGTCCAGGCGGACCACGAGCCCGTCGCGCCCAGCGTCTACGGCTCCCCTCAGGCGAGCGGGAGCGGTGAGCGCGCGGGGCGATGCCTACGCGAGGCTCCCGGGCCGCGCGGCGACGTCGGCGGTGTTGAACACGGCCCCGCCCGTGATACAACAGGCCCCACCGTGCCCCAGCGCGCCGCTTTTCCCCTGCTCCGGGCCGCCGCGGCGGCCGCCCTCGGCGCCGCGTTTTCGGCCCTGGACAACCTCGGCCGCATCGTCGGGCTGACGGGGCGCACGCTCTTGTGGCTCTTCCGGCCACCCTTGCGCCTCTCGCAGCTCTTGGGCGCCATGGACTTCATCGGCGTGCAGTCGGTGTTCATCGTCGGGTTGACGGGCACCTTCAGCGGGATGGTGCTCGCGCTCCAGATGACGCACGCCCTGCGCACTTTCAGCGCCGAGGGCCGCGTGGGCGGTATCGTGGCCGTCTCGCTCTCGCGCGAGGTGGCGCCGGTCTTCACGGCCATCATGGTGACGGCGCGCGCCGGCAGCGCCATGGCCGCCGAGCTCGGCAACATGCGCGTGACCGAGCAGATCGACGCCATCACCACCATGGGCGTGAGCCCGATCCAGTACCTGCTCTCGCCCCGGCTCGCCGCCAGCGTGCTGATGGTGCCGCTCTTGTGCGTGCTGTACATGGCCGTGGGCCTCGCCGGCTCCTACCTCGTGGCGGTCGGCTGGCTCGGCGTCGATCCGGGCGTGTTCCTCCAGAGCATCCGCGACATGGCCGAGCCCGAGGATCTGAGGATGGGCGTCATCAAGGCCGCGGTCTTCGGCTTCATCGTCGCCGCCGTCTCCTGCCGCTACGGCTTCTACGCGCACGGCGGTGCCAAGGGAGTCGGGCGGGCCACGACGCAGGCCGTGGTGGGCGCCTGCGTGACCATCCTTGTCGCCAACTACCTCTTGACGCAGTTCATGCTCGACGCGGGATGGTAGAGGGGGCGGGTCCTGGTCTATCATCGGTTCATGCTTTCGCCCCGAGGCCGTCCTTGGCCCGCGCCGCCGCGGCGTGCTAGCTCCAAGCATAGGGAGATCCGATCTTGGAGCTGAGCCCGGGCATCGTCGTGGCGAACCGCTTCCGCCTGGAGCGGCTGCTCGGGCAAGGCGGCATGGGCGCCGTGTGGCTGGCGCAGCACATCGCCCTGGATGTCCCGTGCGCGGTGAAATTCATCCACGCCGAGAGCGCCGCGAACCCCGAGGTCCGCCAGCGCTTCGAGCGCGAGGCCAAGGCGGCGGCCCAGCTTCGCAGCGCCAACGTCGTGCAGATCCTCGACTACGGCGTGTGTGAGAGCACGCCGTACATCGCCATGGAGTACCTCTCGGGCGAGTCGCTGGCCGAGCGCCTCCAGCGCCGGCAGCGCCTCGAAGCGCACGAAACCTACCACATCATCGCGCAGGTGGGTCGGGCCCTGGCCAAGGCGCACGAGAAGGGCGTCGTGCACCGGGACCTCAAGCCGGAGAACATCTTCCTCGTGGCCGAGGATCCCGAGATCGCCAAGGTCCTGGACTTCGGTGTGGCCAAGCGCACCACCGCGATCGGCGACAGCAGCACGCGCACCGGCGCCCTGCTCGGCACGCCGTACTTCATGAGCCCCGAGCAGGCCCAGGGCATCAGGGCCGTGGACCACAGGTCGGATCTCTGGTCGCTCGCGGTCGTGACCTTCCGCTGCATGACGGGCGAGCTGCCCTTCCGCAGCGAGGCGCTCGGCGATCTCTTGATGAAGATCATGACCTTCCCCATCCCGGTGCCGTCTCACGTCGCCGGCGGCGTGCCTGCCGGCTTCGACGCCTGGTGGCAGCGGGCCTCACAGCGCGAGCCGGCGTACCGCTTCCAGAGCGCCAAGGAGCTGGTCGAGACGCTGGGCGTGGCGCTGGGCGTGACGTTCGTGCCGATGGGCACTACGCCCATGCCGAGCCAGCTCGGTCCCGGGCAGACGGCCGGCGGCGCCGTGGCCGCGGGGCCGGCGGCCTGGCCGGGCCCCGCGACCGCGCCGTCGATGACCGCCGCGATGTCCGGGGACGCAGGGCAGGGGCCTCCCACGGCGCCGTTCCCGGTCGCCGATCCCTACTCGTACGTGGCCATGGGCACGCCGCCGGGAGCGCCCGCATCCCCGTTGGGCCAGACCGGCTCGACGGCCTCGGTGGGCGGCGTGTTCACGGCCCGCCACGACGCGCACAAGACGACGCGCCTGGCGCTGATCGGAGTCCTTAGCGCCTGCGTGGTGGTGGGCGGCTTCGGCGCGTTCCTGCTCATCCGCGGCCCCTCGCTGCGCCGCGCCGCAGCCCCGCCGCCCGGCACGGCAAGCTCGCTTCCGGCGGCCGGCAGCTCGGCGCCGGCCGCGAGCGTGGTCGCCACGGCGGGCTCGGCCGGGCCGGCTGAGGCCACGGCCGGCGCGAGCGCCGGCACCGCCTTGCCGCCCGCGACGGCCAGCGCCGCCGCGGCCGGGTCGGCCGGCGTGGCCACTCCCCCTGGGCCGAGCGCCACGGCCAAGCCGGCGGCAACGGCGCAGACGCCGCGCCCGCAGCCCACGTCCAAGACGCCCGCCAAGCCCAAGCCCAAGTCAAAGCCGACCAAGCCGGACTTCGGGTTCTAGGCTGGCTCCCGGCGCCGGGCGCTAGTAGTCTCCGACGTGGGATGGGAGCCGCCATGCTACGTCGCAGTCTGCTCTTCTGGGTGTCGGTCGTGCTCTTGTGGTGCGGGCCAGCGTGGGCCCAGCCGTCCGAGTCGGACGTGGCCACCGCGCGGCAGCTCGCCCAGGAGGCGCAGCAGGCGCTCGACGCCAAGGACTACGCGGCTGCGGCGGACCGCTTCAAGCGGGCCGAGAGCCTCTACCATGCGCCGACGCTGCTCCTCGGGCTCGCCCGCGCGTACGTCGGCCTGGGCAAGTACGTGGCGGCCCGAGAGGCATACAACAAGGTCGTGCGGGAGAAGCTCGGGCCCGACGCGTCCAAGCCGTTCCGCGAGGCCGTGGAGGCGGCGCGCACCGAGGTCGTCGGTTTGGATGCCAAGATCGCCTGGGTGACGATCGAGGTCGAGGGACCGACCGATCCCGCCGTGACGCTCGACGCCGAGGCGATCCCGACCGCCTCGCTCGGGGTCAGGCGCGCCATCGATCCGGGCGAGCACGTCGTGCGGGCGAGCGCGCCCGGCTATGTCGCGCGCGAGCAGAAGCTCGCGGTCGATGCCGGGGGCAGCCAGCAGGTCAAGCTCACGCTCCAGCCCGATCCGAATGCAAACCGGCCGGCCGCGGCGCCCGTGGCCACGCCAGGCCCGGACACGGGCGGCGGCGGCGGCACGCTGCGGCTCCTGGGCTTTGTTTCGCTCGGCGTCGGCGGTGCGGGGCTCATCGCCGGCGCGGTCACGGGCGCGCTTGCCATGGACAAGCACAGCGAGCTCGAGAGTGCTTGTTCGAACGGGATCTGCTCGCCCGACGAGGAGGCGACCCTGGATGGCTACCACACCCTGGGCACCATCTCGACGGTGGGTTTCGTCGCCGGCGGCGTGCTGGCGGCCGGCGGCCTGGCGCTCGTACTGTTTGCGCCGAGCGGCGCGGCTCCGAGCGCCTCGGCCGAGCTGGGGCCGGGCCGGGTACAGGCAACGGTTCGCTTCTGAGCGGGAGAGAGGGTGATGGCGTCAAACGGAAGCTGGGCGGCACGGACCGCGCTGGGCGTCGGCTTGGCCGGCGCGCTGTGGCTCGGGCTGGCGGCCTGCGGCAGCGACGACGGGCAGGGCCCGGGGCCGGGCGCCGGCGGCGCCGGCGGGTCGAGCTCGGGCACGGCCGGCGGCGGCAACGTGCCCGTGAGCTGCACCCCCGGCGAGAGCGAGCCCTGCTACACCGGCCCCGAGGGCACCGAGGGCGTGGGCAACTGCAAGGGCGGCAAGCACGCCTGCCAGGACGACGGCAAGAGCTGGGGCAAGTGCGAGGGCGAGATCCTGCCTGCGCAGGAGGACTGCAAGCAGCACGGCGACGAGAACTGCGACGGCGTGATGTGCTCCGAGGCGGCCTGGAGCCGGATCTTCGGCGACAAGCAGAAGCAGTCGGCCTCGGCGGTAGCCATCGACGGCGAGCACAACGTGATCTTCGCGGGCAGCTTCTCGGGCGCGGTGGACTTCGGCGGGGGCGCGCTCGAGGCCAGCAACCAGGACCTGTTCGTCGTCAAGTACGACGCCGCGGGCAAGCACGTCTGGAGCAGGCGCTTCGGCCACGACGTGACCATGTCGACGCTGGCGACGCCGACGGCCATGGCCGCCGACGCCGAGGGCAACGTCGTCGTCGTGGGCTTCTTCAACGGCACGATCGCCTTCTGCGAGGACGACAAGTACTGCCCCGCGTCGAGCTTCAGCGGGAGCAAGGACGGCTTCGTGCTCAAGCTCAGCAAGAACGGCGAGCACGTCTACAGCGGCCAGGTCGGGAACGGCGGGAGCGACATCGCGGCGTCCGTGGCCATCGACAGCGGTGGCAACGCCGTCGTGGTGGGCAGCCGCGACGACCAGGACGAGCTCTTCTGCCCGAAGAAGCCGGCTTTCTGTGTCGATCCGGGCAAGGCGCCGGAGGGCGGGAGCAAGGATCTCATGGTCTTCAAGCTCGATCCGAGCGGCAAGACGCTGTGGGCGAAGAGCTTCGGGGACACCAAGGAGCAGGTCGGCGGCGGCGCCGCGGTCGATCCGGAGGACAACCTCATCATTGCCGGAGCCTTTGCCGGCCAGATCGACTTCGGCGCCGGCCCCCTCGAGAGCAAGGGCAAGACCGACGTCCTGGTGGCCAAGCTCTCGCCCATGGGCGATCCCATCTGGGCCAAGGGCTTCGGCGCGGAGCTGGATCAGAGCGCGGCCGGGGTGGGCGTCGACGGCGCGGGCAACCTGGTGGTGGCGGGCACGACCAACCAGCCCTTCAGCTTCGGCGGCGGCCCGGTGCCGGTCGTGGGCGGCCTGGATCTGTTCGTGGCCGGGCTCGACGCGAACGGCAACCACCGCTGGAGCCATGGCTTCGGCTCGGCCGAGAACGAGACGGTCAAGGGCCTGGCCGTCGATGTCCAGGGTGGCGCCGTCATCTGCGGCTCGTTCATCAGCAACCTCAGCTTCGGCGGCGACGAGCTTGCCGGCCTGGGCGGCTTCGATCAGAACCTGTACTTGGCGAAGCTCGACGCCACCGGAGCGCACGCCTGGAGCAAAGGCTTCGGCAGCGAAGGGCTGGACGTGGCCAACGCCGTGGCCATCGGCGCGGACGGCGCGGTCGCCGCGGTGGGCGACACCGAGAACGCGCTCAACTTCGGCAACGGCACGCTGCCCAACAAAGGCGGCACGGACGCCTTCGTGGTGCTGTTCTTCCCTTGACCGGGCGGGCCGTCGGGCTAGCCAACTTCTCGGCGGCCGCCGCGCAGCGCCGCCGCCGCCGCGCTCAGCAGGCAGACGGCGGCGGCGGCCACCAGCGCGACATGGAGGGCGTGGATGTCGCTGGCGGTCCAGGTGTGCCCGGTGCTTCCGCCGGCCGCCACGAAGATCGAGGTGCCGGTGGCGACGCCGATCATCATCCCCAAGGTGCGCGCCACGGCCATCACCGCGCCGGCGCTGCCTTGCTGCCCCGGTGGCGCTGCGCCCATCAGCGCGCTGGAGTTGGGCGAGATGAAGATGCCGGTGCCCAGCCCCATGACCGCGAGCCAGGCGGCGACCGTCATGGCCGACGAGCCGCCGCCGACCGTGGACAGCCCCCCGATGCCGACCGCCAGGACGGCGAGGCCCGCCGTGGCCAGGCCGCGGCTGCCGATGCGATCGGACAGGCGCCCCGAGGGCGAGGCGACGATGGCCATCATGAGCGGCTGCGCGGAGAGCAGCATGCCGGCGTGGGAAGCGTCCAGCCCCAGAGCCTCGGTGAGAAAGAAGGGCAGCAGAATCGTCGGCACGAACAGGGCGACGTAGTTGCCGAGCGCGCTGAGGACGGCACCGGCAAACAGTGCCGACCGAAAAAGCCGCAGATCGAGCAGCGGCGCAGGCCGCCTTTCGAGCCACGCGAAGGCCCCGAGCAAGAACAGGCCCAGCCCCGCCGCGCCCAGGCTGCGCCAGGAGCTCCAGCCCCAGCGGTGGCCCTGGGCCAGCGCGACGAGCACCAGTGGCAGCCCGCACACCAGCGTTGTCACTCCTGCCCAGTCGAACGAGGCGCCCGCGCGCGGCTGCGGTCGCGCCCGCGGCAGGCACCACCAGCCGAGCGCGCCGACGAGCAGCGCGGAGGGCACGTTGACCAGGAACACCCAGCGCCAGCTCGCCACCGCCACCACCCAGCCCCCGATGGGCGGGCCCACGGTCAGGCCGGCGTAGGTGGCCGTGGCGAGCGTGCCCAACGCGCGACCCCGCTGGCTCGGCGGGAAGGAGCTCGTCAGCAGGGCCGGGCTCGTGGCCATGACCATTGCGCCGGCGATGCCTTGAGCGACGCGCGCCGCGACGAGCGACGCCAGCCCGACGGACAGCGCACAGCCGAGGGAGGCGGCGCCGAGCAGGACGGTGCCCGCGAGGTAGACGCGCCGGTGCCCGAGCAGATCGCCCGCAGCGCCAGGTTGACCGTCGAGCCCGAGGCCGCGCCGAGGAAAGTGCCGAGCCCGACCACGAGGAGCACGGCCCGTGACGCCGGAGGCCCATCGGTGTCCCGCCTCCCGGCACGCTGTGTAGTGTTCCCCATGATGGGTCGTCCCGCTCGGGCCGGGGCAGGGTGCAGGAAGCGCACGACAAAGACAAGCGCGTGCGACGGGAGCAGGCGCTCGGCCTGCCGTCTTGCGGGCGCCAGGCCGCCCGTGCAATAAGCGCCCCGTGCGCGAGTCGGATGCGACCACGCTCAGGCAGTTCCACGTGCCGCTGGTCCTGGTCATCGGTGGCTCGGCCAAGCTCGTGCGCACGGTGCAGCAGGCTGGTCTGACTGCCCAGGTGTTGGTGGAGAGCTGCGCTGCGGCCGAGGGAACGGCGCAGGCGGCGCGCATGCACCCGCTCGTGCTCGTCTTGCCCGAGAGGATCTACGCGCTCGATCCCGAGTCGTACGAGCATCTCGCGCGCGACGTGCGGGGCAGCGTGCTGCGGATTTCGCGCGACGACGTGGGCTCCGGCGAGCTGGCGCAACGGCTCGGCGCGCTGGCCGCGGCGGCGGAGCAGAAGCGCGGAAGCTGGTAGCCGCCGGCCGCCCCGTGTAAGCCCGTGGCCGGCCGGACGTTTGATAGGCCAGAGCGGGAGGAACGGCCATGAGAACGACACGATCGACGATGTTGAGCTTCCTGTACGGCGCCCTGTCCGTCGGGCTGGTCGGCTGCGGCGGCAGCTCGCCCAAGCTTGCCCCGAGCGCCCCTTCACCGGCCTACGGGCCAGACGCGGCCGGCGAGGCCCAGGCCCCCGAGGCCGCACCGGCCAGCCCGTCCGCTCCGGAGGCCCGCTTCGGCGGCGGTGCGCACGGCACCGCCGGCCCGGCCGCCAAGAGCGCCGGGACAGACATCGTCGCTCCGAGCCCGGCGGCACCGGCCGAGCCCGGGCAACGCGCCGAGGTGGCGGCCCGCAAGGCTCCGGCCGACTCCGCCCGGGGCGGCGACGAGGCATATCAGCCACGGCCGCAGCCCGAGGAGCGCCCCGGCCTGGGCACGGCCTTCGGTGAGACGCGCGACTCGCGCGTGACGACCGCACCCTTCGTCCGCGCCGACAGCACCAACCCCTTCGCCCTGGGCCGGCTCTACTACAACGACGAGCAAGGCATCGCCGCCATGAGCCGGACGCCGGGCTCGGATCGGCCTTACAAGTCGAGCTTCGTCATCGCCGGCGGCCACCTCGAGGTTGCGCTGCGCGACGGCTCCGGCCGCTTCCTCACGGGCTTCAGCGCCGAGGGCCGCGACTACGTGTCGGGCCGCGCCGGCGAGCGCTACAGCATCTTCCTCTCCAACCGCAGCCCCGGCCGCATCGAGGCCGTGGTCTCGGTCGATGGCTTGGACGTGATCGACGGCCGGCCGGCACAGTTCGCCAAGCGCGGCTACCTGCTCGATCCCTACGGCACGCTCGAGATCGACGGCTTCCGCCGCAGCGAGCGCGAAGTGGCCGCCTTCCGCTTCAGCTCGGTGCGCGACTCCTATGCGGAGCGCAAGCACGGGGACAGCCGCAACGTCGGCGTCATCGGCTTCGCCTTCTTCCACGAGAACGGCGACGATCCGAGCCGCTGGCCGCTGGACTCCGAGGAGGTGCGCCGCCGCCAGGGGGCCGATCCTTTCCCGCGCCAGTTCGCGACGCCGCCATGAGCGGTGAAGGAGCTACTGCTTGTCGCACGAGATGCGGAAGGTGTCGTCGGGCTTGCACCCGGTCGCGACGAGCGCCAGGCCGAGCGCGGCGGCGCCCAGCGCGGCTTTCATGGATGGTACGCCTCGAGCGCCGCCACCAGGCGGTCGAGATCCGCTCGCGCGTGCTTCTCCGTCACCGCGACGAGCAGCTCGCCCGAGCGCGCCGGATCGAGCCGGCCGAGATCCAGCCCCGCGAGGATCCCTTGTCTCTCCAGGGCTGCGCACAGCGCCGCGGCGTCGCCGCCGCGCACGGCCGCGGTCATCTCGTTGAACGTAGGCTCGGCGCTGGCGATGCGGTAGCCGGCGAGAAGGGCGATCTTCGCCTTCAGGTACTCGGCCTTGGCCAGGCACTGCTCGGCCGTCTCGATGAACCCGCGCTTGCCGAGCAGGCACTGGTTGATGGTCACGGCCGCGGCGCACAGGCCGCTGTTGGTGCAGATGTTGCTCGTGGCCCGCTCGCGCCGGATGTGCTGCTCGCGCGTAGCCAGCGTGAGCACGTAGCCGGTCTTGCCGTTGCGATCCACGGTCTCGCCCACGAGCCGGCCCGGGACCTGCTGGAGGAACTTGCGGTCCCTCTGGCAGGCGAACAGGCCCACCCCCGGGCCGCCGAAATGGGGCGGGAGCCCGAGCGGCTGGCCTTCGGCCACGGCGATGTCGGCGCCGAGCGCGCCCGGCGGCTCCAGGATCGCCAGGGCGTAGGGGTCGAGCGTGGAGGTGACGAGCAGTGCGCCCTTGTCGTGGGCCGCCTGGGCCAGCGGGCGCAGATCTGCGGCCGGCCCGAGGAAGCTCGGGTAGCCGACAACCACGGCGGCCGTCGTATCGTCGATCGCGGCGACGAGGGCGGCAAGGTCGGGGGCGCCGCCGGCGGTCGCGGGCACGCGCACGAGCCGTTTGCGGCCCTCGTCGATGGCCTGCGTGTAGGTCGCGATCGTCTCGACGTGCTGGGGATGGACGCAGCCGGAGACGAGCGTGCGGTCGCGGCGCGTGAGCCGCCGGGCCATGAGCACGGCCTCGGCTGCGGCGCTGGAGGCGTCGTACATCGAGGCATTGGCCACCGGCAGCCCCAGGATCTCGCTCGCCACGGTCTGGAACTCGAAGATGAGCTGGAGCGTGCCCTGCGCGACCTCGGGCTGGTAGGGCGTGTAGGCGGTGTAGAGCTCGCTGCGCAAGAGGAGCTGGTCCACGGCCTGGGCCACGAAGTGATCGTAGGCGCCGGCGCCGAGGAAGCTCAGCATCTCCGACGCGCGGTTGCGGGCGCCGAGCTCGCCCAGGTGCCGCATGAGCGAGGTCTCGTCGAGCGGCGGATCGAGCTCCAAGGGACGCTTGGCTCGCGCCTGCTCGGGCACGGACGAGAACAGGTCGTCAAGCGCGCTCAGGCCGGCCGCCGCGAGCATGGCGGCGATCTCCTCGGCGGTGTGCGGGAAGTAGCGCATCGGCCGCAGCGCCCGCTCAGTGCGCCTCGCCGGCCAACAGCTCCCGGTAGGCGGCCGGACCGAGCAGCGCGTCGAGCTCGGCCGGCGCCGACGGAGCAATCGCCACGAGCCATGCCTGCCCGTAGCAGTCCTGGTTGATGAGCTCGGGCGCGTCCTCCAGGGCGCGGTTCAGGCGCAGCACCGTGCCGCTCACGGGCGCAAACATGTCGGCCAGCGTCTTGACGCTTTCCACGGTGCCGAAGGGCTTCCCCGTCTCGACCGGGTCGCCCTCGCTCACGTCGAAGTTGACGAGCGTGATGTCGCCGAGCTGATCGACGGCGTAGGCGCTGATGCCCACCAGCACCTCGTCCTTGTCGCGTTTGGCCCACTCGTGATCCTTGGTGTACCTGCGGTCGTCCTTGACCTCGATCTTGCTCATGTCTCTCCTCAGCTCTCCGGCCGCTTGTAGAACGGTGTCTTGACCACTACCGCCCCCACCTGCCGCCCGCGGCAGTCCACGAGAAGCTCCGTGCCCGGCTCGGCCATCGACACCGGCACGTAGCCGAGGCCGATGTTCTTGCCCAAGGTGGGCGACGGCGCGCCGCTCGTGCAGGTGCCGATGTGCTCGCCGCTCGGATCGCAGAGCGGGTAGCCCTGGCGGGCGATGCCGCGGCCGCTCATCTCGAAGCCGACGAGCTTGCGGACGAGGCCTTGCTCCTTGATGCGCAGCAGGGCCTGACGGCCGATGAAGTCGCTCTTGTCGAGCTTGACCACCCAGCCCAGACCCGCCTCGAGCGGGTTCGTGGTCTCGTCGATGTCGTTGCCGTAGAGCGACAGGCGCGCCTCCAGGCGCAGCGTATCCCGGGCTCCCAGGCCCGCCGGGCGCAGGCCGAGCTCGCGTCCGGCCTCGAGCAGGGCGCGCCAGAGCGCCGGCGCATCCGCCGCGGCGCAGAACACCTCGATGCCGTCCTCGCCGGTGTAGCCCGTGCGCGCCGCGATGCACGCCACCGTGCCCAGGCGCGCCTCGCGCAGCCGGAAGCTCGGGAGCGCGCCCAGGGCCGGCCCGTCGCCGCCCGCGCGCGCGGCGATCTCCAAGGCGCGCGGGCCCTGCAGGGCGATGAGGGCAGTGCGGTCGGAGGCGTCCTCGAGCTCGCAGCGCCGCAGGGCCTGAGCGGCGAAGTGCCGCACCATCTTTTCGCGGTTCGCGGCGTTGCACACGACGAGCCAATGCGTGGCGCGGCGGCGATAGACGATCAGATCGTCGAGGATGGTCCCCTGCTCGTTGCAGGCGCAGGTGTACAGGGCCTGGCCGTCCTCGAGCTTCACGGCGCGGTTCGTGATCACGCGCTCGATCACCTGGAGCGCGCGCTCGCCGCGCAGCTCGATTTCTCCCATGTGCGAGACGTCGAAGACCCCCGCCACACGGCGCACGGCCTGGTGCTCGTCGACCACGCCGGTGTAGAGCACGGGCATCTCGTAGCCGGCGAAGGGCACCATGCGCGCGCCCAGGCCGAGGTGCTCGGCGTGCAGGGGCGTGTGGCGCGCTGGCGTCGCGGACGGGTCGGGCGTGGACATGCCCCGGGTCTAGCCCCGTCGCCCGCGGAAGTCGATCCGATGCGCAAGACAAGAAAAGGGCCCGGGACCCCGCCCTCACGAGCAGGGTCCCGGGGCCACAGCGGTGGTAAGCCGGGTTCTGTGGGCGCGCTCCGGTCGCCCGAGGCGCGCTGACGATCATTCATCTAGGCCCGGCGTCGCCGCCGGGCTCGAGCAGCCTACCCTGGGGCATCGGGCGAGCCGCCCTCCCGTCCCGCCGGACCCGGAGGTCCGGCGGGGCTGCGCCCCTCTACGTGGCCTTGCTCCGGGTGGGGTTTGCCGTGCCGGGCGCGTTGCCGCGCCCGCGGTGGGCTCTTGCCCCGCCGTTTCACCCTTACCCCGGGGCACGCGGGGCGTGCGCCAGGGCGGTATGCTTTCTGTGGCACTTTCCTCGAGGTCACCCTCACCGGGTGTTACCCGGCACCCTGCTCTGCGGAGCCCGGACTTTCCTCCCGCGGGCTCGCCGAACTCGCGTCCGGCGTCCTGCCGGCGATCGCCTGCCTCGCTGTGACGCGCTTACTCTAGCGCCGGGCCGCGTCGGATGGTAGGCGCAAGGCGTGCTTGCGCCCAGCGCTGCCCCGCGGTTCGAACAGCTTCTCGAAGCCGTGCGCGAGCACCATCCCGCGGCAGATCTCGCGCCGCTCGGCCGCGCCTTCGAGCGGCCGGCTTGCGTCTGGACGTGGCGGCGGTGGCGGCGGCGCTGCTGTTCTCGGCCCTGGACGAGCCCGGGTCCGAGGCGGCAGCGGAGCTGGGCGAGGTGGCTGGCGGCGAGGTCGCCAAGCTCGTCGCGGGCGTGGCGAAGCTCGCCCGGATCCGTTGGGACCGCATCGAGGAGGAAGCGGCCGAGACCCTGCGCGAGATGTTTCTCGCCATGGCCGCGGATGTGCGCGTCGTGCTGATCGCCCTGGCGCTGCGGGTGCAGGCGCTGCGGGCGCTCGTGGCCGGGGAGGGGAGCGCGGCGCAGGGTGGCGCCGGGGAGGCCGAGCGCATGGCCCGCGAGACGATCGAGGTGTTTGCGCCCCTGGCCAATCGGCTCGGCGTCTGGCAGTTCAAGTGGGAGCTCGAGGATCTGTCGCTGCGCCTGATCGAGCCCGCGGCCTACGTCGAGATCGAGCAACTTCTGGCCGAGCGGCGCGAGGAGCGGGGGCGGTACATCGCGGAGCTGACGGCCACGCTCGAGGCCGGCTTGCGCGAGGCCGGCATCGCGGCCGCCGTGAGCGGCCGGCCCAAGCACATCTACAGCATCTACAAGAAGATGCAGCGCAAGGCCGTGAGCTTCGCCGAGATCTTCGACGTCACCGCCGTGCGCGTCATCACCGAGAAGACGGCCGACTGCTACGCCGCCCTCGGGCTCGTGCACAGCCTGTGGGCGCCGCTCAAGGGAGAGTTCGACGACTACGTGGCGCGGCCCAAGGACAACAACTACCAGTCGCTGCACACGGCCGTGATGGGCCCGCACGGCCGGCCGGTCGAGATCCAGATCCGCACGCGCGAGATGCACCGGTACGCCGAGTACGGCGTGGCCGCGCACTGGGCCTACAAGGAGAAGGGGCGCAGCCCGCGTGAGGCCGACGCCAAGTTCTCGCTGCTGCGCCGGCTCATGGACTGGGAGCGGGAGGTGACCGATCCGCACCAGCTCGTCGAGGCCCTGAAGACCGACATCTTCAAGGACCGGGTCTACGTGTTCACGCCGGCCGGGGACGCCATCGATCTGCCGCAGGGCGCCACGCCGCTTGACTTCGCCTACCGCGTGCACACCCAGGTAGGCCACCGCTGCCGGGGCGCGCGCGTCAACGACCAGATCGTGCCCCTGGACTACCAGTTGAAGACGGGCGAGCGTGTCGAGATCCTCACGCACAAGAAGCCGAGCCCGAGCCGGGATTGGCTCAACCCGGCCTTCGGCTACTTGAAGACCAGCCACGCGCGCAGCAAGGTGCGCCAGTTCTTCCGCGCCCAGGGGAGGGACCAGGCTACTTCGCACGGCCGCGAGGTGGTGGACAAGGAGCTCGCCCGGCTGGAGCTCAAGCACGCCCGCATAGAGGACGTCGCGGCCTCCCTGCGCTACGCCAAGGTCGAGGATCTCTACGCGGCGGTCGGCTTCGGCGACCGCAGCCCGCAGGGCGTCGCCTCGGCCGCTCTCGTCGTCGAGCGCGCCAAGGCTCCCCCCGCCGAGCCGCCCGTGCCGCCCTCGGTGCCGCTGCCGCCGGCCCGGCGCGCCGCCACCGGCGTGTCGATGGGCGGCGTGGACGACATCCTGGGCAAGCGCGCGCGCTGCTGCAACCCGGTGCCGGGCGACGACGTCATGGGCTTCGTCAGCCGCGGCCGCGGCGTCGTCATCCATCGGCGCGACTGCGCCAACTTGGTGGATCACCCGGAGCCGGAGCGGCTGGTCGAGATCGACTGGGGGCCGGAGCGGGGCCAGAGCTACCCGGTCTACGTGGCGATCGAGGCCCAGGATCGGCCCGGGCTGCTGCGCGACCTGTCCGAGCTCATCACCCAGGCCGGCGTGAACGTGCGCTCGGCCCGGGGCGAGGGCAGCGCCGCCGACGGCATCGCCCGGCTCAGGCTGTCGCTGGAATTCTCCAGCGCCGAGCAAGTCGTGAGCGTGCTCGGCCGGCTCGAGCGGCTGCCGGATGTGCTGGAGGTCAGAAGGATGGGGCAGTAGGCCGCGCCTCGTGCCCGCCCACCGGCGCGTCGGGCGCTACTTGTGGCCCGACGCGTCCTTCTTGCACTTGCCCAAGCTTTCGGACTTGCTCGAGCACTCGGTTCCGGAGGTCCAGTTGTCGTTGTCGCAGTGGACCTTGTCCGAGAGGCACTCCCACCAGGCGTCGTACTCGGTGGTGCAGTCGTAGGCGGAGGCTTCGTCCGCGCCGGCGGCCATCTCGACGAGGCAGGCGTCGATGTCGGTGTCGTTGCCGCCCACGCACGCTTCTCCGTCCTCGCAGTACGCGCCGTACGGGCTGCACGTCCCGGCGGCCGCGATCAATCCGATACCAACAAGGCTTCCAGTCCAACTCGGGTACTTCATCCTACTCTCCCACGGAAGGCGCCCCTCCAATCCAACCAGCGAGTCGCCGCGCGACGCAAGCTACTTGTGCCCCGAGGCATCGTGCTCGCACTCGGTGAGGCTCTTGTACTTGCTCTCGCACTTGTCGCTGTAGATCCACTTGTCTTTGTCGCAGTGCGCGTCGGGCTCGGCGCACTCCCAGAGGGCGTCGAACTCCTCGCTGCAGCCGTAGGCGCTGGCCACGTCCTCCTGCTCGTTGGAGTCGACGACACAGGCGTCGATGTCGGCGTCGTTGCCGCCGACGCAGTCCTCCGCGTCCTGGCAGTAAGTCCCGTACTTGTTGCAGGCCACCACCGCGCAGGCGGCGAGCATGCCTACCATCAACGTTGCGTGTTTCATGGCGATCTCCAAAAAAGGCAACGCCCTCTAGCACCGGCGCCCGGAGGCGGCAAGCCCCTGAGCAAGGCTCCGACGGGAGCGGGCGGGGGCCCTACTCCACCACCCGGCACACCCCGCCCCGCATCGCCGTTGGCAGCTCAGCGGCCCGAGATGCGGGAGCACATGGGGCACCGAAACGTGCAATGTGAAACAGAGAACAGGGAATGTGGAATGCCATCCCTGGACTCGCAGAAACGCTCGAGCCTGGGCAGGCTCCGGAGCAGCGCGACGGCGAACCCCCCCAAGCGCCGAGCGAGGTCATCGCCCTTGCGGCCCGCCGCTTGACCCTGCCGATCGCTGCTGTTCCACATTTCACATTTGCCGCAGCGGGCGCCAGGCCATGGCCACGCCTACCGGCGTTTCTCGGCCCGTGCCTCGAACGGCGAGGATCTCGGGCGGATGGAGCTGCCTGCGGCGATGACCCCGCCCCGGGGCATACGCGCTAGGCGAGAATCTCTCGATGGCAGCGAAGGCGGCCCATCCATCCGCGCTGGACCGGCATGAGCGACTGGTACCCGCATCAGCGCTGGACCGGCATGAGCGACTGGTACCCGCATCCGCGGGGGCCGGCCTACGTCCTGCGGGCGGCGGCGGAGTCCTCCCCCGTCGCGCCGGGCCCTCACGCATGGCCGGCCGACGGGGTGCCGAGCGGGCGGGCTCATGTGGGGCTGGACCGTCCGCCAAGGAGGTGGTATGCATGATATCTAGCAGTTGAGATGCGCCATGGACAAGCTTGAGCGTGCCAAGGTGTTCTGGACTGGCCGCAGCCAAGCTGTCCGGCTGCCCAAGCCCTACCGGTTCGAGGGCACGGAGGTGAGCATCCATCGCGCGGGATGCGCCGTGGTTCTCGAGCCGGTGCGGAGGCGACGTTGGCCTCCTGGCTACTTCGGTAGCTTCGGGCCGCTCGGGGAGGATTTCGCGGTGCCTGCGCCCCTGCCGCCCTCGCCGCACCGCGATCTCAACCTTGACGGGTAACGCGATCGTGTACCTGCTCGACACAGACACGTGCGTCTTCGCCCTGCGCCATCGGGACTGCGTGCTGCGCCGGCTGCGCCCGTTGTCGCCGGATGACGTGGCCGTGGCCACGATGACCGAGGCGGAGCCGCTTTTCGGTGCGCTCGGCAGCCGCGATCCCGCTCGGGCCCGGACCTCGGTGCTTGCATTCCTCGAGCCGATCGCCCGGCTGCCGTTCGACAGCGCCGCAGCCGAGCAGCACGCGCGGATCCGCTACGATCTCCGCCCGCAGCCGATCGGAGAGCGCGATGCGGTCATTGCTGCCACGGCGCTTGCCGGCGCCCTGATCGTAGTCACGCACAACACCCGCGAGTTCGCGCGCGTGGCCGGCCTGGCGCACGAGGATTGGGTCGAGCCCGGCTGATCCAACTACTCCACCACCCTGCACACGCCGCCCCGGCGCGGGTCGCCCGCGCCGCTCAAGGTGCCGTCCGGGGCGCGGCGGACGAGGTGCACGCCGCCGAAGAACAGGTTGGGCTCGTCGAAGCGCACGAGCTTGGCGGCCCCCAGCGCCGCGAGGCTCGCGCCGCCGTCGTCGCGGCCGAACATCTCGGCGTTGAGCTCGCCCTTCTCGAAGTGCACCCGCGGCGCCGCCACCGCCGGCTCCGGCCCGAGGCCGAAGTCGCACAGGAGCGAGACGACCTGCACGATGGCGCTGCGGATACGGTTGGCGCCGCCCGTGCCCATGGCCGTGACCGAGCCGTCGCCCTCCACGAGCAGTGTCGGAGCCATCATCGTTGCCAGCCGCGTCCCGCCGGGAGCCCGGCCGAAGCCGGCGGGGTGCAGATCTTCCTCGCCCATGAGGTTGTTCATGGCGATGCCGGTGTCGCCGATGAAGTACCCGTTGCCCTCCCCGTAGCTGAAGGTGACGGCGCAAGCCGTGCCGGCCGCGTCGATGGCGCTCACGTGGGTGGTCGAGCCCGGGCCACCCGGGCTCGGCGCGGCGCCGAGCGAGCCGGCGGCCACGAGCTCGGCAAAGCGGCGATGCCAGCCCTCGAAGCTCCGACCGACCAAGGCGCGGGCGGCCTCGGTGCGGGCTTCATCGGCTACCTGCATGGCGCAGCACAGGCGCAGGGCGTGCGCCGTGCCCTGCAGCGGCAAGGAGCCCAGGCGTTCCTGGGCGAGCAGCCCGAGCATCAGGCAGATCATGGAGCCGCCGATGTGCGGGGGAGGCACGGTCAGCACCTGGATCTGCCGGTAGCTGAGCTCCAGGGGCTCGCGGAAGACAATCTGGTAGCCGTCGAGATCCGCTGGCGTGAGCAGCCCGCCGTGCGCGGGCCCGAACTGGGCAAGCATGGCGGGCACCATCGCCTGCCGGTAGTGCTCCTGCCAGCCCTGGCGCGCCATGGCCTCGAGCGTGTCGGCCAGCTCGGGCAGGCGGAAGCGATCGCCCGCCGCGATGATCCGGCCGTGCGGCGCGAAGATGCGCCGTCCTGCCGCGCTGTGCGTCAGGATGGGATCGAGCAGCTTGGCCGCGCGTCCCTGGTAGGGGCCGAGCGGCCGGCCCTCGCGCAGCATCTCGCAGGCGGGGCGGACCACCTCGCCCAGCGGCAGGCTGCCCCAGCGCTCCAGGGCCGTGCACAGGCCGGGGATGACCCCGGGCACCGCGGCCGAGCCGCGGCCGATGTAGAAGCGCTGGGTAGTCGGCCCGAAGTCGAGATCCACGGCGCGGAAGTCGAGGCCCGCAACGTCCGCGGCCGGTGTGCGCGGGACGTCGGCGAAGCAGTCGCACACCACGGCCTCGCCGCTGTGGCCGTCGCGGTAGAGGATCATCCCGCCGCCGGCGAGGCTCGTCAGGGTGGGCTCGCCCACGGCGGTGGCGAAGCAGGCGGCCACGGCCGCGTCCACGGCGTTTCCGCCGCGCTCCAGGATGCGCGCGCCCGCCTCGGCCGTGGTCGGCGCGCCGGCGGCGATCACGCCGCGCATGGGCTGCTCCTGTCTCGGGCCGGAATCATGGGACCCTACCGAGATCCGGCGCGCCTACTCCTCCGGCACGAACTCCCAGTCGAAGGGGTATTTCGTCCACTTCGACTTGTTGGCCTTGCAGTCCATCTTGTAGGGATCGTCGCCGCCCTCGTCGACGATCTCGAACGTCATCTTGAAGTCGTCGTGGTCACAGCCGCCGCTCTTGCAGTCCATGGCGAGCTCGAAGCCGTCCGCGTACTCCTCCCAGGTCAGGTCGAACTTGAACTTGTGCCACTCGGCGTGGTTCGTCGCGGGCGTGGCGTAGATGAGCGCCTCCCCGCTTTGATCGTCGTTCACGACGAGCTTGTTGCGCTGGCCGTTGCCGAGCTTCTTTTCCGACTGCCACTCGCCGACGATGGGATTCCCGCAGGCGAGCAGGGTGGTGGCGATTCCGAGCACCATCGACAGGAGGCGTACGCTGCGCATGGAGCTACGCTCGGATGTACCCCCGCACGCGACGGCGCGCAAGCCGCCTCTCGTGCCCTGCCGATTCCGCTTGACGGCACGCCGCGATGACCGTTTTCTGGCACTAGCGACCATGAAAGCGACGACGGTGTTGGTGCTGGCAGCGGCGGGCGGGCTCGTGGCGTTCGGGGCCTGCGGCGGCGGTGACGACGAGAACGGCGGCGGCGCCGGCAAGGGGGGGCAGGGCGCCTCCAGCACGAGCAGCGGCACGAGTAGCGGCTCGTCCAGCGGCGGCGCGCCCTGCAACGAGGCTCCGGCCGTCTGCCCGCCGGGGCAGACCTGCTGGATCAACGAGGCGGGGAACGCCTTTGAGTGCCTCAACGCCGCCCAGGGAGAGCCGGGCGACAAGTGCGTGCCCTACATGGGCACCCCCACCTGCGGCGAGAACCAGATGTGCATCATGGCGCAGGGGCAGAAGTCGGGCGTCTGCGTCCAGTGGTGCGACCCGAAGGACCCGAAGATGGTCTGCCCGGAGGGCGTCCAGTGTCTCGGGGTGATCTGGGAGGCCGAGGACAAAACGCAGATGACCGGCAACGTGTGCGAGCCCCCGGCCGCGACGGGCGGCAGCGGGCCGGGCGGCGCCGGACCGGGCGGGATGGGCGGCGCTGAGTCGGGCGGCGGCGGTCCCGGCGGGGCCGAGTCGGGCGGCGGCGGAGCCTGATCGGCCGGTCGGCGTGCGAGCAGCGCTTGACCCGCCGTGGCGAGCGCGTATACTCCGGCCCCGCTAGACTGTTCTGGCCTGACCGAGCCGGGTGATCGGCGCGGCGCAGGGCTCGTTTGGGCGGGCTCGCGGTCAGGCGTCCATCCGACCCGAGGCGCCTGCTCGGGCCAGGAGAAGGTGAGCATTGTGCTTCATCCCACCAAGAAGGCCGATATCGTTAGGGAACATCGCCGACACGACAAGGACACCGGCTCGCCTGAGGTCCAGGTTGCGCTGCTTTCGAAGCGCATTGCCGAGCTGACCGAGCACTTCAAGGTTCACACCAAGGACCACCACTCGCGTCGTGGTCTCTTGAAGCTGGTCAGCCAGCGCCGTCGCCAGCTCGACTACCTCAAGCGCATCGATCTAGCGCGCTACAAGTCCTTGATCAGTCGCCTCGGGCTGCGGAAGTAGTCACGCCCCTGGCCAAGCGCCGTCAATCGCGCCACGGGATCTGCGGCCGGCTCTGCCGTTCCGCTTCCGAGGCGCGCCGGCCGGAACATCGGCCGGAAACCAGTCAACCAACATCTGCCGAGCGCAGCGGCGACTCTTCATCTTCGATTCGTGGGCGCGAGCCGGCGCGCCAGCTCACGCCCAGGAACCGGGGAAGAAGACGCGGTTGTGCTCGGCCCGGCCCCGGCAGAGCCGGTGGCCATCGCGCCCCGCGCGCGAGGAGAGCACATGATAATACGCGAATCCGTGATGGTGGGCGGCAGGCCGCTCACGCTGGAAACCGGACGTCTGGCCAAGCAGGCCGAGGCGGCCGTGCTGGCCACCTATGGTGACACCCAGGTGCTGACCACGGTCTGCTTCCAGGGACCGCGGCTAGGCACCGACTTCTTCCCGCTGACCTGCGACTACGTGGAGAAGACCTACGCCGCGGGCAAGATCCCGGGCGGCTTCTTCAAGCGCGAGGCCAGGTTGCGCGATGAGGAGATCCTGACCTGCCGGGTCATGGACCGTCCCATCCGGCCGCTCTTCCCCCATGGCTTCCGGAACGAGACGCAGATCATCGCCACGGTGCTGTCGAGCGATGGCGAGAACAAAGGCGACGTGCTGGCCCTGACCGCTGCGAGCGCGGCCCTGCACCTGTCGAGCTTGCCGTGGGACGGGCCGATCGTGGGGCTGCGCGTCGGGCGTCGCGCCGGCGAGCTCGTCGTCAACCCGACGCTGCCCGAGCTGGAGGACAGCGATCTGGACATCATCGTGGCCTGCTCGCGCGACGCCATCGTCATGGTCGAGGGCGGGGGCGCCGAGGTGAGCGAGCGCACCCTGATCGAAGCGTTGGAGTTCGCCCGCGTTGAGGCCGAGCCGGTGCTCGATCTCATCGAGGAGCTCCGGGCCGTTGTCGGCAAGCCGAAGATGGCGTTCGCTGCTCCCAGCCTCGACGAGGGGTTGAAGCGGCGCGTGGCCGAGCTTTGCGACGGCGAGCTCGCGAAGGCGTGCCAGATCAGGACGAAGCACGAGCGCTACGCGGCCTACCACGAGATCGAGCGCAAGCTCGGCGAGATGATGCGGGCAGAGCTCGGCGACGAGCGCCACGCCGAGCTGGGCGGGCTCATCGACGCCGAGCTCGAGGCACGCAAGTCCAGCCTCGTGCGGGGTCTCGTGCTCGAGCGCGGCGAGCGCATCGACGGGCGGGACACGCGCACCATCCGGCCCGTCAGCGTCGACGTCGGCGTCCTGGCGCGCACCCACGGCAGCGCCCTGTTCCAGCGCGGTGAGACGCAGGCGATTGCCACGACCACGCTGGGCACCGCGTCCGACGAGCAGAAGATCGACGGCCTCGGCGAGACGTACTGGAAGCGCTTCTACCTGCACTACAACTTCCCGCCTTTCGCCACCGCCGAGACGCGCATGCAGCGCGGCCCCGGACGCCGCGAGATCGGCCACGGGGCGCTGGCCGAGCGGGCCCTGCGGCGCGTCATTCCGCCCAAGGAGGAGTTTCCGTACACCATCCGGCTCGTCTCGGAGACGCTGGAGAGCAACGGCTCCTCGTCCATGGCCGCGGTGTGCGGCGGGTGCATGGCGCTGATGGACGCGGGCGTGCCGCTCAAGGCGCCGGTGGCCGGCATCGCCATGGGTCTCATCAGCGACGGCCAGCGTCACGCCATCTTGTCGGACATCCTGGGCGACGAGGACCACCTGGGCGACATGGACTTCAAGGTGTGCGGCACGGCGCAGGGCATCACCGCCATCCAGATGGACATCAAGGTCAAGGGCCTGACGCGCGAGGTGCTGGCCGCGGCGCTGGAGCAGGCGCGCGAGGGGCGGCTTTTCATCCTCGGCAAGATGCTGGAGACGCTGCCCGCGAGCCGGCCGGAGCTGAGCCCGTACGCGCCGCGCATCGTGACCATCAAGGTCAAGCCCGAGCAGATCCGGCTCATCATCGGCCCGGGCGGCAAGACCATCAAGGGCATCACCGACCAGACCGGGGTCAAGGTCGATGTCGAGGACGACGGCACGGTCAACCTTGCGTCGTCGAACGCCGAGGCTCTCACGAAGGCCCGGGAGATCATCGAGGGGCTCACGGCGGAGCCGGAGCTGGGCAAGATCTACCGCGGCACCGTGCGCCGCGTGACCGACTTCGGCGCCTTTGTGGAGATCCTGCCCAATTGGGACGGCCTGGTGCACATCTCCGAGCTCGCGCACGGCCGCACCGAGCGTGTCGAGGACGTCTGCCGCGAGGGCGACCAGCTCGAGGTCAAGGTGATCAGCATCGACCAGGACGGCAAGGTGCGCCTGAGCCACCGCGAGTGCCTGCCGCCGCCCGAGGGCCAGGAGGGCATGGAGCCGCGGCGCCCGCCGCCGCCGCCGGGACCGGGGGGCCCGCCGCGCGTGCGGGGCGGGCCGCCGGG
>JACQWT010000534.1 GCA_016209145.1 Deltaproteobacteria bacterium | reverse complement strand
TCGGGCAGGCACATGCCATCGCCGCACTGGCAGGGCTGCCCGCAGTCCCAGGGGCACGTCTTCGGGTTCTCGCCGCACTCCGGCTGGCAGTAGCCGTCGCCGCACTGGCACTCGCCGCCGCAGTCCCAGGGGCAGCTCTCCGGGCTCTCGCCGCACTGGAGCTGGCAGATCCCGTCGGGGCACGCGCACGACTGCCCGCAGTCCCAGGGGCACGTCTTCGGGTTCTCGCCGCACTGCGGCACGCACATGCCGTCCCCGCACTGGCACTCGGCCCCGCAGTCCCAGGGGCAAGTCTCCGGCCACTCGCCGCACTCCGGCTGGCAGTACCCATCGCCGCACTGGCACTCGCCCCCGCAGTCCCAGGGGCAGTTGTCGGGGCCCTCGCCGCACTCCGGCTGGCAGTAGCCGTCGCCGCACTGGCACTCGCCGCCGCAGTCCGGGGGGCAGCTCTGCGGGCTCTCGCCGCACTCCGGCTGGCAGTACCCGTCGCCGCAACCCGCATCGGGGGGGCAGGAGCAGTCCTGCGGGCAGCCGAGCGCATCCTCGCCGCAGGCGGGCTCGCAGACCGCGTTGCCACACGCGCAGGCAGCGACGCACGCGCGCGCCGCCAAGCTGCACACTTGACCCTGCAGCGTGCAGTCGGCGCAGCTCGCGCCGCTCACCCCACAGGCCGCGGCGTCGGTGCCCGACCGGCACTCGCCGCTCTGCGGATCGCAGCAGCCTTGCGCGCAGGTGGCCGCGCTGCAATCTCCCGGCCCGCCACCGCCAGGTCCACCGCCGGCCTCGCCGCCCCCCAACACGGTGACCGAGCTTCCGCAGCCGAACGCCGGCAGAGCCGCCGGCAGAACCGTCAAGAGAAACGCACGCAGCGTGTTCATGGCAAGCCTCAAGACACAATGATACCCGAACATCGACCAGCAAGCACGCCGGTCGTGGCGTCGTGGCGTGATGCGATTCGGATTCCCGAGGCGTGCGCCCTGATTTAGGCTGCCTGCCCGGCGCGCCGGCTGGCGCGCCTCGCGAACAAGCACGAGGAGCCATGACGGTGCCCCAGCCCATGCACGAGCAAATGCGCCAGGCCGTCATCGACGGCGACAGCGAGCGCGCCCGCGCGCTCGCGCGAGCCGCGGTCGATGCCGGCGCCGACCTGCTCGCTTCGGTCGAGTGGGGCTTCTCCGCCGGCATCCGCGCCGTGGGGGAGCTCTGGGAGCAGGGCGACTACTTCCTGCCCGAGCTCGTGCAGGGTGCCGAGGCCATGAAGGCAGCGATGGCCGTCATCAACCCGGCGCTGGCCGCCGCCCGCCAGGAGGCGAAGCCGAAGGCGCGCGTGGTGATCGGCACGGTGGAGGGCGATCTGCACGACATCGGCAAGACTCTGGTGGCCACTTTGCTCGAGGCCAACGGCTTCGAGGTGCACGATTTGGGGGCGGACGTGTCCGTGGCGCTCTTCCTGGAGCGGGCGCGCGCCGAGGGCGCCGATATCGTGGCGGCCTCGGCCCTGCTCACCACGACGATGGGCGCGCAGCAGGATCTGGTGCAGGCCGTGACCGCCGCGGGCTTGGGTGGCAAGCTGCGCGTGCTGGTCGGCGGGTCGGCCACCACGCCCGCCTGGGCCGAGCGCATCGGCGCGCACTACGCCGAGAACGCCCAGCGCGCGGTGGAGGTGGCGTGCCGGCTGGTGTCGTGAGCGAGCTTGGCGCACGCTTGGGGGGCGGCCTCCCGCTCCTGCTCGACGGCGGCCTCGGCTCGATGCTGATCGCCGCCGGCCTGCGGGCGGGCGAGCCGCCGGAGCGCTGGACGCTGGAACGACCGGCCGAAGTCGTGGCCGTGCACCGCGCCTACGTGCAGGCCGGCAGCGAGGCGGTACACACCAACACGTTCGGCGCGAACGCCATCCGCCTGGGTCGCGCGGGCCTCGCCCAGCGCGGCCACGAGATCAACCGGCGCGCGGTCGAGCTGGCGAGGCAGGCCGGAGCGCGCTTCGTGCTTGGGGACGTCGGCCCGAGCGGGGAGTACCTCCCGCCGGTGGGCAAGGCCGACGAGGGACGTTGGCGCGAGGCCTTCTTCGCCCAAGGACAGGCCCTGGCCGGTGCCGGTGTCGACGGCTTGCACGTCGAGACGATGAGCGATCTGCGCGAGGCCGTGGCCGCGCTCGAGTCGCTGCGCGAGGCCGCGCCCGAGCTGCCGGTCATGGTGTCGCTCACCTACGAGCGCCGCCGGCGCGGCTTCTTCACCGTCATGGGCGACAGTCCGGCACGCGCCGCGGCCGAGCTCGGCACGCGAGGGGCCGCGGCGGTCGGGGCCAACTGCAGCATCACCAGCGCCGAGATGCGCGCGCTGGGGCCGGAGCTCGTCGCCGCCCTCGACGCGCGGGGCCGCCTGCTCGCAGTCGTGGCGCAGCCCAACGCCGGCCAGCCGCTGGTCTCGTCCGCGGGCGTGAGCTACGCCCAGTCGCCCGATGCCTTCGCCGACGACATGGTCGCGCTGATCCAGGCGGGAGTGCGCATCGCGGGCGGCTGCTGCGGTACGGATCCGTCGTTCATCGCGGCGCTGCGCGCGCGGCTTGGGCCGCAGGGACAAGCGCCGTGAGCCGGGCTGCGGCGGCGCCGATCTCGCTTTCAGCCCGCATCGAGCGGGCCGAAGTGCTGCGCCTGCTCGGCTACCCCGCGGGACGCGAACCGCCGGCGCGCATCGCGCGCCTGCTTGAGCCGGCCCTGGACGAGGCGCGCGCGCTCGTGCGGGCCCGCGGCTGCTACCGGCGCCTGCCCGGGCGCCGGGCCGAGGATCTCGGGCTGCGCCCGGTCGAGGCGAAGGGCCTGGCCGTCGGCCTCGTCACGGCCGGCGGCCTCATCGAGGAGCGGGCGCGGGCGCGGGCGGCATCGGGCGAGCTGGCGCGCGCCGTGCTGCTCGACGCCGCCGGGAGCGCCGCCGCCGAGGAGGCCGCCGATCGGCTCGGCGCCAGGATCGCCGGCGCCGCCGGCACCGGTCCCTGCGCGCCCGCCCTGTGCCGCCTGAGCCCCGGCTACGGCCGCTGGACGCTGGCGTGGCAGCCGGCCGTCTTCGCGCTCTTGCCCCACCGCGAGATCGGGGTTTCGCTTCTGCCCTCGCTCTTGATGGTTCCTCAGAAGAGCATCTCTTTTGCCATGTGGCTCGGCGCATCCGGCCCCCTCGGCCGCGGCCGGGCCGAGTGTGCGCGCTGCCGCCTCGCTCGCTGCCGCTACCGGCGCGGCGCCAGGCCGCGTGCTCACTGCTGAAGGAGCAACGATCATGCCCAGCACCGTCCGTCCCACGCTACGCCTCCTCGATCCGGCCGACGTAGAACGCATCGTGGGCGAGGCCTGCCGCGTGCTCGAAACCGCCGGGGTGCTCGTCGAGAACGACGCCGCGCGCGAGCTGCTGCGCCGGGCGGGCGCGAGCGAGCGCCAGGCCCGCTACCGGATCCCGGAGAAGCTCGCGCGCTCCTGCGTCAGCTCGGCTCCATCGCGCATCTGCGTCTACGACCGCGCGGGCGAGCTCGCGCTCGATCTCGGCGAAGATCGCGTGCACTTCGACCCTGGCTCCGCCGCCATCCACTTGTTCGACCTGGAGTCGGGCCGGCGCCGGCCCGTCGCCACCGCCGATGCCGTCGCCTTGTGCCAGCTCGTCGAGACGCTGCCGCACTACGCCGCGCAGTCGACCGCGCTCGCGCCCGAGGACGTGCCCCAGACGATCGCCGATCGATACCGGCTCTTCCTCGTGCTGCGCCACGGCAAGAAGCCGGTCATCACGGGCACGTTCTTGAAGGACGGCTTCGCGCCCATGCACGCCATGCTGGCGGCGGTGCGCGGCTCGGAGCAGGCACTGCGCGAGCACCCGCTGGCCATCTTCGACTGCTGCCCGAGCCCGCCCCTCAAGTGGAGCGAGCTGACCTGCCAGGCCCTGCTCGACTGCGCCCGCACCGGCGTGCCGGCCGAGCTCGTCAGCATGCCCATGACCGGCGCGACCTCGCCCGTGACGCTGCGCGAGACCGTGGTGCAGCACTGCGCCGAGTGCCTCTCGGGCGTGACCATCCACCAACTCGCCAGTCCGGGCGCGCCCATCATCTACGGCGGCTCGCCGTCGGCCTTCGACATGCGCCGGGGCACGACTCCCATGGGCGCAATCGAGACGATGATGATCGACGCGGCCTACGCGCAGGTGGGGAAGTTCTTGGGGCTGCCGACCCACGCCTACCTGGGCCTCTCGGACGCCAAGAGCCCCGACTACCAGGCCGGCCTGGAGTCGGGCCTGGGCGCGGCGATTGCCGCTCTGGCCGGCATCAACGTCGTGAGCGGCGCCGGCAGCAGGTCGTCTTCGATCGGCCGAGCTACGCCGTCACTCGCTACGCCGCTCCGCTGGAGCTGGGACGCGGAGGGACGGCGACCGTGCGCATGTGCGTGCCAGTCGGCCTCGGGAAGCGTTACGCCGTGCGGAGGATGACGGCGTCCATCTCCTGGTGGAACCGGAACCGGGGCTGCTCATCGAGAACGTCGCCCAGTTCGAGGAACTGGCCGCGAGGATGGATTCGCCGATGTTCGGATTGAACTTCGACGTCGGGCACTTCTACTGCGTCGGCGAGCCGCTGCCCGAGGCGGTCGACGCTGCCCTGTGCGAGATCATGTTCGCCGAGGCCGCGCGCGCGGGCCTCGGCGCGCTGCCGGAGAGCTAGGCAAGGAGCAAGCGATGTTCGACTTCGTTCTCACCGATGAGCAGAAGGCCATCCGCGACGAGGCGCGCTCGTTCGTCAAGAGCGTGCCCCGACAGCTCGTGCTCGACATGGATGCCGACAGGCTCGAGTTCCCGCGCGAGTTCCTGCGCGAGGCGGGCCGACGCGGCCTCATGGGCTGCCGCTACCCGCGCCGCTGGGGCGGGCGTGAGCTGGACTGGGTGGCGAGCGCGGCCGTGATGGAGGAGGTGGGCGCGCTCGGCTACATCTTCGCCTGCGTCTTCGGCGTGGGCGCGGAGCTCGTCTGCGACGCCATCATCAAGCACGGCACCGACGCCCAGAAGGAGAAGTTCGTCCGGCCGCTGCTCGCGGGCGAGAAGTGCGCCGCCGAGTGCCTGACCGAGCCGCGCGGCGGCTCGGACTTCTTCGGCACGAGCACGCGCGCCGAAGATCGCGGCGACCACTTTCTCCTGAGCGGCCAGAAGCGCTTCATCGTCGGTGGCTCCGCCGCAGACTTCTTCCTCGTCTACGCCCGCACCGATCCCGCGGCCGAGCCCCACCGCGGCATCAGTTGCTTCGTCGTGGAGCGCTGCCCGGAAATCGAGACCAAGTATCTCTACGGGCTCATGGGCTCGCGCGGCGGCGGCGCGAGCCGCCTCGTGCTGCACGACGTGCGCGTGCCGCGGGAGAACATGCTCGGCCGGCTCCACGGCGGCCTCGATGTCTTCAACACCATGATGATCCCCGAGCGGCTCGGCACCGCCGCCATGACCGTCGGCGCGGCGCGTCCGGCGCTCGAGATAGCCACCCACTACAGCACGCGGCGCAAGGCTTTCGGTCAGACCATCGATCGGTTCGAGGGCGTAAGCTTCCAGATCGCCGAGGCGGCGACCTTGCTCGATGCCTCCCGCGCCATGGTCTACGCGACCTGCCTCGCGGTCGATCGCGGCGAGCCGACGGGGCGGATCCGCCGGCTCGTCTCGGAGACCAAGAAGTTCGTCACCGAGAGCTGCCAGAAGGCGGCGCACCATGCCATGCAGGTGATGGGCGGCATCGGCTACACCAACGTCTACCCGCTGGAGCGCATCGTGCGCGACCTTCACCTGGCCTCCATCTGGACCGGCACGAACGAGGTCATGGCCATGATCGCCGCGAGCGAGTGGTACCGCGAAGAGCGCGTCCGGCGCGAGGGCGACGCGACGCGAGACGGCGAGCAGGACGCGGCCGAGGCCGACGCGGTCGAGGAGAAGGTGTTCGAGTAGGGTCCCGGCAAGGTCGCCGGGACCGGGCTTCGGACCGACCCCGCCGCCATGTACGGCGCTGCGCTTTCGTGCCACGCTGCCGCGCGCGATGGCGACGGAGCAGGACGACGGCCAGGACACCGGGCAGGCCCCTGCGGCCCCGCTCGCGGGCGGCGACCGGCCGACGCTTGAGCTCACCTACGGTGCGGCACGCCACACCGTAGTGCTCGGCGTCTCCGGCAGCATCGCCGCCTTCAAGGCGGTGGAGTTGGCGCGCCTCTTGCTCAAGGCCGGCGTGCACGTGCTACCGGTGATGACGGCGTCGGCCCAGCGCTTTCTCGGGCCGGCGACGCTGGGCGCTCTGTGCGGCGAGCCGGTGCACTCCGACATGTTCGCGGCCGAGCGCGGCGGCGAGAGCCACGTCGAGCTGGCCCGCAAGGCCGACGTGGTCGTGCTGGCGCCGGCCACGGCAGATCTGATCGCCTCGCTGGCGCAGGGCCGGGCCGATGACCTCTTGCGCGCCCTTGTGCTTTGCGCGCGCTGCCCCATCGTGGTCGCGCCGGCGATGCACCCGCGCATGTGGGAGCATCCGGCTACGCAGCGCAACGTCGCGCTCTTGCGCCAGGACGGCCGCGCCGTGCTGGTCGGTCCGGTCGAGGGCGAGGTGGCCTCGGGCGAGCGCGGCGTGGGCCGCATGGCCGAGCCCGAGCTCATTGCCGAGCGGGTGCTGGGGTTGTGCCGGGCGCAGGATCTGAAGGGCCTGCACGTGGCCGTGACCGCGGGGCCGACGGTGGAGGACATCGATCCGGTGCGCGTCTTGTCGAACAGATCCAGCGGCAAGATGGGCTTCGCCGTGGCCGAGCGGGCGGCGGCGCGCGGGGCGCGCGTCACGCTGCTCGCCGGCCCGGTCGAGCTGCCGACTCCTCCCGGGGTGGCGCGCATCGACGTGCGCACTACGGCCTCGCTCTCCGAGGCCCTGGCAAGCGCGCTCGGGCCGGACCAGCAGGGCGTCGACGCCCTGGTGATGGCCGCGGCCGTGGCCGACTACCGGCCGGCGGCGGCGAGCGGCACGAAGATCCGGCGCTCGGGCGAGCCCTTGCGGCTCGAGCTCGTGCCCAACCCCGATCTGCTCGCCGCCATCGGCGCGGCGCGCCGCGGCGCCAAGCCCTATCTCGTGGGCTTCGCGCTCGAGGCCGGTACGGACGCGGCGCTGCTCGCGGCGGCGCGCGCCAAGCTGGAGGCCAAGCGCGTGGATCTGGTAGTTGCCAACCGCGCCAGCGAGGCCCTGGGAGGGGACGAGACCCGGGCCGCGCTAGTGAGCCGCGAGCGCACGACGCCGCTCGATCGCACGACCAAGCGCGCTCTGGCCGATCTCATCCTGGACCGCGTGGTTGAAGCATGTCGCCGCTAGAACAAGAGGCGCCGGGCGCCGACCCGCCGCCCGCGGAGCCCGCGTCCGCGCACGAGCCTGAGCCCAGCTCCCCCGCTGACGGCGGCGCCGGCGCTCCGCCGCCCCTTGCTGCCTGGCGCGCCTGGGTGCCCGCGGCGACCGCCGTGGCGCTGACGGGAGCGGCGCTCGTGGCCGGCCTGGGCGAGCGCAGCACGGGACTTGGCACGCTGCTGCCCGTGGTGGGTGGAACGCAGCTCCTGCTCGCGGCGACGGCCTGCTGGTGGATGTGGCGCCGCGGGGCGCTGCGCCGCGAGCTACAGCCCCGGAGCGGCGACGTCACGATCGGCTTCGCCGTGGCGCTCGTCCTCTACGGCGGCGCCGTCTTCGGGGCGCGGATCGTCGCCCCGCGGGGCAGCATGCGCGAGTGGTGGCTCGTGCGGATCTACCTGCACGTGGGCGACCCGGTGCTGGCCACGGGCCTGGCCGTGGCCCTGGCCGTGCTGCTGGTCGGCGCGCTGGAGGAGCTCGTCTGGCGCGGCTGGGTGATGCGCTCCCTCGCCCGCCGCTACGGCCCGTGGCGCGGGTGGCTGTGGTCGAGCGCCCTGTATGCGCTGGCGTACTTGCCCGCGGCCTACCTGCTGCGCGAGCCGGCGGCAGGCCTGAACCCGCTCGTCCCGCTCGGCGCGCTCGTGGGCGGTCTCGTCTGGGGCTTCGCCGCCACGCGGGCGGGACGGCTGGCGCCAGCCGCCTTCGCGCACGGCCTGCTCGTCTGGGGGCTGTGCGAGTACCCGCTGTGGCGACCGTAGAAACGCAGGCGGGTGCGGCTCTCAGCCCGCGATCCGGGCCATCTCCTCGTCGGAAACGTCGAAGTCGGCGTAGACGCTCTGGCAGTCGTCGTGCTCGTCGAGCGCCTCGTACAGGTTGAGGCACTTCTCCGCGTCGCGGCCCGCGATGGGCTTCTTGCTCTTCGGCACGTAGCCGAGCGAGCTGCGCTCGATCTTCACGCCGGCCTCCTCCAGGGCCTTGATCACGGGGTCGAGGTCGCCCACTTCGCATGCCACCTGCCAGCTCTCGCCCTCGTCGGAGTAGTCCTGGGCGCCGGCGCCCACGGCCACCTCCATGAGCTGCTCCTCGGTGGCCGCCTCCTTGGCGAGCAGGATGATGCCCTTGCGGTCGAAGGCCCACTGCGAGCTGCTGCCACCGCCCAGGGCGCCGCCGTTGCGCTCGAAGAGCTTGCGCAGCTCGGCCACGGTGCGGTTCTTGCTGTCCGTCATCGTGGCCACGAGGAAGAGGGTGCCTCCCGGGCCCGTGCCCTCGTAGAGCACCTCCTCGTACTGCGTGCCCTCGAGCTCGCCCGTGCCCCGCTGGATGGCGCGCTTGATGGTGTCGTTGGGCATGTGGGCGCCCCGGGCCTCGGTCACCGCCTTGCGCAGCCGGGGGTTCCCGTCGACGTCGCCCCCGCCCAGGCGCGCGGCCACCTGGATCTCCTTGATGAGCTTGGTGAAGAGCTGGCCCCGCTTGGCATCGGCCGCGCCCTTCTTGTGCTTGATGGAATGCCACTTCGAATGGCCGCTCATGACCCGATCCGTAGCCGCGCCCCGCGCGGGAGGCAACCCCCGTCCTGCCCCCCATCGCCGTTGACAGCTCCATCCGTCCGAGATCCTAGCGGTCGAGGCACGGGCCAAGAAACGCCGGCAGGCGTGGCCATGGCGTGGCGCCCGTCGCGGCGAATGTGGAATGTGGAACGGGAATGGGGAATGTGGAACAACAGCGATCGGCAAGGGCAAGCGGAGGGCCGCAAGGGCGATGACCTCGCCCGACGCCTGGAGGGGCTTGCCGTCGCGCTGCTCCGGAGCCTGCCTGCCTGCCCAGGGCTCGATCGTTTCTGCGAGTCCAGGGATGACATTCCACATTCCCTGTTCTCTGTTTCACATTGCACGTTTCCGCGGCCCACCTCCTCCCGCACCTCGGGCCGCCGAGCTGTCAATGGCGATGGTCCTGCCCCCAGTCCCGTCCCGAGTTCTGGTATGGTGCGGCCATGTCCGAGGCGCCCGGCGAGGCGAGCGGGAAGGCACCCCCGCCCGATCTGTCCATCGTCGTGCCCGGCCTGAACGAGGAGGGGAGCCTGGCCGAGCTCGCCGAGCGGCTGCACGCCGCGCTCGAGGGCCGGCGCTACGAGATCATCTTCGTTGACGACGGCAGCACCGACGCAAGCTGGGAGCGCATCGGCCAGCTTTGCGCCGCAAGCCCTGCGGTGCGGGGCGTGCGCATGCGCCGCAACTTCGGCAAGGCGATGGCCCTGTCGGCCGGCTTCGAGCGCGCCCGGGGGCGCATCGTCGTGACCCTGGATGCGGATCTGCAAGACGATCCGGACGATCTCCCGAGCTTCCTCGAGCAGATCGCCCAGGGCCTCGACGTGGTCGTCGGCTGGAAGGTGAAGAGGCTCGATCCGGTCAATCGCCTGGTCCTGACGCGGATCTTCAACGGTACCGTTGGCCTGCTTACGGGGGTCAAGCTCCACGACATGAACTGCGGCTTCAAGGCGTATCGCCGCGAGGTGCTCGACGCCATCCCGGTCTACGGCGATCTCTTCCGCTTCATCCCGGTGCTGGCCTACTCTCAGGGCTTCCGCGTGGGCGAGGTGCCGGTCAAGCACCACGCGCGCCGGCACGGCCGCTCGCGCTACGGCCTGGAGCGCATCCTGCGCGGGATGTTCGACTTGCTGAGCGTCGTGTTCCTCACCCGTTACTCGCGCAAGCCCATGCACCTGTTCGGCCTGATCGGGCTGGGACTGACGGTGCTGGGTCTTGGCACGTGCGGCTACCTCAGCGTGCTGTGGTTCATGGGCCACAGCCTCGGATCCCGGCCGCTCCTGCTGCTAGGCGAGCTCATGCTGATCCTCGGCATCCAGTTCTTCTCGCTGGGTCTGCTCGGCGAGTTCCTGACCTTCCAGCACCTGCGCCGGCATGCCCGCGAGGCCCTGCCCGTACGCGAGACGGCCGGCGAGCCGCCGTAGTTAGACGCTCGTCCGGAGCCGCGCGCGCCGCCGGTGCCGTTCGAGGCCGAGATCGATCAGGCGCGTGACCAGCGGGACCGCATCCAAGCCGCTCGCCGCCCAGAGCCGCGGGTACATGGAGATGGCGGTGAATCCGGGGATGGTGTTGAGCTCGTTCACGTAGAGCACGCCATCGGCCGAGAGGAAGAGATCCACGCGAGCCATGCCGGCGCACTCGAGCGCCCGGAACGCCCGGGCCGCGAGCAGGCGCACCGCGACCTGGGCCGTGGCATCGAGCGCGGCGGGGATCTCCAGCCTCGCGCCGCGCTCGTCGAGGTACTTGGCATCGTAGGAGTAGAACCCGTCCGGGTGCTCGACCACGATCTCGCCCGGCACGCTCACCTCGGGCTCGTCGTTGCCGAGCACGGAGCACTCGATCTCGCGCGGCATCTCCAGGCCGCGCTCGACGACGAGCTTGGTGTCGAACTGGAGGGCGTGCACGATGGCCGCGGCAAGCTCGGGTCGCGCGCGCGCCCGGCGCACGCCCACCGACGAGCCCATGTTGGCCGGCTTGACGAACAGCGGGTAGCCGAGCTGCTCGCAGCGGGCGAGGCTCGCTTCCGGCTCCGCCTCCCACGCGGCGGCGCGCAGCGCGACGAAGGGCAGCACCGGCAGCTCGGCCTGGGCGAGAAGCCGCTTCTGCGCATCCTTGTCCATGCCCAGGGCGCTGCCGAGCACGCCGGCGCCGACGTAGGGCAGGCCCACCAGCTCCAGGAGCCCCTGCAGCGTGCCGTCCTCGCCGAGCGGGCCGTGGAGGATCGGAAACACGAGGTCGACCGCCTGCGTGGCGCCTCCCGCGACGCGCAGGAGCGCGCGGGAGCGCTCGCCGGCGCGCTCGGCCGGGACGGGGGCCAACGTGACCTCGGGCAGGCTCTCGTCCACGTGCACCGCGCGCGGATCGCTCGGGCCGGAGCGCAGCGCCGCCTCCTCCTGCAGGTGCCAGCGCCCGCGCTTGCTGACGCCCACGAGCAGCGGCTCGTAGCGCGCGGGATCGAGCGAGGAGACGATGAACCGCGCCGAGAGCAGGGAGATCTCGTGCTCGGCCGAGCGGCCGCCGAAGAGCACGAGGACGCGGAGCTTGTCGTCGAACGGCATGGCACCAGGCCCTTAGCGCCACGCGGGCGCCGCGGCGAGCGCTCGTCTCAACGGCGGCGATCGTCCGCCCGCACCAGCCGGAAGTTCTCCGCCACGGCGCGGTAGGCGACATCCGCGAGCACATGGCCGTCGCCGAGCTCCAGATCGAGCGCCACCGGCTGGCCGTCGCGCTCGACCACCCGGCGCACTGTCACGCGCGATCCCTTGCTCAGGCGGGCCTGGCGCAAGACAACGTCCCGGACGGCCTCGAGCTCGGTGCCGACCTCGATCCGCGGCGCCTGCGCGGGCGGCGGCGGGCCGGCGAGCGCTTCCATGGCGGGCATGCCGGGCGCGAGAAGCGCGCCGAGCAGGACCAGGGCAAGGCGGCTGCAACCCATGCCCTAGATCCTAGCGCGGGCTCACGCCCCCGTTCCCGAAAAGCACGCCTTCGACTAACATTGACTGGCCAATGCCTACGAAGGACTACTACGCGGTGCTGGGGATCACGCGCGGCGAAGGGCCCGCGGTCGTGCGCAGCGCGTTCCGCGATCTCGTCCGGCGCTACCATCCCGACCGGGTGGGGCCGGGCGGGACGCGCTTCTTCCGCGAGCTGCTCGAAGCCTACGCGGTGCTGTCCGACGCCGAGCGCCGCGCCTGCTACGATCGGGGCCTGGAGCACGCCACGGCCGAGCCGATGCGGGTTGCCGTCGGGGGCGAGGCCCTCGTGCCCGCCCGGCGGCGCGCGCGCCCCGCGCCCGAGCCGCTCGTGCCCGAGCCCCTCTCGCTCTTCCGCGACTTCCACGTCACCCGGCCGGCCTTCGAGGAAGTGTTCGACCGCGTGCTCGGCAACTTCGCCCGGACGGCGCCACGCGCCGTCCGCCAGCTCGACGCCCTGCCGCTGCAGGTGGCCCTGAGCCGGGCGCAGGCCATGCGCGGGGGCGTGCTCACCATCGGCGTGCCGGTCTTCTACCCGTGCGGCGTCTGTCGCAACACGGGCACGGCAGGTGCCCGGGCGTGCGCCGCGTGCGGTGGCGCCGGGCTCGTGCAGGAGGAGGAGCCGGTCAGCGTGCACATCCCGCCGTTCGTGGCCGACGGCGCGGTCTTCCAGCTTCCCCTGCGCGGCCTGGGCATCCACAACATGTACCTGCACTTGCAGATCCGGGTGGCGGGGTGAGGTGCTACTCTGGTGGCCGGGCCGGTGCCGCCCGGGCGCCGGGCAACCGTGGGATCAATCAGCGAGGCAGACACATGAGAAGGCTTGCGGTGGCTTCTGGTGGCGCGGGGCAGTCGCGCTGTTCGTCGCGGGACTCTGCGCCGCGTGCTCGGGTGGCGGGCCCACAACGGTGGTTGGCAGCGGCGGCGCCGCCGCCGGCTGTCCCCAGGGGTTGGAGGACTGCTCCGGCCAGTGCGTGGCCACGGCCGTGGACCCGCAGAACTGCGGGAGCTGTGGCAAGGCGTGCGACGACGGCGAGATCTGCTCTGCGGGCAAGTGCGCGGTCGCGTGTCTGGGTGGAACCACGCTGTGCGGGGGTCAGTGCGTGGACGTGGCGTATAGCCCCCAGCACTGCGGCGCCTGCAACGCGGCCTGCGGCGCGGGTGAGGTGTGCTCCGGCGGCCAGTGCGGCCTGGAATGCCTAGGTGGCACGACCAAGTGCGGCAGCGACTGCGTGGACACACAGCTCGATCCCGCCAACTGCGGGAGCTGCGGCAAGGCCTGCGAGAAAGGCGAGGTGTGCTCGGGCGGCCAGTGCGCCGTCGCGTGCAGTGGCGGCACTACCAAGTGCGGCGGGCTGTGCGTGGATCCGGACAGCTCGCCGCTGCACTGCGGCGTTTGCGACAACGCCTGTGGCGCGGGCGAGGTCTGCTCGGCTGGCCAGTGCGGCATGAAGTGCGCAGGCGGCACGAGCAAGTGCGGCAACAAGTGCGTCGACACGGCTCTGGACGCGGCCAACTGCGGCGCGTGCGGCGTGCAATGCGGTCCGGGCGAGGTGTGCTCGGCCGGGCAGTGTGGCCTGGCTTGCGCCGGCGGCACGACCAAGTGCGGCAGCAAGTGCGTGAGCACCGAGACCGATCCCGCCAACTGCGGCGGCTGCGGCAACGCATGCCCGCCGGGTCAGGTCTGTTCGGCCGAGAAGTGCGCCCTCGAGTGTGTCGGCGGCACTGCCAAGTGCGGCAGCAAGTGCGTCGACACCCAAGCCGACCCCGCCAACTGCGGAAGCTGCGGCAAGACCTGCGCCCAGGGCGAGGCCTGCTCCGCCGGCCAGTGCCAGCTCCAGTGCGCCGGTGGCACCACCAAGTGCGGCAGCAAGACCTTCGACTACACGGGCAACTACCAGGAGTTCACCGTCCCGAACGGCGTCTACTCGGTCAACATCGAGCTCTGGGGTGCGCAGGGAGGCGACTCCTACTGCTGCGACGGGCAGGTCGACCTTGACGGCGGCAAGGGCGGCTACTCCAAAGGCGCTCTCGCCGTGACGCCGGGCCAGGTGCTGCGCGCATACGTCGGCGCCAAGGGCGTCACGCAGGGCGCGGGCGGCTTCAACGGCGGCGGCAACGGCGGCCAGTGGGGCGCCGGCGGGGGCGGCGGGACGGATGTGCGGATCTCCCCATACGGCCTGAACGACCGCGTGATTGTCGCCGGCGGCGGCGGCGGCGGAAACTGCGGCTGCCCGAACCACGGCACGGGCGGCGGCGGCGGCGGCACCAACGGCGACAACGGCATCCAGCTCCAGTGGGCCAAGGCCGGCGGCGGCGGCACCCAGAACGCGGGCGGCGCAGCCGGCGAGCAGTCGACGCCGGGCTCCTTCGGCCAGGGCGGCGCCGTCGGCAACTATCACGACGCCGGCGGCGGCGGGTGGTACGGCGGCGGCGGCGCCTATGCGTCCGGCGGCGGCGGCGGCTCCGGCTACATCGACAAGGTGAGTGGCGGCAGCATGCAGAACGCCCAGCGCATCTGCCACGGCACGGCGAAGATCTCCTGGGGCGGCTGAGCTCCCACGGGCGTCCTAGCTATCGCACCGGTGGCGATGGCGAGCGTCTGGAAGAGCTGGCGCAGCTCTCCGGCCCGAGCCGGCCGGCGTAGCGGCGGAGGTGCAGCGTCGAGATGTGGCCCTTGCGGACGGACTTCTCCCGCGCCGCCTCGGCGCTCAGCACCTGGATGGGCAGGTAGTCCTCGATCGGCCGCTTGTCGTTGAAATCGATGGCCTTCTTCTGCCGCTCGCTCAGATCCAGCATGGCCAGTGCCTTGGCCGTCAGCCAGTCGCGCCACAGCGTGGCGAGGAACTCCGCTTCACGCGGCTCGAAGGTCGGCGGAGGCAGCCCCGCTGCCGCGCTCTGATCGATCATCATCAGCGTGCCCGTGCCGTACTTCTCGATGTAGCGCGTGAGAAACAAGGCATCGCAGATCCTGGCGTTGGGCCTGATTCGCCCATGCGGAGCTCCGCATAGACGGATCGAGCCCGGGGCGGCCTCGCGCGCCGTGCGGCAACTCGAGCTCCACGGCAGCCCTGCCGCCGCCGACATCGCGCGGGGCGTGCTCCTCGCCTGGCGCTCCCTAGCACTCGACCGGCTCGGACCGCACGGCGTGGACGCCGTCGAGCGCCTCGCCCTGCGCGAGCTCGCTCGGGCCACAGCATAGCCAACAACTCGCTGTGCGACCGCTACCGGCCCTGCTACGCTCTTCCGTGCCGGGCGTTTTCCGCGCCCGCCACCGTCCGACCGCTTGCGGAACTGGGCGGCAAGACGTGGGGGATCAACACACCCGTGGTTGGCCGGGCGTACAGCCGCGGCGGGCGCCATCAGGGGTGGGCGCTGCCGTCGATACGCGTGGAGGTGTCGGTGCTTAGGATTCAGCAGCAGACGATGGCGGCCCTCGGGCAGCAGCAGCGGGCACGTTTCGAGGCGAGGTTGGCGCGCACGGTGGCGCAGAGCTACCCGGACGCCAAGGAGATGAGCGCCGAAGCGATCGCCGCGCGTGTGCACGCGCTCGTGGTGAAGGCGGAAGCGCTCGGGTTCGCGTCGGAGCGCGACATCGGCGTGGTCGTGGGCGCTGGCTGGGTGCTCGGCGATGAGTTCGACCGCGAGCACGCTGGCGCACGCGAGGTGCTCGCCACGCCCGACCTCACCATCTCCGAACGGTGCGCGGCCCTGCACCTCGTCGCCGACCTTGCGCTGGCGGAGCTCGGCCCACCGGGAGAGAGTTGATGGGCCTCCTGGCCTGGCTGTCGTCGCGCGGCAAGCGCAAGGACGAGGTGGCGGCGAGCCGGCTAGGGCACGCGGCTGCGGCAAGGGCGGCGAACGAAGCCAGCGAGCGCAAGCCTGGCGCGCCAGAACCGTGCCGGTACGCCGTGAACGACGTGGACGCGGCGGTCGAGTGGATCATGGGACGCCCCGATTTGGCGTCCGAGCGGTCCGGCGTGCTGGCATTCGCGCTCTACCACGACTTCCACAAGGGCCGCCCCGCGCTCAAGTCTGCCGTGCCGCAGGCGCAATACGACGCCGAGGTGGCGGCGTGCGGCGCGCCGAGGCCGGAGTTGGGCGACGACGCGAGAGGTTGGCATGTGTTCGGCGCCGACCAGAAGGACATCGGCGAGCGCCAAGAGTTACGGCGCATCTACATGAACGTCCAGCCGGCCCACGCTTGTGCCGTCGTGAGCCACGTTGCGGCTAGACTTGCCGCCCGGACAAGCGGGCGCGGCTCGTCGACACAGTTCCAGTGCAAGATCCCTCGGTCAGTCACGGGCCTCGCGCGCACCGACGCCGCTGTGCTTTGCGTCCACGCGGCCGACTACGCGGACGCCAAGGCGCTCGTCCTAGGGTATGCCGCTGAACACCCCGAGGCATTTGTTGACGGCACGCCGCGGTTCACCAAGCCTATCGGCCGGGGCATTGCCGCAGCGCCCGAGCCGACCGACGTCGGCCTGAAGTGGGGCGACAACATGAGCTACTCGAGCTCGCGCGCCCAACTAGTCGCCGAGGCATACGCCAAGACGCCAGCCACGTCGGACCCTGCGGAGAAGAAGAAGGCCGTGCGCGCCAAGCTGGCCGAGTGGGAGTACGACGCCGAACGGCCTTGGGTCGAGCCGGGCGGCCAGGACGACCTCTGACCGAACCGCGGTCCATGAAGCGCATGGGGTCGCCGCAGTTGCCGCGCTGCCAATCGCGACGCCGGCGGGACTCGGGGCTGTTCGAGAGCGATGCCAATCGAGGGCAACCGAACAGTACGGTTGCCATCGGTCCACGGGCCATCACCGTGCCGGCGTTCCCCCCGATGCGTCAACGGCCGGCCCGGTCGCGAGGGGTATCACCTGGCCCAGCAGGCCGGAACCGCCATCCCGGAAGACCTGGAGGCTGCGCGCGCTGCCGCCCTCGACCAGATACGCCGCCACGTCGGCAAACAGCAAGCTCTGCTGCCGCGCGGTGCAGACGGGCAAGAACTCCCGCAGCACCCGGGGATCGTAGAAGCGGAACAAGACCTTGCCCTCGCCCTCCAGCTCGACCACCAGGAACTGGCGCAAGAACTCGCGCACCGCCCCGAAGGGCCGCCGGCTCGTGAGATAGATCCCCCAGCAGTGGCCCCAGCCTTCGCGCACGAGCGCTTCCAGCAGGGCCGAGCCCGGCGGGAGGCGCACCAGATAGGGGGCCACGTCGACCAAGCGCTCGGCCGCAAGGCCCTCGTAGAGCGAGGCGTGCTCGGACTCGATCGTGCGTAGCAGGTCCAGGATGCGCCCGTCGCGTGCCGCGTCGAGCACGGCGAAGAGCGGCTCCGCAAGAGAGCGCAGCGCGCCGAGGGCCGGGGGCTCGGGCGCCGGGCAGGCGGGGCGCGGCAGGCCCAGCGCCCGCTCGTCCGCCGCCATCGCCACAGTGAAGCTCGTGCTCCCGGCCCTGATCTGATCTCCGTGGCGGAGCACGGCGTCCAGGACGGGCGCAGCGTTGAGAAACGTGCCGGTCGTGCTGTTGAGGTCACGGACGCGGCCGCCCTCCGGCGTGCCGACAAGCGCGAAGTGCACGCCCGACATCCCCGCGTCGTGGGCCACCACCAGATCGCCGCGCTCGCGCCCGATGCGGGCGCTCTCGCCCGGCCGCACGACCAAGCGGCGGGAGACCAGGGGACCAGAGTCGATCTCGATCACCAGGATCATCACTTGCCTTCGGGTCTCGCGGCTCCTGACCGGAGCCGTCCCTAGTCCGGTCAGAGCTGGCAGAAGGGCGCTCCGGCCCTGGCCGCCGCCCGCAGAGCCTCCGCTTGACCGCTCGATCCGATGAGCACGGAGAACTCGCCCAGGATGATCTTGCCGCCGTGCACGGTGGCGTCGCCCACGCGCGCCGCGGGCTGGTTGCCGATCAGCACCGTGGGCGAGCCGTCCTGGATGGCGTCGGGCGGCCCGACGCAGATCGCGGGATCGCCCACGCGCGCTGCCGGTTGATTGCCGATCAGCACCGTCACCTCGCACGGCGGCGCAATCGGGCCGCCCTTGTGCGGCTTCGGCCCCTCTGCGGCCGGACAGAGGTGGTCATCGCCCAATCGCGCTGCTGGCGGCATCCCGTTCTTCCTCCTGTGCTCCGTGGGGCGTGCGCCCCGGCTCCCGCCGTCAACCTCCCTGGCCCGGCTCCTCGATCTTCGCCTCCTGCGCGTCCTCGGGGTCCTTGGGGCTCGATCCGCTGCCGCTCCCAGCCGTTCCGCCGCTGTTGATGCGTACCAGCGTCCCCTTGATCGTGACCCCTGCCGGCCCGATGTCGACGAAGCCGCCCGGGCCCTTGAGGGTGAGCTGCATCCCGGCCTCGATCACTACCTTGTCGCCCGCCTTCAGGTGGATCTCCCGGCCCGCTTCCAGGGCGTGCTTGCCGCCGACCTTCTCGTCCCGGTCCTTGCCGATCGTGAGGGACTGGGCGCCGTCCACCTTCTGCTTGCGCTCGCCCTTGACGTGCAGGTGGCTGTCGGCCAAGAGGAGCTCCTTCTTGCTCTTCTTGACGACGATGTCCTGGCTCTCCCCGACCGTGAGATGGTGGCTCTTCTGCGTGCGCTCGATCTCGTTCGCCTTGACGAGCTTGTCGAGATCGCGCTCGGCCCGAATGTAGACCAGCTCCTTGCCCTTGGCGTCCTCGAAGGCGATCTCGTTGTATCCCGCCGAGCCGGGCGTGCTGTCGCTCTTCCACGTGCTGATGCTCTTGTTCCTCGGCAGCTTGTAGGGAACCGGGCTCTTGTGGTTGAACACCCTTCCCACGACCACGGGCTCGTCCGGATCGCCCTCGAAGAACGCGACGAGCACCTCTTGACCCACGCGCGGCACGGTCACGAGCCCGTAGGCCGTCCCGGCCCAACCCTGGCTCACGCGCATCCAGCACGAGCTGCCGTCGTCGCGCTTGCCCTCGCGGTCCCAGTGGAACTGGACCCGAACGCGGCCGAACTCGTCGGTGTAGATTTCCTGGCCGCTCGGCCCGACCACGACCGCGCTCTGCACGCCGTGGATGACCGGCTTGTGCGTGCTGTAGCTGATGCCCGCTTCCTCGAGCAGCCGGCTCACGAAGGCGAAGTCGGTTTCGCCGTACTGCGTGCGCAGCTCGAGCTTCGGGCATTCGGGCCGATCGCGCCAGACCGGCTTGATGCCCCACTCGCCCAGCACGGAGTCGACGATGTCCGGGATCGCGAGATGCTGGAAGAGGCGGTGGCCGCGCCGCTTGGTGAGGAGCCAGATCTCGGGCACGATGTGCAGGCGGTAGGTCGACAGGCCCTTCGTCTCCGCCTGCATCTGCTCGACCGCGCTGCAGATCCCCGTCCAGCGCCGCTCACCCACCCGCGCGTGCTTCAGGCCGCTGGCGACGCGCAGCGCGGCGGGCTTGCCCACGATGGCGTCCAGATCGATGTCCTCGTTGGGCGAGCGCGCCCAGACGGCGACGCTGAACAGACCCGACAGAGTCTCGTGCACCGAGAAGCGCCGCACCGAGAGCGATTCTTCCTTGCAGGCGAAGCTCAGCTCGAGGATTGGCATGCGTAGCTCCCGGTTCTGCGGCCCGCGTGGCGGAGCGAATACCACCGCAAGTGGCCGGCGGGAACAAGCACGGCGGCAGCTCTACCGTGACGCCGCTGCCGCGCGTTGCTAGCCTGCGCGCTCGATGCAAACCGTCTCGCTGGGTCCATTTCACGGCGCCTCGTTCCGGTGGCAAGCCAAGGACGGCCGCCCCATGGTCGCCGCGGTCTGCAAGGGCACGTTCCGGCTCGAGCCGGGCTCCTGCGGGCTCGCCGAGGAGCAGGTCCCGATCCATGCCCGTGACCTCCACTACGGCGACGATCCGAGCCAGAGCCTGTACGCCCCGTGCGATCTCGTGCCCTTCAAGCCGCGCGTCGACGTGCTGCTCGTCGGCCAGGCCTACGCGCCGGCCGGTGCGGCCGCGGCGGCGCTGCGCGTGCGGCTGCGCGTGGGCACGATCGACAAGGCCATCGACGTCTTCGGCGAGCGCGCCTGGACCCCGGACGGGCGGCTGTTCCAGGGCGCGCGCTTCGCGCGGCTGTTCCTCGGCTACGAGCGCGCCGCCGGCGGTCCGGGCACGGCCAACCCGGTGGGCGTGAGCCCGGAGGCGGAGCCCGATCTGCGCGGGCTTGTGCCGGTGCCGAACCTGCTGCCGTCCGGCATGTCGCTCAGCTCGCGCTCCCAGCAGATCCCGCCGGTCGGCTTCGGCCCGATCGCCCCGAGCTGGCCGGCACGGCGGGCGCGGCTGGGGCGGCACGCGGCCCTCTGGAGCGAGCCGGGCTGCTACGATCGGTCGCTGCCCGAGGATCTCGACGCCGGCTACTTCAACGCTGCGCCCCCGGACCAGCAGCTCGCCGAGCTGCGCAGCAACGAGGCCCTGGCGCTCACGCACCTGCATCCCGAGCATCCCGAGCTCGGCACGCGACTGCCGGGGCTCCATCCGCGCGCCTTCGTCGAGCGTCCGGGTGCGGCCTTGCAGGCGCTGCCGATGTGCGCCGACACGCTGTGGATCGACACCGACCGGGCGTTGTGCGCGGTGACGTGGCGGGCCGCGCTGCCGGTCGAGGGGCCCCAGCCTGCCGGCCGCATCCTAATCGCGATCGAGGAGCTCGGCCGGCAGGTGACCGCGGCGGACGTGCAGGGTCTGCTCGCGTCGCGGGCGCGGCCGGCCGACGCCTCCGCGCCGGTGCCGCCGGCCATCGCGGGGGAGCCGCCGCCAGCGGCCCGGCGCGCGATCCCGCGGCAGCCGGCGGGCGGGGCACCCGCCGACGTGGGTGCTACGGCTGCCGTGGACCCAAGCGCCGTCGTGCGCCCCGCGGCGCCGTTCCCGGTGGCGGCAGGCCGGCCCGCGAGCCGCGCCGTGCCCGGCGATGCGGCCACGCCGTTTCGCCAGGAAGCGCCGGCTCAGCCCCGCGCCGCGGCGGAGCAGCGTCCGGCGGACAGCCCTTGGGCCTCGGGGGCCAGGCTGCCGACGGCGCCGCTGGCGGTCACTGGTGGCCTTGGCGCCGGCGTCGTGGCCTCGGCCGATGCCGCCATCGCCGCCAGCGCCGGCAGCGCGGAGGTGCAGGCCGAGCCGGAGAGCGGCCCGGCGCTCGAGCCGAGCGCGCCATGCCGGAAGGAGGCCATCGAGCTCGTGTGGTTCGATCCGGCCGCCGCAGCGCGTGTCCGCAAGTGCGCTGCGTGGCAGGAGATCATCGACGGGATCGAGAATCGGCCGGCCGACATGGAGCTCGACGCGGTGGATCCGGCCGCCGACCCGGCCGCGGTGGAGGCCCGGCGCGAGATCTTCGAGCTACTCGCCTGCGGCACGCCGCTCGCCCCGGACTGGCTGCCGGGCGCGGCCCAGTCCGGCGTGCGCGCCGACGGAAAGTTCGTGTCTCCGCTGGTGCTCGCTCGGGGCGAGATCGAGCTTGGGCTCGACGTGCGGCAGGCGCTCGAGATCACAGTGGCGCTCACGGAGGCGCGCGCCGCAGGCGGCGCCGAGGATCTGCCGCCGGTCCTGGCTGAGGCGCGCGCCCTTCTGGCCGCGGGCTGCGTGCCCGAGTCGCTGGCTGCTGCCTTGTTGCGGCGCCTCGACAAAGCTGCCGGCGCCGGCCCGGAACGGCCGGAGGCGGCGCACGCCTCGCTGCGGCAAGAGCTGCTCCTGCAGCGGCGCGCCTTCGCGCGGCGCGAAGTGCTCGGCGAGAGCCACCTGCGCGCCCTGCTGCGCTCGCCTGGCACGGCCGGCGGCGTGCCCGTCTACTTGCCCGAGGCTGCGACCAAACGCCTGCCGCTGCTCGGGTGCTTCGCGGCGCGGCTGCTGGCCGAGCTGCATCCGCGGCAGGAGGACGGCGAGGCCGAGCCCCATGCCCTACGCGCGCTGGCGCTCGCGCGGGTCGTGACTGTGGGGCCCGGGGGATAGCACCGGCGGCCCCGTGCCCTGGCCGGCGGCCTCCGGCGTTGTGCTACACTGCCGCCGTGGCGCTGGAGGCGGGCAAGATCATCGGCCAGAACCTCAAGCTCCTGCGGGAGCTCGGCAAAGGGGCGATGGGCAGCGTGTGGGCCGCCGAGCACCTCACGTTGCACCGCCAGGTCGCGGTCAAGTTCATGAGCCGGGTGCTGATGGAGAGCGAGATCAGCGTCGAGCGCTTCGAGCGCGAGGCGACGGCGGCCGCGCAGATCGCCAGCCCCCACGTGGCGCACATCTACGACCACGGCACGACCGGCGAGGGCGAACGCTACATCGTCATGGAGCTGCTCGTGGGCGAGGATCTCTCGGCCCGCTGCAAGCGGCTCGGGCCGCTGCCGCTGCGCGAAGTCGCCCACATCGTCGTGCAGCTCTGCAAGGCGCTCGGCAAGGCGCACCAGCTTGGCATCGTCCATCGCGACATCAAGCCCGACAACGTCTTTCTCATCGACTCCGACGGCGAGATCTTCGTCAAGGTGCTGGACTTCGGGGTCGCCAAGCGGGCGGCAGAGGGCTCGGTCGGCATGACCTCCACGGGGGCTATGCTGGGCACGCCGCGGTTCATGAGCCCGGAGCAGTTCCTGAGCGCCAAGCACGTCGATCCGCGCTCGGATCTGTGGTCGGTCGGGGTGGTGACGTACTACGCCGTGACCGGCCAGCCGCCTTTCGGCGGCGAGAACCTCGGCCAGCTCTGCATGGCCATCGAGAAGGGCGTGTTCCCGCCGCCGAGCGCGCTGCGTCCCGACGTTCCGGCGGCCTTCGACGCGTGGTGTCTCAAGGCCCTGAGCCAGGAACAGGCGGCCCGGTTCCAGTCCGCGAGGGAAATGGCACAGGCGTTGGCCTTTGCCCTGGGATTGCAGAGCGTCACGGACACCTCCCCCTCGCTCGTCCCGCCGCTGCGCCCGTCGGCCGCGTCGTGGCCGGCGCCGCAACCGCCGGTCGCGCCGGCATTTCCCACGGCGCCGGCATGGCCGCAGCCGTCCGGCTTCGGCCCGGCCGGCTTCGGCATGCCGCAGCCCACCTTCCCCGGCACGGCGGTAACCTTCGCGGGAGAGGCTGGGACAGGCGGCGGCCGCCAGCGCTGGCCGATCGTGCTGGGCGCAGGCGCCCTGGCGCTGGTGGCGATTCTGGGCGCGGGCAGCTTCTTCGTCTGGCGGAGATCGGGAGCCGAACGGGGTGCGGTGCCGCCAGGCGGCGCGGCGACGGCCTCGGCCGAGCCGCGGCCGGCATCGTCCGCGACGGCGGCACCGGAGCCGGCCGCGGCGAGCGGCAGCGGTGTTGCGGCCACCGGCGAGGCGGGCGCCTCCGCGGCGCCGACCGTCGCGCCGGCACCGCCGTCCACCGTCGCGACCGCGGCCAGCGCCGGCGGGAGCGCGAGCGCGCGGCCCGCGCCCGCATCGCCCGCGCTCCCGCGTCCTGACCGGCAGGGGCAGCGTGCGCGCCATGAGCTGGGGCTGTGACGTGGGCCAAGAGGTTATGGATCGAGGCATGTGCTCCCACCGCCCGAGGATCCTCCGGCTCGCGTGGTTGGCGGCAGCGGCGGCGGCGGCGCTGCTGCTCGGCGCGCGTCCCGCCCACGCGGGATCGACCCCGGCCGAGCGTGCTCAGGCCCAGAAGCTCGGCGGGGAGGCCCTCGATCTGTACGATGCCGGCGACTACCAGGCTGCCCTGGCCAAGTTCGAGCAGGCCGATCGGCTGACGCCGGCGCCTACGCTCAAGGTCCGGATGGCGCGCTGCCTGGACAAGCTGGGCCGGCTGATCGACGCGGCGGCGCAGTACCGCGAGGTCATCGACTTCGATCTCGGCCCGCGCGCGCTGCCGGTGCATCGGCAGGCCCAGGAGCAGGCGGTGAAGGATCTGGCGACGTTGCTGGAGCAGACGCCGTCGATCGAGATCCGCGTGCGGGGGCCGGGCGCCGACCGGGCCGTAGTGCGGCTCGACGGCAGAGAGCTTCCCGCCGCTGCGCTCGGCAAGCGCCAGAGCCTCGATCCGGGCAGCCACCGGGTAGAGGCGCAGCGCGGTCCGGCCGTGGTCGCCAAGGAGCTGCAGATCGATCGCGGGGCGCGCGAGCAGGTCGTGCTGGAGCTTGGGCCACTGCCTGTCCCGGCGCGGCCGACCGAGGCGCCGCGGCCGCCGCCGTCGTCCTCGCCGCTGCCTGCTCTGGGCTGGGCGGCGCTTGGCCTGGGCGGCGCTGGGCTCGTGGCGGGCACCGTGACCGGCGCGCTGGTGCTGAAGAAGCAGGCGAGCTTGGAGGAGAGCTGTGGGGGGCGCCAGTGCTTGCCCGAGCACCACGATGACGTCGACGCTTTCGACCGACTGCGCCTGAGCTCGGGCGCGTGCTTCATCGCCGGCGGGGCGCTGGTGGCGGCCGGAGCGGCGTTGCTGCTGCTGGCGCCGGCCGGGGACGAGCCGCGGGAGCACGGCTGGATCGGGCCGTGCCCTGCGGCGCCCGGCGCCGCGCTGGGCCTGTGCGGGAGGTTCTGAGGTGAGGATCGGTCGAAGCCGTGGGGGTCTGCTGCTGGCGCTGCTCGGCCTCGTCGTCGGCCCAGCTCTGGTGGCGGCCGCGAGCTGCGTCGTGCCCGGGTTCGAGAAGATCGACGCGCCGCCCGGCGCCTTCGATGCGGGCGCCGACGCGCCGCCCGACGCCGATGCCGGCGCCGGGGGAGGCGGTGGCGAGCCTGGCTGCGAGCATGTGCGCTGGCCCGATCCACCGGACGCGTCCGATCCCAGCGACGCCTCGATCGAGTTCGTGGTCGCGCTGCGCCGGGTAGATCTGGGCGAGAAGGACCTCGATGCCGGCCCCGACGTGGGCTTCGATCTCGACGAGCGCTGCACTTGCCGGGGGCAAGGATCGAGCTGCAAGGAGCCGGGGTGGGCCACCGAGAACCCCTGCGACGGGCCGGGCGGACGCGACAACGCCACGGCGCTGATGCACGGTTACGCCCAGAGCTTCTACCCCGTGCTCAGCAGCGAGATCTACAGCCAGAGCCTGAACGACGGGTACGCCTCGGTGCTGGCGCGCGTGCGCGACTACAACGGCCAGCCCAACGACGAGCAGGTTGAGCTGGGACTCTACCTCTCCGGCGGGTTCGCGCGCGACAGGTGCGACCCGAATGTCGTGCCCCAGTGGGACGGCCAGGATCGCTGGCCCATCGACGTTCACGGCCTGGCGCCGAAGGACGGGGGCGCGTGCGACGGTGCCGCCGGCGGCGAGGGCGGCGGGGGCGCCGGTGGCGGCCCGCCGAGCTGGTGCGACGGCGGGCCGAGCCCGTACGAGTGCGCCTACGACGTGGGCCGGCCCCTGTTCGGCGACCCCGCGGCCTACGTGACCTCAGGTGTGCTCGTGGCCAACCTGCCCACGGCCGAGCTCATCATGGGGACCGAGGACCGCCAGTTCTCAATCCGGCTCACCGCAGGCTTCATGACCGCGCACCTGAAGAAGGAGTCCGGCGGCTGGGCCCTGCGCAACGGCGTGCTCGCCGGTCGCTGGCGGCTCCAGGACGCGTTCATCACCGCCAGCAACGTCGTCGGCGAGGACGGTGGCCTCTGCGTCGGCGATTTCGCCTATGAGACGCTGCGCAACTTGATGTGCCGCTATGCCGACATCCTCACGGGTGTCGGCGGGCCGACCACGCCATGCGACGCCGTCAGCTTCGGCATGGCGTTCGAGTCCGAGCCCGCCCAGCTCGGGCCGCTGTACTGGTACCCGCCGAAGAGCTCGGAGTGCCCGCCGGGCCTGGATCCGGCGGAGGACTCCTGCGAGCCGGAGCCTGATTCAGGGTAACCGTTCACGCATTCCAACACCCGGCTCGTCAGGCGGGGCTGCGCGCATGAGCGCGCCCGGAGGCCCGGGCCGCAGCGTACTCCTGTACGCGAGGACCCGGGCCGAGGACGTAAGTCCGTCCCTTCGGGACGGGGTT
>JACQWT010000533.1 GCA_016209145.1 Deltaproteobacteria bacterium | reverse complement strand
TCCCTTCGTCCCAGGCACACGCCTTCCGCGGCCCTCGCCGAGACAACCGGACATTCCCGGCGCCGGGTAGGTCCGGAGGTTTCAAATCCGGCGGTGGTCCACGCCCCCTTGGCCCCTTGGCCCCTTTGGGTTGCGGGCGAAGCCCGCGCCAGCGGCCCCGGGCGGGCCAGTCTGGGGGTGGCGCGCGCTAACGGCCGCTAACGCCCGACACCCCCCTCCCCCCCAGCCGACGCAGTCGTGCGGGCTCATCGCGCCCGCGCCAGGGCCCCGGCCAAGCGCTCCATGCGCGTGTCGTTCGGCCGAAGGTGCAAGGGCAACGGAGCCGGTGCGCGGGGGCACTGCCACGCGGGCCGCGCCTCGTGCAGCACGAAGTCGACGGTGCCGGGAGACGCTGCAAAGTCGAGCAGTTGCAGCGCCGCGATGGCGCTCGCCGCCGAGGCGAGATCGACGGTCGGCAAGTCTGCGGCAAGCAAGCGGGATCGGGGCGAGCCGGCGCAGCCCAGCGCCACTGTCGCCCAGCCAAGAGCCATAACTCGATGGGTCAAGCCCATGGTCGCCTCCTTTCGAGGTGGGTTGTGCGCGAGGTTAGAGGCACGCCGCGTGCCACGGGCGCGCTTCCTCTTGCGCGCGGGACGGAGGTAGGCAAACACCACAGCGTGCCCGCTGTTCTCCCGCACCGCGTCGCCGCCTGCGACCTCGGCCAGTACGGCGTCAGGCTCGCCCTGGGCTCCGTGGACGAGCGCGGCTCGTTGCGCCTCGACGCCGTCCACGAGGTGGCGCACGATGGCCGGCCGCTGGAGGCGCTCGCCGGGCTCTACCGCGAGGGCGCCGTGGCGGGCTGTGCCGTGCTGGGCGCGACCGGCATGCATGCCTCCGAGCTCGGCGAGCCGGTCGCCGTGTTTCCCGAGGGGGCGTGCCTGGAGGCGGCCTTGCCGCTCGTGGCCGACGCGGGGGGTGCGCTCAACGTCGTGCGCGTGGGTGCGCGGGGCTACTCGGCGCTCAGCCGCGACGCCGGCGGGCAGGTCGAGCACGCCGAGTGCGACAAGTGCTCCTCGGGCACGGGCGAGACGATGATCAAGATCGCTGCCCGCTTCGGCCTGAGCCTCGCCGAGGCTGATGCGCTCGCGGTGCAGGCCGAGGGAGGGATCCCCATCACGGCCCGTTGCTCGGTCTTCGCCAAGAGCGAGATGACGCACCACGCGAACCAGGGCGAGCCGGCCGGCCAGCTTTTCCGCGGCTACTTCGCCTCGGTAGCCGGCAACGCCGCCGCCCTGCTCGCCCGGATCCGCGTCACCGGCCCGATCCTCCTCGTTGGGCGCGCAAGCCGCCTGCGCTCGCTCCGGTCCGCCCTGAGCGCCGCCCTCGGCCAGGACGTGGAGGTGCCCGAGCAGGCCCTGCACCTCGAGGCGCTCGGCGCGCTGGCCTTGGCGCTCGAGACGTTGCGCGAGCGCACGCCGGCTCCGCTTCCCGATGATCCGGCGGCGCTCTTCCGGGCGAGAAGGCGGCCCTTGCGGGTGCTGGAGCCGGCCCGAGGCTTCTCGCACCTCGTCCGCCGGCTTGCCCCACCCGCTCCCGGCGCCGGTGGCACGCGCGGGCCCGCCGTGCTGGGCCTCGATCTTGGCTCGACCGGCGCCAAGGCCGTGCTCACCGCCCTGGAGACGGCCAAGCCGGTGCTCAGCATCTACGAGCGCACGCAGGGCAACCCCGTGCAGGCCGCGGGCCGGCTCTTGCAGGCAGTGATGGAGCGCGCGGGGGCGCCGGACGTGCGCGCCCTCGGCCTGACCGGCTCCGGGCGCGAGGCCGCGGCCGCGCTGCTGCGCGCCGCCTACCCCGAGAGCCGCGATCGGATCGTGGTCCTAAACGAGATCGTGGCACACGCCACCGCCGCCATCCGCTGCGACGAGGCTCGCGGCCGGAGCCTGTCGGTCGTCGAGATCGGGGGACAGGACGCCAAGTTCATCCAGATCGCGGGCGGCCAGATCGTGGAGAGCGACATGAACAAGGCGTGCAGCGCCGGCACCGGCTCCTTCTTGGAGGAGCAGGCCGCTCTGTACGGCGTACACGACATGGCCGAGCTCGCGCGTCTGGCGGAGCAGGCCGCCCGGCCGCCGGATCTCGGCCAGATGTGCACGGTGTTCGTGGCCGAGGCGGCGGCCGATGCCCTGCTCCAGGGGCTCTCGCTCGCGGATCTGCTGGGCGGCTTCGAGTACGCCGTTGTCCACAACTACCTGCACCGCGTGGTGGGCCAGCGCGCTCTGGGCGAGCGGATCTTCTTCCAGGGCAAGCCCGCCAGCAGCCGCTCGCTCGCCTGGACGCTCGCGGCCGTGACCGGCCGCGAGGTGATCGTGCCGGCCGATCCGGGGGCGATGGGCGCCTGGGGCATCGGCCTGTGCGCGCTGGGGGAGCTCGGAGCACAGCGCCTGCTCGCGGCCACGGCCTTCGATCTGCGCGCCACGCTGGGCGCGGCCGTGGTGGGCAGGCGCTACTTGCAGTGTCGCGACAAGCGGTGCGGGACGTACTGCCGCATCGAGCGCACCACGGTGCAGGTGGCTGGCCGGCGCACCAGCGTGCTCTCGGGCGGCGCCTGCCCCAAGTACGAGCGCGCCGGCGCTTCTCGTCCCAAGCTGCCGCGGCAGGCGCCCAGCGCGTTCGACGAGCGCGCGCGCCTGCTTGCCCCGTGGCTGGCGGGCCGTCCCGGCCACCCCATGGTGGGCGTGCCGCTGGCCGGGGCCTGCCACGGCTACCTTCCCTGGCTGGTCGAGCTGTGCGCGGGGCTCGGGCTGGGCGTACGCGTGCTCGCTCCGGCCCGCGATGCCCTCGCCCGCGGCGAGCGGCTCTGCCACAGCTACGACGCCTGCGCGCCGGCCAAGATCGCGCACGGTGCGGTCGATACCGACCTCGATCTGGTGCTCTTCCCCCGGCTGCTCTCGCGCGGCGAGCCGGGCGGCCCGGGCGGCACGACCTGCCCCATGCAGCAGGCCCTGCCGGACATGCTCCAGCAAGCGCTCGCCGCGCGCCGCCGGCCCGTGCGCATCGTCCAGCCGGCGCTCGGGCTGCGCGAAGGGCTCGGCGGGCTCGGGCTCGCGCTGGTGCCCGAGCTCGCGAGCGCGGCCCGCGAGCTCGGCGTCGGGCCGGGCCGCGTGCCGGCGGCGCTGCGGGCCGCAGCCGGAGCGCAGCAACGCTACGAGGCGGAGCTCGTGGCCATCGGCCAGCGCACGCTCGGCTACGCCCGCGCTCTCGGCCTGCCCGTCGTGGTCGTGTGCGGCGCGCTGCACGTGATCCACGACGAGCTTCTCTCGGCCGGCATCCCCCGGATGCTGCGCGAAGGCGGTGCGCTCGGCCTGCCCGTGGACTGTTTTCCGGTCCCGGCCGAGGTTCATGCGATGCCCCCGGTAGTGTGGCAGGAGGCCCGCCGCACCTTGCGCGCGGCCGTGGCGGCGCAGGATCGGGGAGACGTCTACCCGCTGCTGCTCACGGCCTTCGGCTGCGGGCCGAGCTCTTTTGCCGAGCAGATCTTCGGCGCGCTCTGCGAAGGCCATCCGCACACCGTGCTGGAGAGCGACGGCCACGGCGGCACGGCGGGCTACGTCACGCGCGTGCAGGCGTTCCTGCATGCCGTGCACAAGCACGACCGCAGGAGTCGCCCCGCGCCGCAGCGGCAGCTTCGCCTGCTGGAGCCGCTGCCGCATCCGCCGCTCGTCGAGGAGCGCGGCTCGCGGCTCGTGCTCTTCGGAATGGCCGACCGGATAGGTTCCATCGTGGCCGCTGCCTACCGCTCGCTGGGCTTCGACGCCGCGGCCTGCGCCAGCCCCGACGCGGCGGCGCTCGCGCTGGGCCGGCGCGACTGCTCGGGCAAGGAGTGCTTGCCCTACCAGCTCATCTGGGGCTGCTTCCGCCGGCACCTCGCCGAGCAGCCGCCGGTGGGACGCACGGTGCTGCTGCAAGTCACGGGCGCGGGTCGTTGCCGCAACTGCCTGTTCTCCGCAAAGGACCTGCTGTCGCTCGATCGGCTTGGCCTGAGCGCGACCGTGGCCTCGCGACGCCTCACCATCGACACGGATCCGGGCCTGGCGCTGTTCGCCAAGATCTGGACCGGGGTGGTGCTCTGGGACCTGGTCTTCGAGCTCGCCTCGTACCATCGCGCGACGGAGCGCCGTGCCGGCGAGATCGACCGGCTCTACGCGGAGCTGTGCACCGAAATCGAGAGGCTCGCCGGCCGGCCGTACCGGGAGGAGCGCTGGCAGCGCGCCTCCGCTCTCGCCGGCGACGGCGCGCAAGCGCTTGCGCTCGCCGAGCGGGCAAGCCAGACCTTCGCGCGTCTGGGTGGCGAGCCCGACGCGACCGAGCGTGGCCAGCCTCGGTCGTCGCTGCGCACCGTGCTGCTCAGCGGCGACGCCTACGTGCGGCTCGACGCCTTCGCCAACGCCGATCTGGTGCGCAAGCTCAGCGAGCGGGGGCTCAGGGTCATCGTCGAACCGAGCTGGATGTTCTTCGAGTACTTCTACGATCCCAGCCTGGAAAGCCCGCTCGCAGTACCGCGGCGCTGGGTGGGCAACGCCGTGGCGCAGCGCATGATGCGCGCCGTGCGCCGCTCCGTCTATGCGCGCGCGCTGCCGGCCCATCCCTGGCTGCCCACGGCCGACACGGCCGACCTGCTGCGTGCCGCCCTGCGCCTGCTGGCCGGTCACCCGCAGGGAGAAGCGGTGATCACCTTGGGAAGCGTGCTCCACACGTGGCGCGCGGGCGCCTGCGACGGGGTCGTGGTGGCCAGCCCCTGGGGCTGCGCTCCGGCGCTCGTGGGCGAGAGCCTGCTCCGGCACCAGCGCCAGATCCCAGCGCTGTTCGTCTACGCGGACGGCTCACCTGTGGACGAACGGCGCCTCGACGCCTTCGCCTTCCGGCTTCGGCGCGAGCCCGCGCGCGCTCGCTTCGCGGCGCCGGGCGAGTGAGAGCCTGAGAGCCTGAGCGCGCCGCAACAAACAGCATCCCCTGCCGGCTGGGCTCGCCAGTCGCGAACGGCGCTGCCGCGGCCCGCCGACTGCGCGACGGGCCGCCTCCGGCTGCTCGGACGCGGGGCTAGGCGCCGCCGCCGCCGCCGACCTCGCCGCCGCCGACTTCGCCGCCGCCGACCTCGCCGCCGCCGCCGCCGCCGACTGCGCCGCCGCCGCCGCCGACTGCGCCGCCGCCGCCGCCAACCGCACCGCCGCCGCCGCCCTGGGAGCCGCTGCTGGAGCTGCTAGTCGACGTGGTGGTGGTGGTCGGAGTCGTCTTTGTCTCGTCATCGCCGCACGCAGCGACGAGAACGGCGCCGGCCACCATGAGCCCGAGACCAAGCGAGAGCGTCCGAAGCTTCATTTTCCCAAGCCTCCTATCCCTGTCTGGCCCCCACCGCGCCGGCATCCCTCCGGCGCATCAACGGGGGCTGTCGGCGGCTAGCATACAAGAACCGGGCCGATCGGCAAAGCTGGCGGCGCCAGCCCCCGCGTCCGGCCCTCCATGGAGCTGCGCGGTGCACGGAAGATGCTTGTTGTTTCCATTGGTTACACGGACGTGCGCCGCCGATGAGCTTGTCCCGTGTGCCCCGCTGCCACGCCGGCTGCCGTGGGTTGGTCAGTCCGGCAGGGCGAGGCCCTGCGGCCGGGACCATGATCGCCCTGTCATGCCTGCCAGTGCCCGGCTACCATGGGACCGACATGGGACTCGCGGTTGGTCGTGGCAGGCGGCTATGGATCGGGTTCGCTCTGGGCTGGGCGCTGCTTGCCGCCTGCTCGGGCGGGGGAGTCGAGACGGCCGGCGGCGGCACCACCCCGGGCCAGGGTGGTGGCGGCGGCAAGCAGCCGGGCTGCCCGGCCGGGCTCAGCGAATGCGCGGGCGCGTGCGTGCCGCTGGCGCTCGATCCGGCCAACTGTGGCGCCTGCGGCAAGCAGTGCCCCGAGGGGCAGATCTGCTCCGGCGGGCTGTGCAGCGTCGACTGCCTGGGCGGGACCGCCAAGTGCGGCGAGCGTTGCGTCGACCCCGACCTCGATCCCGAGCACTGCGGCGGCTGCAACCAGGCCTGCGGCGGCGGCGAGGTTTGCTCGGCCGGGCAGTGCGGCTTGCAGTGTCTGGGCGGCACGGTCAAGTGCGCTGGCAAGTGCGTGGACACGAGCACCGATCCGGCCCACTGCGGCGGCTGCGACCTGGCCTGCGTCGAGGGCGAGGTGTGCTCGGCCGGCCAGTGCGGGATCGACTGCCTGGGCGGGAGCACCAAGTGCGGCGACAAGTGCGTGGCGACCGACGTCGATCCGGCCAACTGCGGCTCCTGCGGCAACGCCTGCGGCGTGGGTGACGTCTGTTCGGCCGGCAAGTGCGATCTGAAGTGCTCGGGCGGCACCACCAAGTGCGGCGGCAAGTGCGTCAACACCCAGGCGGACCCGGCCAACTGCGGCTCCTGCGGTGTCGTATGCGCGCCCGGCGAGGTTTGCTCGACCGGGCAGTGCGGCTTGGAGTGCGCCGGCGGGACCTCCAAGTGCGGCGGCAAGTGCGTCGACACGGAGAAGGACCCGGCCCACTGCGGCGGCTGCGGCAAGGCCTGCGCCGGCGATGAGGTATGCTCCGCCGAGAAGTGCGGCCTCGAATGCGTGGGCGGGAGCACCAAGTGCGGGGGCAAGTGCGTCGACATCAAGGCGGACCCGGCCAACTGCGGCTCCTGCGGCAAGGCCTGCGCCGGCGGAGAAAGCTGCTCACTCGGCGCCTGCGCCCTCGAGTGCGTGGGCGGCACCACCAAGTGCGGCGGCAAGTGCATCGACGTGCAACTCGATGCCGCCAACTGTGGCTCCTGCGGCAAGGCCTGCGCCGGCGGCGAGGTCTGCGCGGCGGGAGCGTGCCAGCTCCAGTGCGTCGGCGGCACCACCAAGTGCGGCGGCAAGTGCGTGGACGTGCAGATCGATCCCGCCAACTGCGGCTCCTGTGGCAAGGCCTGCGCCCAGACCGAGATCTGTGTGGCCGGAGCCTGCAAGCTCAACTGCGGCATCAAGCTGACCAACTGCAATGGCCAGTGCGTGGACGTGCAGATCGATCCCGCCAACTGCGGCTCCTGCGGCAAGGCCTGCGCCCAGTTCGAGCAATGCGAGCAGGGCAAGTGCGTGCTCAAGCCGCTCGAGAGCTGTCTCAAGATCCTGCAGGCGGGCCAGTCGCAGGGCGACGGCAAGTATCTCATCGATCCGAACGGCGGCAGCCCGGCGGACGCCTTCAAGGTCTACTGCGACATGACGACCGACGGCGGCGGCTGGACCATGGTCGTGCGCGTGTCCACCTACGACCCCAACATCGACTTCAACGTCAACGGCGGAGGCTGGAGCGCGACCCAGTACGCCGACATCGACCAGGTGGATCTGGACAACATCCAGGCGACCCAGGACTACGTCTCGCGGGCCTACGGCGAGCTGCCCGCGGCAGACGTGATGCTGCGCAACCAACTCGGCAAGGCCTACCTGTACTCGGTGCGCACGAGCACGGGCTTCCTCGGCGGCAAAAGCCTGCGCAGCCTCGTCACGCCGGGCGTCGTCGACGGCGGCAGCGCGTGCAGCGCGGGCCTAGTGTACATGGGAGGCTCGCCCAAGTGGGACGGCTACGACAACCTGGTGCTGGCCGGCGACGAGGCCGGCGATACCGAGCCGGCCCGCATCGCCATCCGCGCCGGCTGCGCGGGCGACAGCGAGAGCATGCAGATCGGCTACTACCGCGACGGGCATGGCGCGTTCGAGGTGTATTCGCAGGGCGATCACTGGGGCACGCTGCGCTCGATGTTCGTGTTCGTGCGCTGACCACCGACCAGCCACCCCACCAGCCGCGGGTACAGCTCGCGCGCGGCGCGGCTGCCCACCCCCGCGCCGACGTGGCCGCCGGGGACGCACAGGATGTCCGTGTCGGTCGAGCCCACGAGCCGGTTCAAGGCCGTGGCGCACGGCGGCGGGCAGATCTCGTCGCGCTCCGTCACGACCGTCAGCACCGGGCAGTCGACGGCCGCAAGATCGACGCGGCGGCTCCGGATGCGATGCTCGCCCGCCACGAGCTCGTTGCGCTGGTACAGATCGCGGATGTAGCGCACGTAGGCCGCGGCCGGGAACGGCACGTTGTCGTTGGCCCAGCTCTCGACCGTCAGGAACCGCGCGCGGGCCTCGTCGTCCCCGAGCCGATCGCACAGCCCCACGAGCTTCGCGAGCTGGAGCGTCGGCCGCATGGCCATGAAGCCGCTCTGCATCTGCCAGGCGCTGATGTTGCCCGCACAGCTCATGGCTTCGGGATCGAACCAGCGCGCGTCAACCAGATGCCCCAGGATCCCGGCGTGCGCGAAGTCGATGGGCCCGGCGAGGTTCACGAGCGCACAGATCCGCCCCGGATCGAGCGCCGCTCCGATGGCGCACAGGGTGCCGCCCATGCAGTAGCCTAGCAGGGCGATCCGCTCGGCCCCCGCGTGCCGTTGCGCCGCGCGCGCGCAGCGGCACAGGCGCTCGATCACCTCGTCCCAGCCAAGGTAGCGATCCTCGTCTCCGGGCACGCCCCAGTCGAGGCAGTAGGTATCGATCCCCGCCTCGAGCAGCGCCGCCACGACGCTTGCGCCTGGCGCCAGATCGAGCACGTACCAGCGGTTGATGAGCGAGGGCACGAGCAGGAGCGGCGCCGGAGCACCGCTGCCTGCGGCGGCCGGCCCGCGGAAGCGCAGCAGCGACGCCGAGCCGTCGCGAAAGACCACGTCGCGGGCGGTGACGCCGGTGCCGCTCACGCCCCGTGGGCCGCTGGGCTCGCCATGTCTGCGCCCCGCTTCGCCGCCTCCATGCACTGCTTGCGCCACTCGCGGCCGAGCTCGGCACAGTAGCTCACGCTCGTCCGGGCGAGCTTGGCGCCCTCGTCGATGGCCTCGATCGCGCGCTCCACCATCTGGGCCTGGAGCTTCTCGGCGCGCTCACAGGCCGACTGGCAGTGGCCGAGCTGCTGCTCCACCATCTTGCTCCATCCGTTGACCCATTGCTGCGGCTGCGAGAAATCGAAGTTCAACATGGCATATCCTCCTGACGTGATTTTGAGTAGTTACCTCTCACGCGCAGGAGAATCTAGGTCCGCCCGGCCGGTCTGTCAAGGGAAAATGTTGCGCCGCAACAAAGAAACCCTACCGGCGTTCGCCTGCGCCCAGGGGATTTGGCCGGCAAAGAGGCGCGCGAGCGTGTCGCTGGCCGAGAAAGGCCACGTGGCGAAGGGCAGGTACGGCGCGACGGACTGCGCTCCCTGCTTGGCGGCCAAGTACATCTGGAGCGCCGTGGACAGGTACTTGCCGAGGAAGTCCGCCAGCACGTCGTCCTGGAGCCGGATGAGCTGCGCGAGGAGCGACACCGGCAGGAGCTTGCCCGCGCCGCGACCGTCGATGATGATCTGCGTGAGCACGGGCGCCGTCAGATCCTCGCCACTCTTGGCGTCCACGACGCGCACCTCGGTGCCGTCGCGGATCTTCTCGGCGAGCTCGTCCAGCGTGATGTAGCGGCTCTCGGCCGTGTCGTAGAGCCGGCGGTTGCTGTACTTCTTGACGACGACCATGAGGGACGACACGGGGCACCGTACTACCGCAGGCGCACAGATACCAGGACTTTCTTCGAGGTACTTGTTGTGCTATGCAGCAATGCGGGCTTGACGCGCCGCTGCGGACGGGTTAGGCGAGAGCTTGGTCGCAGGCCATGCAACAGCAGAACATCGCTCCACGCTGGAGCGCAACGTGGCAGGGGTTGTCGCTGGCGGCCCTGTCGTGCGCTCTTTTCGCCTGCTCCGCGGCCGACGAGCCCGAGTGCCGCAGCGGTGCGGACTGCGCTTCCGGCGCCTGTCACGACGGCGCCTGCGTGCCCGCCCAGACGAGCTCCGGGGGCAGCGGCGGTGGTGCTGGCGGGGCCGGCCAGGCCGGCGCGGGCGGCGCGGCCGGCGGCGGCGCCGAGGGCGGTGCTGGGGCCGGCGGCGGGGGCGGGGGCCCGGAGATCTGCTCGCCCAACCAGGACGGCACCATCGAGCGCGGCGAGGTCCCGCTCCAAGCGGGCCTGAAGGCGACCTTCAAGGTGGCGCTCGACGCGACGGTGAGCACGGCGGGAACGCCGCAGCCGGACGGCAGCCGCCTCTGGGATCTGTCGCAGCTTCTGCCAGGCGATCACCTCGTGCTGGTCGAGCTCCAGCCCCTGGAGGGGAAGTGGTTTGCCTCGCTCTTCCCCGGCGCGAGCTATGCGGCGCTTCTCTCGGACACCGAGCCGCTCTACGGCGTCTTCGAGATCGGCGCCAAGGCCCTCTTGCTGCGCGGCGTCGTCTCGCCCGAGGCCGGTCTCACGCGCACCGAGCTCGTCTACGACCCGCCGGTCGCGGTGCTCGACTTCCCGCTGGCCCAGGGCAAGAGCTGGAAGGCGAGCACCACGGTGAGCGGCCTGGCGCAGGGCATCTACGCGCTCTACACCGAGAACTACACCTACGAAGTGGACGCGCACGGCAAGCTCTCGACTCCCTTTGCCGACTTCGCCGTCCTGCGCGCGCGCGTCACGCTGGAGCGCTGGGTGGGCGTCGTCAAGACGACGATCCGCTCGCACCTGTTCGTGGCGGAGTGCTTCGGCACCGTGGCGACGGTGGTCTCGCACGACAACGAGGCGAGCCCCGAGTTCGAGCAGGCCGCCGAGGTCAGGAGGCTCGCGCCTTGAGGGCTCGTGTATGCGTTCACGCATTGCGGCGCTAGCAACGACGGCT
>JACQWT010000532.1 GCA_016209145.1 Deltaproteobacteria bacterium | reverse complement strand
TGGACGGCTCCTACGCCGGCGGCGACAGCGACGGCAGCGCCGAGAAGCCGTGGAAGACCATCGGCGAGGCGGTGAAGGCGGCAGCGCCGGGCGCGCTCGTCGCGGTGGCGGCGGGAGCCTACCCTGAGGACGTGCTCATCAAGGGAAAGGCCGTGCGGGTCTGGGGGGTCTGTCCTGACAAGGTCGGCATCGCCGGGACGGGGGCCGGGCTCGCCGCGGTGGATATCCGGAAGGGTGCAAGCGGCAGCGAAGTAGGCGGGCTGGCCGTCACGGGCGGCGCCATGGGGCTTCTTCTCTCTGGCTCCAAGGCTGTGGTGGTCGACCGGGTGTGGGTGCGCGACACCGCAGGCAGGGGGGTCAACGTCGGGGACGTCTTGGGGCCGACATCCGTCGCCCTGCGCGGCTCGCTGGTCGAGAAGAACCACGAGCTCGGCGTGTTCGTCGGAGGTTCGCACGGCACCATCGAGGGCACGGTGGTGCGCGCCACCTTGCCCGCGGCGTCCGACCAGACCTCCGGCCGCGGCATCGGGATTCGAGATTCGGTCACGGGCGAGCGCGCGACGCTGACGCTGCGCGGCTCGCTCGTCGAGCAGAACCACGACCTCGGCGTTGCCGTCTTCGGCTCGGACGCCACCATCGAGGGCACGGTCGTCCGCGCCACCTTGCCCCGGGCGTCAGACCAGCTTTTCGGGCAAGGCATCCACGTTCAAGGCGTCGTGGAAGCGGGCGGGCGCGCGATGCTGGCGCTGCGCGGCTCGCTCGTCGAGCACAACCACGCGGTCGGCGTGATCGTCGGCGGTTCGGATGCCAGCATCGAGGGCACGGTCGTACGCGCCACCTTGCCCGAGCCGTCGGACCAGCTTTTCGGGTATGGCATCGCGGTTCTAGGCAACGCCGATATGGACGCGCGCACTACGCTGGCGTTGCGCGGCTCGCTCGTCGCGCAGAACCACGATGTCGGCCTACTCGTCTCCGGTTCTGACGCTACCATCGAGGGCTGCCGCATCGCCGACACCCTCCCCGATGGCCTCGGCAGCTTCGGCGATGGACTCGTCGTCCGGTCCTTCGGGCGGCCTACAAGCGCCCGAGTCGTCGCGACACTCATCGAGCACAGCGCCCGCGCTGCGCTTTCGAACTTCGGCGCCTCCGTGACCTATGGCTCGACCCTCATGCAGTGCCAGAGCTTCGACATCGAGGGCGAGCCGTATGAAGGCAGCAACTTCAGCTTCGACCACCTCGGCGGAAGCCTCTGCGGCTGTCCCGTTGCAAACGGGGACTGCGTCGTCGTCAGCGCCGGGCTTGATCCGCCCGATCTTCCCGCGCCGAGCGAGTGACGCGACGAGGGGCCGCTGGCCGCGCCCCTCGCTTCTCCCGCCCGACCCGCGGCGCTATGCTGCCGCGCGATGGAGCGCATCGACCCCTTCGGCTGGGTGGGCTCGACCATCGACGAGCGGTTCGCCGTCGAGTCGGTCGCCGGCGAAGGGGCCTTCGGCGTGGTCTACCGCGGCCGGCACCTCGGGCTCGACGCGGCCGTCGCCATCAAGTGCCTCAAGATCCCGGCAAACCTGCGGCCGGACCGGCGCGCGGAGTTCCTGGCAACGTTTCGGCAAGAGGCACGGCTTCTGCACCGCCTCTCGCGCCGTACGACCGGCATCGTCCAGGCCCTCGACGTCGGCGCGGCAACGGCACCGGCCGGCGACTGGACGCCCTATGCCGTCATGGAGTGGCTCGACGGCAAGACGCTGGAGGAGGAGCTTCTCGATCGCCAGGACGCCGGCGTCGGTCCGCTTGGCTTGGAAGAGGCGATCGATCTGCTGGCGCCTGCCGCCGAGGCGCTGGCCATCGCCCACGACGAGAACGTCGCGCACCGCGACGTGAAGCCGCCCAACATCTTCCTGGCCAGCATCTCCGGTGGCCGCGTCGTCAAGGTGCTCGACTTCGGCATTGCCAAGCTGATGGCCGAGGCGCCCAGCCTCACGGCCGCGCTCGCCGAGACCGGCGCCGAGCTGCGTGCGTTCACCCCCCAGTACGCGGCGCCCGAGCAGTTCGATCCGCGCCACGGGGTGACCGGGCCCTGGACCGACGTGTACGCCATGGCGCTCGTGCTGGTCGAGATCGTGTCGGGACGGCCCGCCTTGGGCGGCGGCAACTTGATGCAGCTTTTCGTGGCCACGGCCGACGAGAAACGCCGCCCGAGCCTGCACGCCCGCGGGGTAGCGGCACCTGCGGCGATCGAGGCGGTCGTGCGCCGGGCGCTCGAGGTCAGGCCGGAGGCGCGGTTCCAGAACATGAGGGCCATGTGGGACGCGCTGGGCGAAGCACGACGCGCCGCCAGGGGGCTCGCTGCCACAACGGCCGCCCCGGTGCTGGCTCCCACGCCGGGGGTCGTGGCCGCGGGTGGGCCGGCGTCCGCAGCGCGCGTCTCGCTTGGCTCCCTGGGGTCGGGGCCTACCGGAGAGAACCGGATCTGCACCGTCATGTTCGTCGACTTCTCGGGTGTCGCGACCGCCTTGTCCGAGCAGCTCGATCTCGAGGAGATCCAGGACGTCGTGGCGCGGTGCTTTGTCGTCGCGATCGAGCAGGTGGGGCGCCTGGGGGGCCTGCTCGACAGGCCGGTGGGCGACTGCGCCATGGCCGTGTTCGGGCTCCCGCGGGCACGCGACGACGACGCACAGCGAGCCGTGCAGGCCGCCGTTCGGGTGCGGAGCGCGATTGCTCGCGTGGCCCTGCCTGCCGCGGCGCGGGCGGCACGCCCCGGCATTCGCATCGGTGTGAGCACGGGCCGGGTGTTTGCCGCCATGCTGCCCGAAGGCGCTGCTTCGCCGTTCGCCGTGGTAGGACAGACCGTGACCGCGGCGGCGCGGCTGCAGCAGAGCGCGCCGCCCGGCGCCATCGTCATCGGCCGAGACACCCGGCGGCAGGTCGCGAACGCGTTCGAGGTCGCCCCCTGCGCTACGGCCGGGCCGCTCGGGAGTGGCGAGGCGTGCCTGGCTTTCGAGGTGCTGGGCCCGCTCGCCTACCAGCGCGCCTTCGAGATCCCGGCCTTCCATGGCATCGACACCAGGCTGGTCGGGCGGGCCGCGGAGATGCAGCGGCTGCACGACGCGCTCGACACCGTGCGATCGAGCCGCCGCCTCCGCGTGCTCACCCTGGTCGGCCCGGCCGGCGTCGGAAGAACGAGGCTGCTCGCGGAGTTCCTTGCGCGCTTGCCGGCGGCGCTTGGGGACTTCGTCACGCTGAGCGCGCAGTGCTCGTCGCCGGGCGTTGACACGAGCTACGGGCTCGCTGCGGCACTCGTCCGGGCGCGCTTTCAGATCCACGAGAGCGACGCGCGGGAGGTGGTGGTGCGCAAGCTGCGGCGAGGCCTGCGCTGGCTGCGGATGCGCTCCGTCACCACCTGGGCCGGTGGCGGCAGATCGACGCGCCCACCGCCCAGCCAAGCGAGCTTCGACTGGGATTCCGGCGGTGGGCGTGCCGTCCGCGCGGAGCCGGACGACGAGCCCGATCGGACCGAGATCGAGGATGCCATCCGACAGATGGCGCAGCTTCTCGGCGCCCGATCGGAGGACGAAGGGCCGGTCGAGTCCGTGGCTCCGGACGAAGCGCGGGCACAGGCCAAGCACCGCATCGCGGCTGCGCTCGGGCGGATCGTGGCGTTCGCCGCGCGTCGCATGCCGGTCGTGGTCCTGTGCGACGACATCCACTGGGCAGACGACGCGAGCCTCGATCTGCTCGACGATCTGACGGTGCGAATCGAGCGGTTGCCGGTGCTGGTGATCGGCGCGGCTCGGCCGGCGCTCCTGGAGCGGCGGTCCCACTGGGGCGAGGGCCGGGAGGCACACGAGCGCGTGGATCTGGGCCCGCTTGCCCGGCGCTACGTCGAGGAGATGAACGGCGAGCGGCTCGCGCGGGTGCGCGAGCTGCGGCCGGAGACCGTGGGCCGGCTCGCGGACCGGGCCGAGGGCAACCCCCTCATCCTGGAGGAGACACTGCACCTCTTGGTGGACGCCGGGGCCATCGAGACGCCCGTCCAGGGGGCCTGGTCCATCCACGAGCAGCGGCTCGGCGACCTTGCCTTGCCGGCCACGATCCAGGGCATCGTCCAGGCCCGGCTCGACCGGCTGGATCCCGAGCTGCGCGATGTGCTGGCGCGCGCGGCCGTCGTGGGACGCACCTTCTGGCAGGGTGTCGTCGGGCGGCTGCTGGGGGCGGATGGAGCCCCCGCGCTCGGCGCTGCCACCGACCAGCTTCTCGGGCGGCTGCGCGAGCGACAGATCGTCCGCGTGCGGGAGGCCGCGGCATTCCCCGGGGAGCGCGAGTACGTCTTTGCGGAGTCGGCGACACAGGAGGTGGCCTACGCGAGCCTGAGCCGCAAGGTGCGCCAGCCGCTTCACGCGATCGTGGCCGAGTGGCTGGCCGAGCACATGCCGGGGCCGGCAGGCGCCGCCCCGCTCGGCTGGCACTACGACCGCGCCGGAGCGGTCAGTCGTGCGGCTGCCGAGTACGCCCGCGCCGGGGCCCACGCGGCGCGGCTCGGGCAGAACGCCGAGGCACTGCGGCACTTCGAGCGGGCGCGGGAGCTGCGTGACGAGCAGGCCGAGAGGCAAGGGGCCGAGCCGGCCGAGGCCGCTGCGCCATCGGCCGACGTGACCGACGAAGCTCTCCTGCGCGAGCGCGTGCGCTTGCGGCTCGATCTTGGCGACGTGCTGCGCCGCGTCGGGAGGCTCGACGAGGCCGTGCGGATCTACGAAGAAGCGCGGGCGCTGCTCGTGGCGGCAGCGGGACAGGGCCGCCCCAGGCTCGAGCCGAGGGAGATCCTTCAGTGGGAGGCGAGAATCGACTTTCGCCTCGCCCTGGTGCACAAGATCCGTGGATCGCTGGAGGCGGGGCAAGAGCTCGTCGAGCGTGCGATCGCGTGCGCCACCCAAGGCGGGGCGCCCGAGGAGACGCCCGCCATGTACACGCTGCTCGCCTTCCTGTGCCGACGTCGGCGCAACGCCGAGCGAGCCTGGCAGGCGGCGATCGAGGGACTGCGTGCCTACCGCGCGGTCCGCCAGCCAGGCTACCGATCGTCGGCCGACACGGCGCTGCTGCTGCTGGGGCTCGGCGCTGCCCTGCACGCGCGCGGCAGGCTTGTGGCCGCCGAGCGCAGTGTGCGGCAGGCATTGCGCATCGTCGACGAGAGTGATCGCCCTGACCTCGCGGCTGAAGCACTGTATGGTCTCGCGGGGATTCGGGCGGCGCGTGGCGATCTGAGCGCGGTGCACAAGGCTCAGCTCCGGGCGCTTCGGCTGATGCAGCGGGCGGGCGATCTTCACCGGCTTGCGATCGCGTTCAGCAACCTGTCGGACGTGGAGCTGCGCCTCGGCCAAGTCCGCGCCGCGATCGAGCATGCTCGCAGCGGATTGCAGCTCGGCAAGCAGGTCGGCGCGGGTTCCGACCTTGCGGCCCTGTACAGCAACCTCGCCGAGGCATCCCTGGCCGCCGGGGAGATCGAAGCCGCGCTCGATGCCGGCGCCGAGGCATTGGCGATCGCCGAGCGGGGCAGCGCGTTCTACCTCGGCGAGGTGGCAGCCGCGCTTGTTCGGATCTGCGGCCAGGCCGCGGCGTCGTCCCCTTCTCCATCCCCTGTTCGCCGGCGCGCCGCTGGCGTCGCCAAGACGCTGCTCGCGTCGCTCTCGAAGCACGGCGACCAGGCCGGACTGCGCGAGCGGCTCGAAGAATGCCGCGCCATCCTGGCCGCGTTGACCGGCGACGGGTAGGTGGCGCCGGTGGATGGCGGCAGGTCGGCTCTACCGCGGCTATGGCGTCGACGGCGGCTCGTGCTCCACGGGCGGCGGAAGACGTGGTGGCGGCCCGATGCGCGCGGACCCGACAACGCACTCCGCGTTCGCCACAGGACACCCACAGAGGTTGCCGCCGATGTGGTCGAAGTTTGGAGACACGCCATAGAGCTCCTCGCCGTCCACGTCGAACTGCGCGCACGAGAACGTGTTCCAGGCGTAGATGACGCTTGCGCCGAAGTTCGCAAGAGCGGCGCGAGCGCTTGCTTCGACCCGCGTGCCCCTGATGCGGGCAGTGGCAGGCACCATCCGCCCGGCCGGCGCGATTCGCCCTGCGGCCACCGAGATGCCGTCGCCGAACTGTTCCTCGGCCTCCGTCGGCTCCGTGCGGCGCACGACGATCGACTCGATCGTGGCGTCCGAGCCCGTGACTTCCACCCCGATGCCGTGGCTGTGCTCGACCAGGCAGTCACGCAGCCTTGCGCTGCTACGGAAACCGCTGCTTGGGTGCGATCCGATCGTCACGCCGTAGCCGAAGTGCCCGTCGTCGTCGGGCAGCGTGTCGCGCACGATGGTCGAGCTCATCAGTACGTCCGAGCCGAGCACGGCCACGCCGGCGGTGTGGTTCTTCTCCACGAGCGAAGCGCGCAGGGCCACCGCTGCACGCCACACGGGCGCGCTGCTCTGGGCAATGACGATCCCGAACCCGCCGATCCCCTCGTCCTCGCCGTCTTCTCCGCCGTGCAGGGTCTGCGTCTGGCGGACCACGGTGGACTCGATCGTGGCACGCGAGCCGTACACGGCGACGCCAACCCAGATGTTGCCCTCGACCACGGACCCGCGCACGGCAGCTTGTCCGGGCCAACCGTTTTGAGGATTGCGGGCAAGCCAGATACCCACGCCGATGCCGGACTCAGGCTCCCCCACGGTGTCGCGCACGATGGTCGACTCGATCGTGGCGTCAGCGCCGGTCACCGCGACTCCGGAGCCACCATTTCGCTCCACGAGCGACTGGCGCACATCGAGGCTCGCCGGCAAGCCCTTCTCGTAGTCGGGCGTCGCCGCCAGGCCAATCAGTGTGTCGCGCAGCACCGTCGAGTCGACGGCGAGGTCGGCTCCAACGACACCGGCCCCGATGGTGCGATTGCGTTCGAGAACGGAGGAGCGGACGGTCACATTGGCGGGCTGACCGCCATAGGCTCCGTCTCTCGCGGCAAGGCCGCAGGCAAACTCGCCGTCCGCGTCCGGATCCGTGTCGCGCACCACGGTCGACTCGACCAGCACGTCCGAGCCCGCCACCGAGGCACCGTAGTTCGCGTTCCGCTCCAGAACCGTCCCGCGCACGCTCGCCCAGGAGCGCTTCCCGGACTGCCAGTGATCCCACACTCCGACTCCGATGCCGAGCTGCTGCTCGTCGTCCTCCTCCTGCGGTCTCGGCACGGTGCCACGGACCACGCTGGACTCGATCGCCACGTCGCAGGCCCGGACGAACACGCCGTACTGGTGCGCCGCCTCGATCAGCGATCCCTTCAGCACGACGGTCGCAGGGCCGCCGTCGTCGTTCACGACGATGCCTCCGGCGACATACTCGTGGTCGAAGTCAGCGATATGGTGGATCCAGACTTGGTCTACCGTCACGTCCATCGAGCCGGACACATACACACCCTGCCCCGCCCCTCTGATGGCTAGCGTGTGGATCTCGGTGCCGGCGGCGTGTACTGCCCTAACAGTAACGCCCGCCTTGAAGGCCGGAAGCGCCAGCTCCGTCATGCTCGGGCACCTGCCCCAGAGATGCACCGGCTTCCATTCGACGTGCACGAATTCGCGGTAGATACCCGCAGCCACCGCCACGACGGCGTCCGGGGCCGCGGCGTCGACGCCGGCCTGGATCGTCGTCCAAGGCCGCGCAGCCGAACCGTCGCTCTGCGCGCCGGCGTACGAGGCGTCCACGTACTGCGTGCCAGGACCGACGGGGATGTTGCCCCAGGTGCCGCTGCCGCATGGCGCCACCTCGCGGCATTCGCTGTCGCCAGGCACGGCCATCAGCCCCTTGGGGCAGGGCTCAGGCGGCAGGATGGGCTCGCACCCGCTCTTGCCGTCGGCTACGAATCCCGCGCCGCACCGGGTGGGAGGGATCCCCGCTGGCGCGCAGGTCCCGTCCTCGCGCGGGAGCTCCCCGGGGGCGCAGGGGCGCCACTGAGCCGGCTCCGAGCAGCCGGCCAGGCAGGCCACGGGCAGGAGCAGCCAGACTCGGCCGCGCACCAGCATCCCTCCCGCGTTTCAGAGCGACGCCGTGACGGCTTGCGGAGCCTCCGGCACCACGAACGGCTCGTCCTCGACCGTCTTCACCGCCGGCACACTCGCGTCAGTGGCGGGCTTCAGATCGCCATTCTTCCAGTTCTGTTGCACGATCTGCTTGTCGCCACCGGCCAGGGTCACGTTCTTGAGGCTGCTGCCCTCGCCGACCCCGCCATCGATGAGCAGGCTGGCGCGTTCGTTGCCGCTCAAGGCAAGCCCGTCGATCTGGGCCGTCACGCCGTCGAGCCACACCAGCCCGTCGCCGACCTCCTTGCTGAAGCCCGGCTCGCCTTTCTGCAAGACGGGCATGGGGGCGTCCGTCGTTCCGGTCACGGCCGTATGGAAGAAGATTATGATGCCCTTCTCCTCACCGCCGAGGCCAATTCCCACGCCCTTGTTGGCGGTGAACTGGGCGTTCTCGAGCCGGAACTCCTGGCCGGGGGTCTTTCCGACGTTCTGAACCCACAGGCCGAGCTCGTTGCGGCTGATGTCGATGGCTTGGCCCGCCTCGTCGCCGCCCAACGTGGCGCCCGACGAGTCAACGAGAACCCCGTAGGAAAGGCTGTCATGCACGCGCAGGCCCACGGCCTCCAGCGTCGAGCACGCGGCCACGGACAGGCCACCGCCGCCCAGGCCTGACTGCTGGTGCTCGCCCTGGGCGGTGCGCAGGATGTCCACCGTGTCGAGCGTCGCGACCGTGCCGAAGATCGCCATGCCCGCGATGCGGTTGTCGCGCACGATGGATCTCGTGACGGAAAGAGAGGGGGGATCGGCGCAGCCGCACTTGTCGCCACAGGCAAGCCAGATGCCTGGCCCCTCCAGGTTCGAGATCACCGCGCGCTCGATGGTGATGTCGACGCCCTCGGCCGCCCGCAGACCGTACTGGAGCGATCGGACGGCAGTGCCCGAGACCGTGGAGCTCACGATCTCGACGGACGAGCCCGCTTCGAGGAAGATGCCCTGGACCGTGGAAGGCGGCTCCTCGTCGGAAGCGGGTGGCGGGGGGCTCAGCGACACGTGCACGGCCTCGATGCGCACGTCCTTGGTTCCCTCGATCGCGACTCCTGCGGTGCCTACGCCCAGCCCGCGCAGCACCGAGCCGGAGCCGCCCTGAAGCGTGACTCCCTCGATCTTCACGGCATCCGCCGACTTGCCTAGCAGGCTCACGCCACCGGGCAATGTGACGGCGCCGTAGGCCGCGGGTGCGAGCGCGATGCACGTGCCGGCCGCGGCCGACGCCGCGGTTGCCGCCAGATCGGCGCTGCCCGCGACCTGTACGATCTTGGCGCAGCTCACGCCGGCGGTGCAGGAGGCGCCGTCGCACACCGGGCTCGGCGGAACGCCGGCACACTGGCCGCCGATCACGTTCGCGGGGTCGCAGGCGACCGGGGCCGCCTCCTCGCCATCGCCGCCACATCCGGCCGCGACGAGCAGGAGCCCGGCAGCCATGCCTGCCCTAGCTTGCAAGCGTACGCGAACCATTCCCTGCCTCCTTGCCGTGCCTTGCCCCGCGCCGCAACGCTCGATCGCGCCCGGCGGAGGCTGATTGTACGAGCCTTCGGCGCGTGCCACCAGAGCCAACCTGTTACCCGTGCGAGATGCACGCGCCGTGCCCACCTCGATCCGTCCCGAGGCAGCGCAACTGCCCGAACCGCCGTGCTCGCCGCCATGGCTGGAAGCTCATCGCTGCGACGGCGGCGCAGGGATGAGACGCCGCCGCGGGGCGCCGGTACCGCAGCGGGGCTGTGGTGCGCGACTGAGGGTTGGGCTACCTGCTGCAAGAACGGCGTCCCTGGGCCCTGCCCTGTCGGCTCGCGGCGCCGCCATAACTGGCCCCTGTTGGCCCAACCCCACCCAGTTATGGCGGCACCACGAGGCCGGCGCGCCACCGGGCGTTGCCCCGCGGGAGCGCTGGCCTCGCGCGTCGACCTGTTTCCGCCCACTTGTCGAGGTGGGCGTCCGGGCCGGTTGCGTGGCCGCAGCCCGAACGCTCCAACCCGCTCTCGGACGGCGCCTTGCGCCGCCATAACTGGCCCCTGTTGGCCCAACCCCACCCAGTTATGGCGGCACCACGAGGCCGGCGCGCCACCGGGCGTTGCCCCGCGGCAGCACCGGGCTTGTCTGGCGGACTGCCCGCCAGTGGGCTACCGTCGATTCCGGAGCAGCCGGGAAGCCGCCCCAGCGACGGGACAGATGGGCACCGCCAACCCATTGCAGCACGTGCCTGAGCCTCTGCCCGACCGGCTCTACGAGCCCGCGCCAGGGGAGCGCCAGCTCAGCGTGCGCGCGGTGCTGGCCGGAATCGTGGTCGGCGGGGTGCTGTCGGCGATGGACGTCTACCTCGGACTGCGGCTGGGCATCACGGCCGTGGGGAGCTCGCTCGTGGGCGCGGTCCTTGCCTACGCGCTCTTCGCGGCATTGCGGCCGAAGTCGCCCTTGTCGGTGCTGGAGACGAACATCGCGCAGACCACCGCCTCGGGCGCCGGCACGATGGCGGCGGCCGCCGGGCTCGTCGCTCCGATCCCGGCGCTGGCGATGCTCGGGCACAAGCTGCCCCTGCACGGGCTGCTGCTCTGGGCGCTCTCGATCGCGTACCTCGGCTCGCTCGTGGCGGTGCCTCTGCGGCGACGCTACATCGTCGTCGAGCGCCTGCGGTTTCCGACCGGTACCGCGGCGGCGGGCACGATCCTCGCGATGGCCGGCCGCAAGGGCGAGACCCTGGCCCAGGCCCGGGCTCTGCTTCGATTTGGCGGCGGCGCCGCGGTCTTCGTTCTGGCCGCCTACTTCGTCCGGCCGCTGGAGGAGCCGCCCATCGCCGCGCTCGGGCTTGCGGTCCTGGCGAAGTGGGCCTTCTTCCCGACCCTGAGCCCGGTCATGGTCGGCGTCGGGCTGCTGATCGGCCCGAGGGTTGGGGCCTCGCTTCTCGCGGGGGCGGTCGTCGCCTGGGGAGCTTTGGGGCCGGTGGCGTCGCGCCTGGGCTGGGCGCCCGGCCCCGTGATGAGCATGACGAGCGGCCCCCGGGGCTGGCTGCTGTGGGTCGGCGTGGCCATCATGCTGGCCGAGGGCATGACGACGCTGGCGCTGTCCTGGCGGAGCTTGGCCGCGGGACTGGCGGGCGTGCTCGGTTGGGGCCGAGGCGGCGGCCCCGGAGCGAGCGAGCCCCTGGGCGGCGACGAGGTTCCCCGGTGGTGGTGGCTGGGTGGCCTCGGGCTTGCGACCGCGGCCGCGATACTACTCGGCTGGCTCTTCTTCGGAGTGCATCCGCTGCTGGGCCTCGTGGCCGTGGCGCTGTCGCTCGTCCTGGCTCAGGTAGCGGTGAGGTGTGCGGGCGAGACGGATCTCAACCCCATGCGGATGATGGTCAGCGTCACCCAGCTCGTGTTCGGCGCCATTGCGCCCGGGGCCGTGCGCACCAACCTGACGGCTGCCGCCGTGACGAGCGCGGGCGCGGCGCAGGCGGGCGACATGATGCAGGATTTCCGCACGGGCCACCTGCTCGGCGCCTCGCCGCGAAAGCAGTTCATCGCGCAGCTCTGGGGCATCGGAGCGGGTGTGCTGTTCTGCGTGCCGGCGTACTACCTGTTCGCCCGGGCCTTCACCATCGGAGAAGGCGAGCTCCCTGCGCCGGCCGCTCACGCCTGGCGGGCAGTGGCCGAGTTGCTGGCACGAGGGCCGGGCGCCCTGCCGGGAAGCGCGCTCTGGCCGGTCCTCGCGGGCGCTCTGTTCGGCGCGGCGCTGCCCCTGCTCCAGGCGTGCTCGCCCCGGCTTCGCCCCTACCTCCCGAGCGGCCTCGCGTTCGGTCTCGCCTTCCTCGTGCCGGCGCAGCTCTCGCTCACCATCTTCCTCGGCGCCCTTGTTCTCGTTGGCTGGCGGGCGTGCAGGCCGGCGCAGTGGGAGCGGCTCGGCCAGGTGGTCGCGTGCGGTCTCATCGCGGGCGAGAGCGTGGCCGGCGTGCTCCGGGCCGCGTTGCAGCTCTGCGGCGTGCGCCCGCTGGTCGGCGGTGGATAGGGACACGCCAGAACAACGGGGTGCTGAGGTGCATGGCGTCACACGGAGGAGGACAGGATGAGTCATCGGCGTCCCGGGCTTGGCGCCCGGCTCGTGGTCGGTGTGCTGCTGGTCGGCTGCGGTGCCAGCGAGGGCGGGGCAGACGAGGGCGGAGCGCTCGAGGGCCGCTGGGCCGGGCCCATCGTCTGCGAGGGCGACTACGCCTACCAGATGGCCTTCTACCTCGACGGTGAAGGGGCCGTATCGGACGTCGACATTCACTCGAACTTCACCGCCTCGCTCTGCCCGGGCGGACCGGCGACGTTCCGCTGCGGGGGCGCCGGGGACTACACGTACGTCGAGCAAGGGAGCCGCTTCCACATGGACGTCGAGTACGAGAGCTGCAAGTGCGGCGGCGTAAGCGTGCAGATGCTCACGCGCGACAGCTTCGACGGGACGTTCGACGGATCGAGCACGTTGTCGGGAGCCGTCGGCTGCGACTTCACGTTCAGGCGGTGACACTGCTGCTGCGGTCGCTGGGCAACGCGCGGCTGGTGCAGGCCGCGAAGTCGGCTCCCTGTCGTCGCCTTACTCACTCTCGTATGGTTTCCCGTCCTTGCAGTCCTCCGGATTGAGAATGGTGTCGCACTGGTCGGCCTGGCAGCACTCGCCCTCCACGAACACCGAGTTGCGCGCGGCGGTGAAACCGCCGTCCTCGCAGCGTCACCGGGGCGCGCTGGGCGGCCTTGCCGCCAGCGCCGGGGCACGCTGGGCGGGCTGCGCCAGGAGCTCGGCCACCCTCACGGAAAGCTGGCGCAGCACCTCCCCCGTCAAGCGGTCAATCTTGTCCTGGCCGGCGTAGGTGCTGAAGGTGTCTTCGAGGCTCACGGCAACCGTCTCGTTGAGGACCACCTGTCCCGTCGCGCGGTCGAGCACTTTCACGGCGGCCGCAGCCTGGTACTCGCCCGTTCGCGACGGCAAGGTGGCGAAGACCAGAGTCCAGAGGCTCATCGAGATGGCCGCCGATGTCAGGGCGTTCGAGAAGCGGTTGTCGGTCTGAGCTACGCAGAACATGTCCGGGGGACACTCGGGCGGCGCGGGCGTGAGCATGTAGGCCGTGACGCCGGCGCCGGCCCCCAAGGCCAGGGGCAGGATGATCTGCAGGGCAATCAGGCCGTTCCCGTGCAGCTTCTCGTTGACGATGACATCAACGTGGACGGCGTAGCGTGCGCCCTCGGGCGAGAGCGAGGTGTTCTGCGGTCCCAGCAGGCGCAGGAGCTCGTCGCGGATGTGGTTCTCGGCCGCGATGCGCTCGGCGTCGGACCAGATGCACTTCTGGGCACACGTGGAGTCAATGCGCAACGTCGGCTTGTCCAGGCTGAGCCGTCCCGGCACGACGGCCCGGGCCGCGTGCTCGGTCGGGGCGAAGGCGTCGAAGATGATCGTGCGCTGCGCCGGAGCGCATCCGGCGGCCGCGTACGCCAAGGCGAGGGCGATGATCCGTCTCATGGGCTGTCCTTCAGGGCGAGAAGAGCAGTGGGCTAGAGCGCATACCAGAACAAGTTGAGGCCCAGGTACGGCTGCACGACCCCGAAGCCCATGTCTACCTCTGATCCCAAGTCAAAGTACTTCCGGGCGTAGTCATCGAACAAGGGGTAGATTTGCAGGCCGGCGCCGAGGGCGAAAACGAAGTGGGGCCAGCACCACTCGCCGACCCATCCCGCCCCGCCGCCCGGACCGAGGACCTGGTCGTATGCGCCGGCTAGCCGAAGGCCGTGCTGGGTAGGACGCTGATCGCCCGAGAAGAACAGCACCAGGCTTCCGCTCGCATGGGCAGAGAGGGCAGCCCTGAAATCGGGCGCCATGATGAACACCGGCAGGGCTCCTCCGGCGAGGTCGAGCGCGACGTGGTTGACGCGTAGCCGCAGAAGCCCGCCAAACCCGTGCTCCTTGAGCAGCGTCAGCCCGAGGGCGACGTTGCGCGGACCTGGCACCGCCGACTCCGGCGCGGGCTCCTCGCTGGCGAAGGGCGCGGCCGGGGGGGGACGGGAGTTCCCCGCCAGCCACCACGGCTGCTGGCCGGCGGGGCGCAACTCGAGGACCACGGCCGTGACCGCCCCGGGGCCGACCGTCTGCCGTGCCTCAGCAGGCTCGTAGCCGGCGGCCACGGCGCGAAAGAAGTGCGTTCCCGGAGGGAGGCGAAGGGGTTGAGCCAGCGGGAGCGGGCCGACGGGGTGGCCATCGACCAGGAGCATGCCGCCGGAGATGTTCGCCGTGACCGTGACCTGGGACTGCGCCGGGACCAGCCGCAAGACCACGGGCGGCACCGGACCGGCGGCGGGCACATCGAACTCCAGGCGTCCCTCCTCGAAGGAGGGCATGCGCGCGACGAGAACGTGGCGCCCCGGCGGCACTGGCTGGGGCATCAGCGGCGCCCTGCCGAGCGCCGCGGCGTCGAGCCAGACGTCGGCACCCTCCGGCTCGATCGTGAAGGTCACGGGCACGGGCGCGGGCTCGTCGGCCTGCGCCAGCCGCCACCACGGCGCGCCCGCCAGGAGCGCGCACGAGACGAGCGCCCAGGCTGATGCGCGACGAGAAGGCCCGCACTGCCGCCACCCCGAGCTTGTCCTGCTCATCGGTACCCCTCCGCGCTTCGCCCTGCTTGCTTCTTCCCTACCGCCGCGGGACCGCGCGCACAAGAGCCGTCGCGTCTCCAGGCAGGCCAGGCAGGCAGGCTCGGCCTTGAGGCGGCCGCGGCGACGGGCTAGGCTGGATAAGTCGCCCCGGGCGACACAGCAGCCGCTGCTCGGCACGCGGCGGAAGGAACGGTACATGTGGGGCCATCGAACGGGACGGGGCCATGGTCGCATTCTGCCGGTAGTCGGGTTCGTAGTTCTGATGCTCACCGGACTTAGCGCGGCGCAGGTTCCGCCAGGGCCCGGGCCGGAACGGCCATTCCTGCTACCCGGGGCCGGGGCTGAGCCTGCGCCCGCGCCGGCGAGTGCGGCCCCGCAGCCGTACCCGCCCGCTGCTATGCCAGCATCGGCGCCGGCTGCGAGCGCGGGCGCGGTGGCAACGTGGCCTGTCGCCACCGGGGCCGCACCGGAGCCTGCTCCCTGGCTTTCACGCGGCCGCGGCATGGAGGCGACGGCGGCGCCAGAGGGGGCGAGGCTCCAGGAGCTGGCGCCCGTTCCACCGCAACGCGGTTCGGGGGGCTTCCGGTTCGACGCCAAGATCCCGGTCGGCGCCGCGAGCTTCGGCGGGAGCCTGGGATCCGCGTCGGTCGTACCGCCGGTGCCTTTCCTGCTCATCGGCGCACAGGCCGGCCCGGTAAGCCCCCAGCTCGGCCTCGGACTCAGGATGGGCACCGTCTCGAACGACACGAGTGGCAGCCAGAGCAGCTCGACCGATGCCCTCCTGACGTTCTCCCCGAGCTTGGGGATCGACGTGTTCCAGGCCGACGACGGCGGCTCCGCGTTCTACTTGCTCGCTGCCCCGCTGCTTGGCGTCTACATCCACCAGACCGACTACTCGTCGTCCGGTGCTGGCTCGGGTGGCGCAGGCGGATCGGGCGGTGCCGGCGGCTCGGGCGGCGATTCCGGGGCGGGCTCGACCGCTTCCGACGATGACGACTTCGCCAACTTCACCTATGGGGGGCAGTTCATGTTCGGGGCGCGCGGGGCCATCCATCGGAACTTCATGGTCGGGCTCGAGGCGGGGCCAGCCTGCCACTTCGTCCCGGTCGACAAGAAGGGCGAGACGACCGTGGGGATGATCACGATCTACACGGCCATCGTGGGGACGTTCATCTACCCGAACTAGTGGCGCGTCCCACAAGTCGTGCGGAGAAATGGTTGCCGGGACGCGCCACGCGGGTGGGGGGCCGGGGGAGGCGGCGCCCCGCCTCCCCC
>JACQWT010000531.1 GCA_016209145.1 Deltaproteobacteria bacterium | reverse complement strand
TTCTCGGGCTGCCGTCCGGTCAAGCTGCGACGGCACTCTTGGCGCCAAGGGCCATCAGGCTTGTCTGCGCCTGTCCGCGTCGTCGATCGCGGTCAACCGCACCGAATCATTCGGCCCGGTTTCCGACGAAGAGCGGGAAGAACGAGCGCTTGCAGCGTGGCGAACAGCGCGGCCGAAGGCCGCACCGCCCCTTGTCCCTATCCCCTGATCCCTTGCCCCTTGCGGCCGAGCATTCAAAGTCCTGCCCGAATCGGTATCAACTTCGCCGCCAAGAGACTAACGATGCCGCCGCGCCCAGGCGAGATCGCTCCGGCCGGCGGCGATGTCGTCCATCCATGCCGTCAGGCCGGGGTGGGACGCCTTCACGGTGGGCGCGTACGCCGCGAACGCCGCCGGGTCCCGGGCCGCGAGCAACTCGCCCAGCAGCCCTTGCGCCTCGGGGGCAAACACACCCCCGAGCACGGACAGGCACGCGGGATCGACGCGGCGGCAGCGAGACGCGCACGCTCTTGCGCAGGCTCAGCGTGGCGCGCGTCGGCGTGCCCTCGGCCACGCGCGGCCCCCGTGCCTCGCCGGTCTTCTTGGGCACGGGTCGCTTGCGGACCTCGAAGTGCAGCACGGGGCCGCTGCCGATGGCGTGGCTCTGCGTCCGGTAGGGGCTGGCGAGCTCGTACGAAACCGACCAGAGCTTCTTCGAGCCATCGTCCTTGCGGTCGTCATAGATGTCCACGCACAGGCCGATGGGCTTGCCCGACGCCATTACCTCCGGCGTCCACGGTCCCTGCGGCCCGCGACTCAGCTCCGGCCGCCCGGCTTGTCCTTGGCGCGCGGCGGCGCGACCAGATCTGATCTGCGAAGGCGTCTCCTCGACTACCTCGAGGCTGCCCTCCTTGCGGCCCTGGGGCACCTGCACCGCCACGAGGTAGGCGCCGGGCATCTCCTCCGTGTCCGCCGGGCGGGGCTTGCTCCTTGCCCCGCGGCGCCGCTGCGCTACCGTGTGCGCCTCGCGATGAGGCCCGCCCCTGCGCTGCCCGCCGTCTTGCTCGCCGCGGCGCTCGCCGCTTGCGGGGGCCAAGCCGTGCCGGCGCCCGAGCGCCCTCCCGCGCCCGCCGCGCGCACGCCGGCCGCTGCGGCGGCGCCCGCCCAGCCGGCGCCGGCGGCGAGAACGGCGGCCGCGCCCAGCGCCGAGGCCGACGCCGGGAGCAAACCGCCCGCCAGTGCCGAGGGCTGCGACGCACCGCCGCTCGGCATGACATGCATCCCGGCAGGACCAGGGGTGGTGGGCGACGACGCGCTCGGCCCGAGCGCCCGGCCCAGGCACGTGGTGGAGATCTCGACCTTCTATCTCGATCGCGCCGAGGTCACGAACGGCCAGTACGAGGCTTGCGTCCGCGCGGGCCGCTGCCCGGCGCGCGGCCGGCTCGATGCGGCGTTGGCCGGCCCGGAGCAGCCCGCGATGGGCCTGAGCTGGGAGGCGGCGCACGACTGCTGCCTGTGGGCGGGCAAACGACTGCCGACCGAAGCGGAGTGGGAGAAGGCGGCGCGCGGCGGCAACGAGCAGGGCTTGCACGACATGGGGGGCAGCGCTCTCGAATGGGTGCAGGACTGGTGGAGCGACTGCTACAGCGGCTGCGGCCTGGGCTGCGGTGCTGGCTGCACCGGCCGCGACCCGCAAGGCCCCTGCGCCGGTGGCCCGCAGTGCGGCTCGCGCTCCGGCCGCACGTTGAAGGGCGGCTCGTGGCGCAGCCCGCCCGAGCAGGCGCGCGCCGCCTGGCGCGGCTCGGGGCTCGCCGTCGGTCTCGCCCCGGCCGCGGGCGTGCGCTGCGCGGCGAGCACGCCCTTTCTGGCGCTCTGGCCCCCGCTGCAGCTCAGCGAGGCGCCGCCTTCGCCGCCCGTGCCGGAGCCGCCCGCGCCGGCCGACCTCGCCCTCTTCGGCGACGTGCCCGAGGACGACGACGTGCTCAAGATCCCCAACTGCCATCGCATCGGCGACGCCTCGCTCACCTGCCGCGACCCGCACAGCTACCTCGTCAGCAACGAGCCACGCCAGCAGCTCTGGCAGCCGTTCATCGCCAACCTGGGCGGTGGCTACGTCGGCATCGGCGCCGACCAGGACTACAGCCTCATCGCCGTGGCCCGGAGCTCCTGGGCCTGGATCTTCGACTACGATCCCGCGGTCGTCCGGCTCCATTACGTGCTCCGGGCGATCGTGCTCCGCGCGCCCACGCCGCGGGACTTCCTCGCCGCGCTCGCGCCCGAGCACGCCAAGGAGACGCGCGCGTGGGTGCAGCGCTCCCTCGACGCCGACATCGCCGGCGGCCGGCTGCCAGAGGCCGAACGGCCCGCGACCGATCTCGTCTACCAGTGGGTGGGGGGCCCGCTGCGCATCATCTACGCCAGGAGCGCCGCGCCCGACCCTGCCGCGGGAGGCTTCGGCTGGCTGCGCGTGCCCGAGCACTACGGCTACGTGCGCACGATGTACGAGCAGGGGCGCATCTGCCTGCGCAAGGGCAACCTGCTGACCGACAGGGCCCTGCCGGCCATCGCCCGCGCGGCCCGGCGGCTCGGCGTCGTCGTGCGCGTGCTCTACACCTCGAACGCCGACGACCAGTGGACGCTCACGCGCCAGTATCGCGACAACCTCGCGGCCCTCCCGTTCGACCGCCAGTCGGTGGTGATTCGCACCATCTACCCGCGCAACAAGCCAGGCCGCAAGGTCGCTCCCTGGGACTACACCGTGCACGACGGCCTGGACTTGCAACGCCGCGTCGTGCACGAGGGCTGGACGTGGATGCACTGGTTCGGCGCCGAGGGCCGCCGCGGCGAGCCGAGCGATCTCGTGACCATCGCGCTTCCGGCGCGCACCCCGCGAGAGCCGGCGCGTGGCCGGGGCGCGGCGCCCCCACGGTAGCCCTTGCCGTGGTTACGCGCGGGCGCCTACCATCACCGAGTCGATGGACCTCGGCGCCGGCACCATGGTCACGCCCAGCGTCCGCCTCGTCGAGAAGCTCGGCGAGGGCGGCATGGGCAGCGTGTGGGTGGCCGACCACTTGACCCTCAAGACCCGCGTGGCGGTCAAGTTCGTGTCGGGCGAGCTGCTCGATCGCTGCCCCGAGATGGCCGAGCGCTTCAGCCGCGAGGCCAGCCTCGCGGCGCAGCTCAAGAGCCCGCACGTGGCGCAGATCTTCGACCACGGCGCGACGGCGGACGGCCTGCCCTTCATCGTCATGGAGCTCCTGGAGGGCGAGAGCCTGGCCGCGCACCTCGCGCGCGAGGGCCGCCTGGGCCTGCGCGGGGCGGCGGCGCTCGTGGCGCAGGTCGCCGGCGCGCTCGGCCGGGCGCACAAGCTCGGCATCATCCACCGCGACATCAAGCCGGACAACCTGTACCTCATCGAGTCCGAGTACGAGCTATTCGTCAAGGTGCTCGACTTCGGCATCGCCAAGAAGCTCGGGCTGCCGGCGCAGAACGCCTTGACCGCCACCGGCGCGTTCATCGGCACGCCCGACTACATGAGCCCGGAGCAGCTCCTGGACTCCAAGGGCGCGGACCATCGCGCGGATCTGTGGGCCCTCGCCGTGGTGGCCTACGAGGCCCTGACCGGCACGCGGCCCTTCGCCGGCGCGACCATGGCCGCGCTTTTCCTGGCCATCGAGCAGGCCAACCCCCGAGCACCGAGCGAGCTGTGCCCGGAGCTCGGGACGGCGCTCGACGCTTTCTTCGCCCGCGCCCTGGGCCGGGACATGGAGCGACGCTTCGGCTCTGCTGCCGAGCTCGCCGCGGCTTTCCGGCGGGCAATCGGGTCGCTCGCGCCCGGTGACGACGACTGGGACGTACCGGGCAGCCTGGCCGCGCCCCAGCCGGTCCGGCGCCGCATCTCCGAGCCAAGCTGGCAGCCGGCCCTGCCGGCGCAGCAGGCCGCCGGGGGGCACGCCACGGCTGACACGGTAGGCGCCGTGCAGGCGTTGGCGCCGATTCGGGCGCCGGCCGGGACGGCCGTGATCGCGCCGCCGCCGGCCGCGGCTGGCACGCCGGCGTTTGCCTTCGAGCCGTGGGATCGGGCGCAGGGCGCGGCGACTGCCGTGTCGGCCCAGGCGGACGAGAGCCGGCAGCCGTCCACCCTGACGGCAGCGTCGTCCACGCTCGTGCCGGCCGGGGTGCCGAAGAAGGCGCCGTGGGCTCTCGTGGCGCTCGCAGCCGCGCTGGTGCTGGCCTTGGCGATCACGGCCGTGCTGCTGCGGGCGGGCGCCGGAAGCGCAACCGGAACGGCGGCGTCGTCGAGCGAGCCCGGGGAGAGCGCGGCGCCGCCGCCTGCGGCCGCAACCGGTGCGCGCGCCGCGGTCGAGACGAGCGCGGAACCCAGCGCGCGTGCTTCCGCCACAGCGGCGCCGGCTTCTGCCACCGCGGCCGCGCAGACCTCGCGCCCGGGTAGCCCGCCCGCCGCGCCAGGCTCGGCCAAGCCGGCCGGCCGGCCGGACGCGCCAGGGGATCACAACTGGGGGTTCTAGTGGCGCGCAGCGCGATGCGCGTGGCGCGCGGACTGTGGTAGCGTACGCGCCGATGACTGGGGCCCAAGGGATAGTGGCAACGCGAGCGCCGTCGCGCAGCGCCGCGCTGGTCCTGCTCGTAGCCGTGCTGGCTGCGCTCGCGCTGCTTGCCCCCGCGGCCCAAGCGCAGCCGAGCGCGGCCGACCGCGAGACGGCGCGAGGGCTCATGAACGAGGGGGCAAAGAGGTTCGCGGCCAAGGACTACCGGGCCGCGCTGCGCGCCTTCAAGGCAGCCGACGACATCATGAAGGTGCCGACCACGGGCCTGGAGCTCGGCCGAACGCAGGCCAAGCTCGGCATGCTGGTCGAGGCGCGCGATACCCTGATGCGCGTCCAGAACTTGCCGGGCGATGAGAGCGAGGCGGCACCGCTTGCCGCGGCCCGCAAGGAGGCAGCCAAGCTCGCCACCGGGCTTGCCGGGCGGATCCCCTCGCTCGTGGTCGAGGTCAAGGGTCCGGCCGAGGGCGCCGCCGTGCGGGTGGAGGTGGACGGCACGCCGCTGCCCTCATCGGCAGCCAACCTGCCGCGCAGCGTCAACCCCGGCCGCCACTCCGTTGCCGCGAGCGCTCCTGGCTTCGCCCGGGCCGAGGAGACGGTGGCCGTGGCGGAAGGCGAGCGGCGTACGGTCAAGATCGAGCTCCAGCCCGGGGAGTCCGCTCCGGAGCCCGAGTCAAAGCCGAGCCCGGCTGCCGCGGCTACGACCCCCGGTCCGGCGAGAGCGGGGCCGATCGAGCCCGAGGGCTCGGCCGTCTCGCCGCTTGTCTGGGTGGGCTTCGGCGTGGGCGCGGCCGGCCTGGTGGCGGGCGCCGTGACCGGGATCCTCACGCTTTCGACGGCCGGCAAGGTCAAGGACGGTTGCCAGGACAACCGCTGCCCCTAGGCCGAGCGCGAGGACTAGACGCCTCGGGCAGCGCCCTCGTCACCGGCTTCTTCCAAGGACAAGTCGACTTCGGCGGTGACCTTCTCAAGGGCGCCGACACTGGTAGCGCCTTCGTGGTCAAGCTGGACCCCGATGGCAACCCCGTGTGGAGCAGGGGCTTCGGGGCCGCCGAGGTCGACGGCGGCGCCAACGGCGGCGCTAGCGGCGGCCACATCGCGGTCGACGGCTCGGGCAACGTCCTCGTCACCGGCTACTTCCAGGGAGCGGTGGACTTCGGCGGCGGCGAGCTTGTCAGCGCCGGCAAGAACGACGTCTTCCTCGTCAAGCTCGGTGCCGACGGCAAGCACCTGTGGAGCAAGCGCTACGGGGACGACAACGATCAGTACGGCAGCGCCGTGGCGGTCGACGGCTCGGACCGCGTCCTCGTCACCGGCTACTTCATGGGCAAGGTAGACTTCAACGGAGGCCCGCTCGACAGCGCCGGCCAGAACGACATCTTCGTCGCCAAGCTCGACGCCACGGGCAAGCACCTGTGGAGCAAGCGCTACGGCGATGCGGCCGACCAGTGGGGCAGCGCCATCGCCGTGGACAGCTCGGGCAACGAGCTGCTCACCGGATCGTACAACGGCACGGTCGACTTCGGCGGCGGCCCCCTCGCCGCGGCCGAGCAAAACGGTCGTAGCGCTTTCGTCGCCAAGCTCGCTCCCGACGGGAAGCACGTGTGGAGCCTCGGCTGGGCCACGTCGTCCGGCTCCGGCATAGCCGTGGACGGCTCGGACAACATGCTGGTCACCGGCAGCGGCGGCTCCACCGGCTTCGGCGTCACCTGTCTGGGTGGCATCGGCATCCCGCTCGTCAAGCTCGACGCCGCGGGCAAGGTCCTCTGGGCAAGGTGCTTCGGATCGGCCAACTCGGCCTATGGCAACGGCATCGCGGTCGAGGTCGCCGGCAACGTGCTCGTGACGGGGAGATCCTCCGCGACAGCCGACTTCGGCGGCGGCCCGCTGGCCGACCAGAGCAGCGTGGTCGTTTTCGCAGCCAAGTTCGGTCACTAGCGGCGCCGCCGCGTGGACGGAGCAAGCGAGTAGGAGCAGGAGGTGGCGGTGAGAGCGAGACACGGCTTGAGGCTGGTCCTTCCGGCGGTCGGCCTGCTCGGCGCAGGCATCCAGCTCGCAGCCTGCTCGGACGGATCTGGCTCGGGAAACGGTGCGGACGCCGGGACCAGCGCGGGCGGCTCAGGAGGCGCGGGCGGCTCAGGAGGCGCGGGCGGCGCGGCCGGCTGCCCCCAGCCGTTGACCGAATGCGACGCAAGCTGCGTGGACACGACCGCCGACCCTGCCAACTGCGGGAGCTGCGGCTCGGCCTGCGCGCCGGACGAGGTGTGCTCCGCGGGCAAGTGCGCGCTCGTCTGCGACTCGGGCCTGACGACCTGCGGCAAGAAGTGCGTGGACATCCAGACCGACGCGGCCAACTGCGGCGGCTGCGGCAAGGACTGCCAGGGCGAGCCCTGCCTCGCGGGCGCGTGCAGCGCCCAGAGCTGCCTGGGAGGCGGCCTGGGCCGCGGCGACTGCGGGCCGAGCAAGGAGAGCTGCTGCAAGAGCGCGCTCGTGCCGGGCGGGGAGTTCTTCCGGAGCTACGACGGCGTGACCGACAACTACAAGTACAAGTCCTGGCCCGCAAAGCTGAGTGACTTCCGGCTCGACGTGTACGAGGTCACCGTGGGCCGCCTCCGCGCGTTCGTCGAGGCGGGCAAGGGCACGCAGCAGAGCGCGCCTGCGCCGGGAGCCGGAGCGCATCCCAAGATCGCGGACAGCGGCTGGAGCGCGGCCTGGGACGGCAGCCTCCCGCCGAGCACGAGCGCTCTCACGCAGGCGCTGAAGCAGGGGGGCGGCTGGCCGACCTGGACGGATGCCGCCGCGGACAACGAGCGCCTGGCCATCAATCACCTGAGCTGGTCCGTGGCATTCGCCTTCTGCGCCTGGGACGGCGGCCGGCTGCCGACCGAGGCCGAGTGGAACTACGCGGCCGCGGGCGGAGGCGAGCAGCGCGTGTACCCGTGGTCCCAGCCGGCGAGCTCCACGGACATCAGCGCCGACCACGCGACGTATGACTGCAACGGCGACGGCGTGCCAGGACAGAACAACTGCTCCCCTGCCGACATCCTCCCGGTCGGCTCGCGCTCGCCCAAGGGTGACGGCCGCTGGGGGCACGCCGATCTCGGCGGTGGGGAGTGGGAGTGGGTGCTCGACTCGCACTCCCAGTACCCCGTGCCGTGCAATGACTGCGCCAACCTCTCGCCTGGATGGGAGCGCGTGATGCGGGGCGGGAGCTGGATTGGGAACGCCACGTACCTGCTTTGCTCCACGCGCGGCACCGGCTCCCCGGGGGCAGTCCCGTACGCCACGGGCGTTCGCTGCGCGCGCAACGCGCCCTGAGCGGGCAACGCGGAGGGCGCAGCAAGGCGGTCGCGCGGGGTGTACGCCGGGACGGCACCGGTGTAGGTGTTGCCGACTTCGTGAGGAGGGACAGCATGACCCACGAAACACGCGGGAGCGCCGGTCGGCCGCGGCTTGGCCTGCTGCTCGCCGTTGCCGCGGCCGCCCTGGGCCCGGCCTGCTCCGGCGGCAAGGCAGCCAGCCCGGACGCCGGTGCGGCCTGCCTCGGCGGGCTGACGGACTGCTCGGGACAATGCGTGCAGACCAAGACCGATCCGCAGAACTGTGGCAAGTGCGGCGCGCCCTGTCCGCCCGGCGAGCTCTGCTCCGCCGGCAAGTGCTCCCTCCAGTGCCTGGGCGGCACGACGAAGTGCGGCGGGGGCTGCGTGGACACGGGCAGCGATCCCGCTCACTGCGGCGGATGCGACAAGGCGTGCGCCGAGGACGAGCTGTGCTCGGCGGGCAAGTGCGGCCTGGAGTGCTTCGGGGGCAGCACCAAGTGCGGCGACGGCTGCGCGGACACGGAGACCGATCCGGCCAACTGCGGGAGCTGCGACAAGGCCTGTGCAGATGGCGAAATCTGCTCCGCCGGCAAGTGCGCGCTCGCATGCGCCGGCGGCACGGCCAAGTGCGCGGGCAAGTGCGTAGACACCCTGCTCGACCCCGCCAACTGCGGCGGCTGTGACCACGCGTGCGCCGAGGGCGAGATCTGCTCCGGCGGCAAGTGCGCGCTGGGATGCGCCGGCGGCGCCACGAAGTGCACCGGCAAGTGCGCCGACCTCGAGATCGACCCGGCGCACTGCGGCGCCTGCGACAACGCGTGCGCCCAAGGCGAGCTCTGCTCCGCCGGCAAGTGCTCCCTCCAGTGCCTGGGCGGCACGACGAAGTGCGGCGGCAAGTGCGTCGACGCCGAGCTCGACCCCGCCAACTGCGGCGCCTGCGGCAAGGCGTGCGCCCCAGGTGAGGTCTGCTCCGCCGGCCAGTGCGGCCTCGCCTGCGCGGGCGGCGCCACCAAGTGCGCCGGCAAGTGCGTTGACACGCAGCTCGATCCCGCCCACTGCGGCGGCTGCGACAAGGCATGCGCCCAGGGTGAAGTGTGCTCCGGCGGCCAGTGCGGGCTCGTCTGCCTGGGTGGCGCGACCAAGTGCGCCGGCAAGTGCGTCGGACTGGCTAGCGACCCCAAGAACTGCGGCGCCTGCGGCGTGGTGTGCAGCGACTCGTGCAGTGACGGCAAGTGCTGCGGCGACGGCAAGAAGAACGGCGCCGAGCAGTGCGACAAGAACGATCTGGGCGGCAAGGACTGCGCCGCCGTGCTGGGGCAAGGCTGGAAGGGGAACCTCGCCTGCAACGCGAGCTGCAAGCTCGACACGATCGGCTGCACGCCCCCCTAGCCCGACTCTGCCGCGCCGGCGGGACGGCTTGTGCAGCCGTCGGCCCGGTGTTACTTTCCGGCTCGCGTCGGCAGGAAACGCCGGACGACAATCTACTAGGTCAGAGAATCGATGCGCTTCGGCACAGAAGACCGGCCGGTCAGGGGGAGCGGGGTTGGGGCCCCGCGAGCGGGGTCTGGGGCGAAGCCCCAGCGTGGAATTCTCGCCGCGGACGGCTCGCCTGCGGCTACAGCGCGGAACGGCCGCGGGGCGTTGCGGCTTGCGTCGGCCCGCTCGGTTCCCGCAGGCGCATCGGTTCCACCCTTGGGTTGCGGGCGAAGCCCGCGCTAGGAGTGTGTCGGGGAAAAGCGCTCTTGGCCGGAAGTCGGGAGGCGTGATCTCGCGAGACTGCGGGATCCGTGACGCCGGCAGGATCGTTACCCTCACCCCTGCCCCTCTCCCGGAGGGAGAGGGGACACCGAGAC
>JACQWT010000503.1 GCA_016209145.1 Deltaproteobacteria bacterium | reverse complement strand
CCAAGGGTATCGGCATGAAACATGACTGCCCCATGTCCCAGGCGATTTCAAGAGCGTTGTCGTGCGACCACAGATTCACCCATGTGATATCGATCTGTTACCTACCAATTCTTCAACCCGATTCTGAGGGGATCCGTGAGCGTCCCCGCCGTAGCCCCAACATGCCACGTCACCGCCCCCGGCACTGATGCAGTGGTGGTTCGCTGTGCCTCCGCGAGCCACCTGCGCAGCGTGAGCCAGGCTCTCGAGGTCGCCCTTGACCGGCACCAGCGAGTCGAAGAAGTTGCCGACGCCAAGCTGGCCGTACCAGTTCTCGCCCCAGCAGTAGATATCGCCGTTCGCCAGGCGCGCGCACGTGCTGTCCCCAGCCGCGTTGATGCCCGTGGCCGCGCTCGCCAGCGAGACCGGCACTGGCAGCCCCGACTCCACATTGCTGCCATCACCGAGCAGGCCCGCGTTGCCCCAGCACCACACCCCGCCCGGCCGCAGGATGGCGCAGGTGTGGGCCCCGCCGGCCGAGATGCTGATGGCGCGAGCTACTCCGTTTGCCTCGAGCGGCTCGTTTGCCGTGTGAAACACCGTCTTGCCATCGCCAAGCCTGCCGTGCAGGCCCAGACCCCAGCACCACGCCGTGCCATCCCAGCGCACCGCGCAGGTGTGCAGAAAGCCAGCAGAGATGTCGAGCCACGTCTCCTCGGACAGCACTGCCGTTGGTGTCCACTGTTCGGGCTTGGGTCCAATGCCCAACTGGTCGGTGACGTTCCACCCCCAGCACATGGCCTTGCCAGTATGCATGATGGCGCAGGTGTGCGAGAAGCCGAGGGAGACTGCTCTCACCGGCGTGCTGCTCGGGAACACCTGCTGAGGCGTGCTGATGGGTGGATCCAGGTGCGCCGGGCACTTGTTATGCCCGAGCCCCAGCTCGCCGTCGCAGTTGTCGCCCCAGCACCAGAGCGAGCCATCGCGGCGGATGGCGCAGGTGTGCCCGCCGCCGACGGAGACGGACAGAACCTGCGTGAGGCTGGGGCCGCTCTCGTGCGGGCTGTGCCGGTCGATCGTGGTCCCGTCGCCAAGCTCGCCCGCGGAGTTGTTTCCCCAGCACCAGAGATCCCCGTTGGGCTCGACCATGCAGCTATGAGCGAAGCCGACCGCCAGCGTGTTGGCCGGCGTCGTGCCTGGCGCCTTGGCGTGGACCGAGTACGCCGCGACGGCGGCGCGGGGAGCCAACAGAAGAAGGGCGAGGAGGGGGCCGTAGACTGCGGGCGGGTAGGCGCGATGCTGGCTCATGGCTGTGACCTCGGAAGATGGCGGAGCAGAGGCAGGAACGATGCCTGCATTGTACGCGCTTGGGCGGACGAGCTCAATGTGGGGGCAGGTAGGCGCGGGCGCGCAGCTTGCGAGCAAGGGCGCTTGGCGCGGCCGCAAGCGCGGCTTGGCGCGCTGAGCTCGCTGAGCTACGCTAGGCACGTGGTGCGCGCGGACGGTGCTGGGTTTGGCAGTGGCGGCCGCAGGCGCTGCTGCGTCTACGGCGGCGTGGCGGCGCGCGGCCGGCTGCATGCGCGCTGCCCGGCCGCGGCCCTGGCGCTTTTGGCCGCCGGGATGGGCTGTGGCGCCGGGTCGCTGGGCCCGAGCGGAGAGACAGGCGGCACAGGGGGCCTTGGTGGCGCTGGCGGGGCCGGGGGGCTCGGCGGCTCAGGCGCAGGGGCTGGCGAAAATGGCGGCAGCGACGGTGGCGCCGGGGGCCTGGTGCAGCCTGGCGCTCACCTGTGGAGCAAGCGCTTCGGCGACGAGGGGCTACAGCAGCTTTCCGGGGGCGTTGCCGCAGACGGCCAGGGCAACGTGCTCCTGGCGGGAGAGCTCCGTGGAACCGTGGACTTCGGCGGCGGGCCGCTCGTCTGTCAGGGGCCGGGCAGCGACGTGTTTCTCGCCAAGCTTGCTCCGGACGGCGGCCATCTCTGGAGCAGGCAGTTCAAGGAGGGCTGGCCGATGGACGTGCATGTTGGTCCCGCAGATACCGTCGTCTTGGTGGGTTCGTTCGCGGACGGGATCGACCTTGGCGGCGGCCCCATCAGCGCAGCGCCGGCGAACGATTCCTTCTTCGCCGCCAAGTTTGGCCCGGACGCGGAGCACCTCTGGAGCAAGCTCATCGTCCATGTCTACGAGGACGTCTTGCACATGCGCGCGGCGACCGATGCCTCGGGCAACACCTTCGTGGCAGCGGACTTCGGCGGCACGATCGACTTCGGCGGCGGGCCGCGCCAAGCTCGATCCATCCGGCAACCACCTCTGGAGCAAGCGCTTTGGCGGCGGCGCCTTGCACATGGTTCACGACGTTGCGGCGGATGGGTACGGCAACGTGATCCTCGCGGGGACGTCGAGGGGCGAGATCGACTTCGGCGGGGGGCCGTGCGACGCGGCCGGCTACGAGGACATCATCGTGGCCAAGCTCGGGCCGGGGGGAGAGCACATCTGGAGCCGCTGCCTCGGGGATGCTGGCAACCAAGAGGCCGGCGCGGTGGCCGCGGACGGGCCCGGGAACGTCTTCCTTGCGGGCGCCTTCGACGCGGTTGACTTCGGCGCAGGACCACTGCCGAGCGCCGACAGCGTCCAGGATGCATACGTCGTCAAGCTCGACCCGGGCGGCAAGCTCGTCTGGAGCCGCGTCTTCGGCGGCAAGGGCCAGCAGGTGGCTTACTGCGTTGCGCTCGACGCCGCCGGCAACGTGGTCGTCACGGGCTGCTTCTCGGGCGACATCGACCTCGGCGACGGCGCGGTCAGCAACTCCGGCGCTGGCTCCACGGATGCATTCCTTGTCAAGCTCGCTCCGGACGGCGAGCCCCTGTGGAATCATGTCTTCATCGGTTGGTGTTCCGGGTCATGGGGGAGGCCGGTGGCAGTAGATCCCGCGGGCAGCGCCGTGCTCGCCGGCCAGTTCTCTGGCACGGTCGACTTCGGCGGCGGACCGCTCGTGAGCACCCCAGGCGACCCGGCCAGCGACATCTGCGTCGCCAGGTTTGCGCCGTAGGGCTATCGCCGGCGAGCTGAGACGGATCGAGGACGTCGCCTTTGATGTTGAGTTCGCCGTGCAGGACAGCAGGATGGTGCTCGTCCAGGCGCGACCGGTGGTTGGCCGCGGCTTCCCCGAAGGAGGCGACGCGCAGACGCTGTGGTTGCGCGCCAACGTGGGCGAGGCATTGCCCGGCGTGGCCACCCCGCTCACCTGGTCCGTGGCCAGCGCCCTATCCGAACGAGGCTTCCGGCAGGCATTCGGCTCACCCTCGCTTCATCTCCAGCCCGCCGGCGAGGCCCTTGTGCGGCGCCGGGGGCGGGGCCGCCGGTCGCGGCACGCCAGAGTTGCTGGGCAACATGCTTCGACGCCGCGTCGAGCCGCAGTGCAGGCAGAAATCGTCGCACGTTCTCGACCGCGTCGAGCAGGCGCTCGGCGATGTCATCGCCCTTGCGCCGCCCGACATGCCGGCCGTTGACGGTTCCTTGTTCCTTCCGCCGTTCCACACCCACCCTATCGTCGCGGCGCCAGTAGAAGTTGCGCGAAAACACCCACGGCCCGCTGAACCGCCGGAACGTGCGGGTAGCTTTGCGCCCTGCGGGCGCTGCGCCAGCCCCTACCGCGGTCGGGTTTGGGCACTTAGCGGATCGTTGCTTGTTTTTGGCCTGTGGGGAAGGTTCCAATGAGCTCGCCGCGCTGCCTGTTGCTGCTGCTGTTCGCGCTGGGCGCCGGCTGCTACCAGATTGCCTGCGACTGCGGCGATCCGGCCAACGACAACCCCCTATTCTACTACTCCGGAAAAGCGTCGCCTGGTGCGAGGATTTCCCGTGCCACCGTTCGGCCGGTGAATCACACGAAACGTGTGATTCGGATGCCGAACGGTCGGCCATCGACTGTCGAATCACACAGTTTGTGTGATTCGAGCCGGGATCGCTTGCTCGGGGCAGCTTGGGTTGCGGGCGTCAGCCCGCGCTGAGCCAGAACGACGAGGACCAGTTCGGCCAGATCCGGTACCGCGCCAAGGCCTACCCGGGCCTGCGGGAGCTCCAGGTCATCCGCGCCCTCGGCCCGCAGGGCATCGTTGGTTCGGTGTGCCCGGCGCAGCTCGGCAATTGGGCCGCCTCCGACTGGGGCTACCGGCCAATCTTGGCCGCCGTCAGCCATCGGCTCGCGCCGGCGCTACGCAACCACTTTTGCCTCGCCCAGAGGCGCACACCCGACCAGACCGGGCGGATTGGCTGCATCGTGATCGAGGCCAGCCCGAGCGAGGAGCCCGGCGTCTGTCCGTGCGCGGGCAAGGCGCGGCGCGAGCTCGGGTTGGCGGATCGGCCCCTGGTCGAGCTGGCCAAACGTGACCCCATTGTCGCGGACGAGCACCTGAGCTGCTTCTGCGAGATCCTTCAAGCCGGCGAGATCGATCTCGCGCCCTGCCAGCAGCAGGTGAGCGAACCCGTGATCAACGAGTACGGCTACCTCGCCTACGGCTGGTGCTACCTGGATGCGGCTGCCGAGCCGCCCGTGGGTAACCCCGACCTGGTGGTAGGCTGTCCGCTCGGCGAGGAGCGGCTCATCCGCATGCTGGGAGACGCTCAACCCGTGCCCGGTGCGCGGCTGTTTCTGGCCTGCCCCTGAGTGGGCGAGGATCGAGCGAGGATCTGGGCCGGCTGTCCCAGAACCTCATCGATCGGCCTTGCGCTCCGCGAGCAGCGCCGAGAGCTACAGGGCCCCCTCCTACTGCCGCTTCATCTCCAGCCCGCCGGCGAGGCCCTTGCGCGGCGCCGGGGGCGGGGAGGGCGGTCGCGGCGCCGCCGGTGGGGCATCCGCTACGGCGGCGCTCGGCCCTGCGCGGGCCGCGGTACCCCGCGGGCGGTTCGCTCGGCTCGCGGCGTGGGCCGTCGCCTCCGCGGCGCTCTCGCCCGCGGCAGGCGAGGCGGCGGGCGCCGCACTCGTGACGTGGGGCGAGGCGCTGCTGGCCGGCATCAGGGGCGCGCTGTCGCGGGCCGCCGCTGCCGCGGCCGTCGCGCTCGGAGCCGCGT
>JACQWT010000502.1 GCA_016209145.1 Deltaproteobacteria bacterium | reverse complement strand
GGCTCGCCGAGTCGGCCGCGATCGCGGCTTGCGTCCTCGGCCCGGGTCCTCGCGTACAGGAGTACGCTGCGGCCCGGGCCTCCGGGCGCGCTCGCGCTCGCGGCCGCCTGACGAGCCGGGTGTTGGAATGCGTGAACGGTTACGGGCGGCGAGCGTTGGCGCACGTCCTGGTATCATGCCGGCGTGACCATGCTCAGGGCGCGCCCAGGGCCGCTTCTGGCCGTGTTGCTGCTCGCGGCTCCGGGCGGCTGCACCGATGGCGAGCCCGCACCGGGCGGCGTGGCGGACGCCGGTGCGGTCCCGCCCGGTGCCTGCCCCCCGGGCGAGGCACCGCTCGTCGGGGGCGGCTGCCAGAAGGCCGGCACGCGGGCGGGCGGCTGCGCCGCGGGCGAAACCGAGGCGAGCCGCGGCCGGTGCGAGCCGGCGGGCATCCCCGAGAGCGCCTGTGCCGAGGGCTTCGAGCCGGACGGCAAGCGCGGCTGCAACGCCATCCTTCCGGCCGAGCCGTGCCTGCCGGGCGCCATGGCCGTGCCGGGCGAGAGCGAGTGCCGGCCCGTCGCCCCTTGCGGAGACGAGCCGTGGGCCGGGATCCCGGCCGAGCCGGGCACGCAGTACGTGGACGCCGCGTATGCCGGCCAGGACAGCAACGGTACGCCACAGCGGCCCTGGACCGAGATCGGTGCGGCCATTGCCGCTGCGGCGCCGCAGGCCGTCGTGGCCGTGGCCACCGGGAGCTATGTCGAGGATCTAGCGATCGAGGGCCGAGCCGTGCGGCTCTGGGGGCGCTGCCCCGAGCTCGTCGAGATCGTGGGAAGCGGCGAGTCGAGCGCCGCGATCCGCGTCGGGGCCGGCGCCGCCGGCACCGAGATCCGCTCCCTGGCGATCCGCTCGGCGTCCGCCGGCATCTCCATCGCGGGGGCCGGCCCCGTCCTGCTCGACCGGCTCTGGATCCACGACGTGCTCGGTCATGGCCTCGACGTGCTCGGCGCATCCGGTGAGAGCGCTGCCATGCTGCGCCGCTCGCTCGTGGAGAGCACGCGCGAGCGAGGCGTGTACGTCGAAGGAGCGGCGGCGAGCATCGAGGAGACCGTGGTGCGCGAAACCGCCGCGCCGCCCGCAGGCGGCGGCCGGGGCGTGGACGTGCGCGACGACCTTGACGGCAAGAGCCGCGGGAGCCTCACCTTGCGCCGCTCGGTCATCGAGCGCAGCCACGAGGTCGGCGTGCTGGCGCACGCCTCGGATGCCACGATCGAGGCGTGCGTGGTGCGCGACACGCTGCCCAACGCCGAGGGGCGCTTCGGCCGCGGCGTCGTCGCCCAGACCGCGGCCGGCGCGGCCGGGCCGGCCAAGCTCGAGCTGCGGGGTTCGGTCGTGGAGCGCAGCCTCGATGCCGGCGTGTTCGTGGCAGCCTCGGAGGCGGCGATCGATGCCACCGTCATCCGCGACACGTCGCCCAACGCCGACCAGGGCGAGCGCGGCAGCGGCATCGCCATCCAGCACTCGGCCGCCACGGGCGCGCAGGCCGATGTGCGGCTGAGTCGCTCGCTCCTCGATCGCAACCACGACCTCGGGGTGCTCGTGGGCGCGTCCCGGGCAACCATCGAGGCCACGGTGGTGCGCGAGACGTTGCCGGTCGCGGGCAAGAACGGCCGCGGCGTCCACGCCCAGGGCGTCCCGGGACAGGACCTGCGCGCCGCGCTGACCGTGCGCACGAGCGTCATCGAGCAAGCGCACGCCGCGGGCATCTCGTTCGAGGCCGCCGACGCCGTCATCGACGGCACCGTCATCCGCGACACCCTGCCCCAGGACGACGGGCGGCTGGGACGCGGGCTGAGCGGCCAAGATGACCTCGTGACCGGCACGCGCAGCACGCTGGAGCTGCGCGCCTCGCTCGTCGAGCAGAGCTACGAGATCGGCGTGTTCCTGACCGGGACGGACGCCTTGGTCGAGACGACGCTCGTGCGCGCCACCTCGCCGGAGAAGCTGTCGGGCCTGTACGGCATGGGCATGGCCGTGCAGCGCACCACCGGGACCGGCCAGGCCGCCAAGGCCACGATCCGGCACTCGGTCGTTGAGGCGAGCAGCGTGGCGGGCATAATCGTCGGCGACTCGGAGGCGAGCATCGAGGGGACGGTGGTGCGTCAGGCCTTGGCCGCCGACGGGCTGTTCGGCGACGGCCTGGTCGTCGGCGCCTACGAGGGATCGAGCACGGCGAGCTTGAGCGGCTCGCTTCTGGAGGCGAACGCCCGTGCCGGCGCGGCGTGCTTCGGCGCCTCGCTTGCCATGGCGGGGACGGCGTTCGCGTGCAACGTGCTCGATCTCGCGGCGCAGGAGTACCAGGGGCGCCCGGCCGTGCTCCAGGATCTCGGCGGCAACACCTGCGGCTGCGAGACGAGCTCCCGTCCCTGCCGGGCGCTGCCGGCGCAGATCGAGCCGCCCCAGCCGGCCCAGTAGGGACCGGGTCGCATGGCCCGGCAATGTGCAGTCCGGGCTAGCCGAGCGCCTGCCAGTCGTGACACAATGACCGTTGCCGTGTGACCCACGGCCCCGAGGCTCCTCGATGAGCGCCGCTTCCAAGCCGCGTGTGGCCGGGGGGCCCGGCGCCGGGCCCCTGCCTCGGGTGCAGGCTGCCGCCACGGCCGCCCTGCTCGCCGGCTTCTTCGGGTGCGCCCTCCCGCGTAGCGGCACCGGGGAGCTGGAGTGCGCTACGAGCGCCGAGTGCCCGGCCGAGCCGCCCTGTCGGCTCGGCGCTTGCTCGGCCGAGGGGCGGTGCGAGCTCGCAAGCGCGCCTGACGGGCCGATGCCGGACGGCGAGCAGACGGCGGGTGACTGCCAGCGGCGGGAGTGTGCGGCGGGTGAGGAGCAGGTGGTCCCCGACCCGAGCGACGCGCCGCCGACCGAGGAGCAGTGCAAGCCGTGGGTGTGCCCGGCCGAGGGCGGCGCCGCGGCGCCGGATCCCGGCGCCGCCGAGGGCCTGCCGTGCACGAGCGGCAAGGGTCACGGCTACTGCCACGACGGCGCGTGCGCCGCCGACTGCCCGCCGGAGGAGAGCTGCGACGACGAGAACGGCTGCACCGCCGACGCCTGCGACCTCGCCGTGGGCAAGTGCGTCAACAAGAAGCTCGTGTGGCAACTGCCGCCCGGCGTCCCGCAGGTGCCGGGCGACTGCCGCATCGAGTGGTGCGACGAGGACGGCGCCCAGACGGATCTGCCGGACGACGGCGACAAGCCGGACGACAAGAACGAGTGCACCGAGGACGACTGCAACGCGGGCGTGCCGGTAGAGGTGCCCAAGCCCCTGGGCACGCCGTGCAAGCAGAGCGGCGGCCGCGTCTGCAACGGCAATCCGCAGAACCCGTTGTGCGTGAAGTGCAACGTGCCGAGCGACTGCGTCGAGCTGCCGCAGGACAACGAATGCCGGCAGCGCGCGTGCATCAGCAACACCTGCATCCTGGTGTATCAGCCGCAGGGCACGCCCTTTATCTTGCAGACCGACCACGACTGCAAGCTCGTCGTGTGCGACGGCCAGGGCGCGACGGAGGAGGCAGCGGACGACGCGGATCTGCCCGACGACGGCAACGACTGCACCGCCGACTCGTGCAGCGGCGGCAAGCCCCAGCATGCGGTCCTGGCGAACGGCGCGGCGTGCGGCCAGAGCCTCGCGTTCGAGTGCCTGGGCGGCAAGTGCGGCTGCGGCGTGCCGGGCGACTGCCTGGGCGCGGACGACGATTGCCGCACGCGCACCTGCGCCAAGGGCCTGTGCGGCTGGGCGTACGCTGCGCACGGCAAGCACGTGAGCAAGCAGATCCCGGCGGACTGCCAGGACAAGATCTGCGACGGCCAGGGCAACGTCATCTCGATCGTCAACGACGGCGACATCCAGGACGACGGCCTGGAGTGCACCGAGGATCTGTGCGCCGGCGGCGCGGTGCAGCACCCGTCCAAGGTGCTGAACGCCCCGTGTGCCGGCAAGACCAAGTACTGCGACGGCAAGGGGGCGTGCGTGGACTGCAACTCGCCGGACCAGTGCCCGGCGGGCAAGCCCTGCGAGACGGCGACCTGCACCGGCAACAAGTGCGCCCTGGAGAGCACGCCGGAGGGCGCGCTGGCGCCGCCCAACGTGCAGAGCGCCAAGGACTGCAAGAAGGTCACGTGCGATGGCAAGGGCGGCACGAGCGTGCTCGCCGATCCGACCGACCTGCCCGACGACGGCAAGCAGTGCACCAAGAACGAGTGTAGCCTGGCCGACCCGTCGTTCCCGCCCAAGGACGTCGACACGGCCTGCGACGAGAGCAAGGGGCACTACTGCAACGGGCTGGGCGCGTGCGTCGAGTGCACCAAGAACGTGCACTGTCAGGCGCCCAGCGTCTGCGAGGGCGGGTTGTGCGGGTGCACGCCCAAGACCTGCTGGCAGCTCGGGCTGAGCTGCGGTCTGGGCGACAACGGTTGCGGGGGCAGCGTCAACTGCAACAACGGCATCAAGGACGGCACCGAGACGGACATCGACTGCGGCGGCAATCAAGGCCCGTGCCCCACGCGCTGCGGGGACGACAAGGCGTGCCAGGTGCAGGCCGACTGCGCTCCGGGCCTCTACTGCGACCCCGGGACGCTCAAGTGCACGGGCAAGCTCCTGAACGGCAAGAACTGCGCCGGCGTCGCGGAGTGCAAGAGCGGCTTCTGCGTTGACGGCTACTGCTGCGACAAGGCGTGCGGCGGCGCCTGCGACGCCTGCAATCTCCCCGGCAAGCAGGGCACCTGCACGCCGCTGGCGAAGGATACAGAGTGCCGCGCATCCGCCGGCGCCTGCGACGTGGCCGAGAAGTGCGACGGCGTCTCGGGGATCTGCCCGAGCGACACCGTCAAGGTCAAGGACACGGAGTGCCGTGCGGCAGCGGACGCCTGCGACGTGGCGGAGAAGTGCGACGGCGTGGCCAAGGCGTGCCCGGGCGACGCGGTCAAGGTGAAGGACACGGAGTGCCGCGCGGCAGCGGACGCCTGCGACGTGACGGAGAAGTGCGACGGGGTGGGCAAGGCGTGCCCGGGCGACGCGGTCAAGGTCAAGGACACGGAGTGCCGGGCGGCGGCGGGCGCCTGCGACGTGGCGGAGGCGTGCGACGGTGTGGGCAAGGCGTGCCCAGGCGACGCGGTCAAGGTCAAGGACACGGAGTGCCGGGCGGCCGCCGGTGCCTGCGACGTGGCGGAGGCATGCGACGGGGTAGGGAAGGCGTGCCCGGGCGACGCGGTCAAGGTCAAGGACACCGAGTGCCGGGCGGCGGCCGGCGCTTGCGACGTGGCGGAGGCATGCGACGGAGTAGGGAAGGCGTGCCCGAGCGACGGGTTCAAGGCGAACGACGTCGAATGCCGCGCGCTGGCCGGCGACTGCGATGTGGCGGAGAAGTGCCCAGGCAACGGCCCGGCGTGCCCGTCGGACGGGTTCAAGGCGAACGACGTGGTCTGCCGGGTCGTGGCCGGCGACTGCGACGCGGAGGAGAGCTGCCCAGGCAACGGCAAGGACTGCCCGGCGGACGGCTTCCTTGCGGACGGCCAGCCGAGCACGGGCGGGGGCTGCGACCCGTACCTGTGCGACGGCCTGGCGGCCACGTGCCCGAGCGCTTGCGCGGGAGATCCCGACTGCGTGCCGAGCTACTCGTGCCGGAGCAGTCAGTGCGTGCCGCCGGGAGCGCAGCTTTGGAGCAAGGCGTTCGGTGGCGCCTCGATCGGGTACTCTGTCGCGGTCGACGGCTCGGGCAGCGCGCTGGTCACGGGCTCCTTCGACGGCACGGTGGACTTCGGCGGCGGGCCGCTCACGAGCGCGGGCGGCTACGATATCTTCGTGGCCAAGCTCGACAACGCAGGAGGCCATCTCTGGAGCAAGAGCTTCGGCGACGCCAGCGGCCAGGGCGGTTGGGCCATCGCGGCCGACGGCTCGGGCAACGTGCTCGTGACGGGCGGCTTTGCGGGGGCGGTGGACTTCGGCGGTGGGCCGCTCACGAGCGCCGGAGGCGGGGACATCTTCGTGGCCAAGCTCGACCCGTCCGGCAACCCCGTCTGGCAACCACGTGTGGAGCAAGCGTTTCGGCGACGCCGACGCACAGGCGGGCCGCGCCATCGCGGCCGACGGCTCGGGCAGCGTGCTCGTGACGGGCTACGTCTACGGCACGGTGGACTTCGGCGGCGGGCCGCTGACGAGCGCTGGTAGCTACGACATTTTCGTGGCCCAACTCGACAGCGTCGGCAACCACGTCTGGAGCAAGGGATTCGGCGACGCGTTCGGCCAGTATGGCCGTGCCATCGCGGCCGACGGCTCGGGCAACGCGCTTGTCGCCGGCTACTTCTTCAGCACGGTGAACTTTGGCGGCGGGACGCTGGCGAGTGCCGGCATGGAAGATATTTTCGTGGCGAAGCTCGACAGCGCGGGTAGCCATGTCTGGAGCAAACGTTTCGGCGACGCCGACATACAGGAGGGCCGTGCCATCGCCGCCGACGGCTCGGGCAACGTGCTCGTGACGGGCACCTTCTACGGCACGGTGGACTTCGGCGGCGGGACGCTCACGAGCGCGGGCAGCCAGGACATCTTCGTGGCCAAGCTCAACGCGTCCGGCAACCACGTGTGGAGCAACCACGTGTGGAGCAAGCGTTTCGGCGACGCCGACGCACAGGCGGGCCGCGCCATCGCGGCCGACGGCTCGGGCAGCGTGCTCGTGACGGGCTACGTCTACGGCACGGTGGACTTCGGCGGCGGGCCGCTGACGAGCGCGGGGCTGGAGGATATCTTGGTGGCTAGGCTCGACAGCGCGGGCAACCACGTCTGGAGCAAGCGCTTCGGCGATGTGAACAGGCAATCGGGCTGGGGCATCGCCGCCGACGCCTCCGGCAACGCGCTCGTGACGGGTAGCCTGGGCGGCGGCACGGTTGACTTCGGCGGCGGCCCGCTCACGGGCGACATGTTCCTCCTCAAGCTCGCACCGTGAGTGATCGAGCGGCGCGGGGTGTCGCCATGATGCCCCGACTTCTCATCACCAGAGCGTCGCGACCTCGCCCGAGGCGCGGATCGGGCGGTCGGCCGTGATCAGCGTCAGGCCACCGATCTTCGCCGTGGCCGCGATGATGCGGTCGGCCGGATCCGCCGGGAAGCCCAACCCGAAAGCCTCCGATGCGATCGCCACCTCCACGGTCAATGGCAGGATCTCGAGCTGCGGGGCGCGCGCGGCCTGCCGGAGCCACTCAGGCCAGGGCATGCCGACGACGACAACCCGCCCCCTGGCCAGATGCCAGGCGGCCTCCTTCAACGAGATCGAGGCGATCCCTACCCGCTGCTTGGCCGGCAACCCGGCCAGAGTGCGACGCACGGCGCGGCTCACCCGGGCATCAGCCAGCACCGTCCAGAGCCAGACGTGCGTGTCGAGCAGATACTTCAAGTCCGGAACCACTCGTCAGGGGCAGTCGCCGGAGCCACGAGGTCGCCCGCCACGTGCCCCGTCCCGCGCAGGCAGCCGAACAGGCGCCTGGACTCACCGGCGGTCGGGAGCGGGCCAAGCGCCGCCACGGCGCGGTTGCGGTTCATCACGATGATGGTCTCGCCGCTTGCTGCCTGGCGGACGTAGCGGCTGGCGTTGTCGCGCAACTCGCCGATGTTGACTCGCGCCACGATCCCGATCATGGCCAACAAACTTGGCCATGTCAAGCATCTTCGCGCCCAAGTTCGACAGCGCGGGCAACCACCTCTGGAGCAAGCACACCGCAGGGCCGGCGCATCTTGTTCGGGCGGGATGCTCCGCGGTCCGGGCCCGTGTCGCGCCATGTCCCGAAGGCGCTGTGGCAAGCACTACGGCGGCAGCAGCGGGTTGGGCAGGCGCCGAGTGCTCACCGCCTTCGGGGCCGCGACCTCGGCGAGGCCACCTGACGGTGCCCCTTCTCCCCCGGCAAGCCCGCCGGCGAAGTTGTTCGGCCAGATTCGCTCGTTTCGGTAGCAAACTGCCGCGAACAAGTACTTGTTCCGCCTGAAATGCTACCGAAGCGAGCAAATTCCCGGGAACAACTGCTGGCCTGCTCGGACGCGGGCCTGCTGCCCTCGGCGGCCATCATGGAAGGATGATGCGCCGGCCCTGAAGCACTCCGGCGACGCGGGGCAGCAGTACGGCCAGAGTGCCGGTTTGCAGGTTCATGCCGCCACCTGAAGGCGATTTTCGCAGGGTCATGCCGCCAGCCGATTTGCAGGAGCATGCGGCCACCAGCGAGAGGGGCCGATCGGATTTTCGCAGGGTCATGCAGCCGGGAGCGACGG